>JAITDI010000019.1 GCA_031282625.1 Candidatus Endomicrobiellum meruensis | reverse complement strand
AGAAGAGTGGGATGAAAGAGAGGCATATAATGGTGACGAATGCATATTTAGCAGACATAAAAGACTTTAACGAAAAGAGCGAATATATAAAAATATTCCCTAAAATGTATATAGATGATATTACTATAGTATATAAAAATTAATTGATTATAATAACTTGATAAATTATTTTATAAGGCATGGTTATGTTTGTAGATGAAAGTCTATTATCAGAATTACAGTTCAAGTCTTTTTTTCTTTTTAACGTTTAAAAAGTAATTTTATTAGCATTCTTAAATCCCAATATTAGACATTAAATACGGATTCCCAAATTTTCCTTGGCTCCATACACAAATATACTATTGCTTTAGATTTTTTTGATTGAATTCTTTGGTTTATAAATTTATACATTTCTATTCTTAAGTTTTCATAATATCTTAATTTGTAATCATGTCCTAATAGCAGTTCTCCATTAAGAATTTCCGTTTCTGGAAAACGATTTTCAATAATTATTTTTTGAGAGGCAGGCATTCTGAGAGTCCCAAGACTAATCCATTTTATGTTTGAGTTAGGAACAATATCAAAAATCATATCTACAGATTCTTTATATCCCCGCATCCAATCTTGGTAGTAAATTATAGGATCAAAATGGAATGCAGTGCTAAACCCAGCTTGAGCACACTTTTTTGCTGCTTCTAACCTTTCTTGTATAGGAGATGCTTTAAATTCATTGTTTTTTGTCATTTCGTCAGAGTTGACGCTCCAAGCGGCTACAATATTTTCTTGACCTCCTGCGTTTAAAAGGTTTTGTATATTTGAACTTTTCGTCTTGAACTCAAAGAATATATCTTTTTTATTTT
Organism: Candidatus Endomicrobiellum meruensis; assembly: GCA_031282625.1. Lineage (GTDB taxonomy): Bacteria > Elusimicrobiota > Endomicrobiia > Endomicrobiales > Endomicrobiaceae > Endomicrobiellum > Endomicrobiellum meruensis. The sequence continues at coordinate 42,347 of JAITDI010000019.1, read as the reverse complement.
TAAAGTAATTAATTATGGAAGTTGAGAAATTTGTAATATGGTCAAAAACTAGAGAGTCTGTAAACTCTCCACTACCTATTCTTTTATAGTTAAAAAGAACTTGTGTTAATCTACCAATTTTTTCATCTTCAAGATAATCTGTTATATTGTAAGGGATAACTATTCCTGGAATATTTTGATGACCCTGTAAAAAGCAATAACTGCAGTCGTATATACAGCCAATGCCTAAATTTATAATAGAATATCCGCAAGTTACTACACCTGATGTGCATGGACATCTTTTTAAAAAATTATATTTTTCTTTTATTAAAAATAAATTGTCGGAGCGACTATTATAATTTTTTGATGTGAACAAGCTGTTTTTAACAAAGTTTTTTAAAGATTTTATTTGATTATATTGAGAGTTTGGAAATAAAATTTTTACATTTTCAAATAAGGCAGACTTTTTTGCTTCAGGTTCATAATAAATATTTTTCGGGTAAAACTGATTGTTTGCTATTTCGGCTTTTGCCGTTGTATCAACTTCATATTTTGGCAAATAGAAAGAACTCAAAGGAACTTTTCCGAAAGTTATTGGGTATCTGCGTTTGAGGAGTTCCTTTTTAGTTGATTCGTAGTCTTTTGTCGTTAATGTGGCAAGGATAACACTGATTGTAATTTTTTCAATACTTGATATTTCGTGCAAGAGTCTTAGAATTTCTCTTGATTTATTTATTCCAAAATAAGGAAATCTGTCTGCAATAAGGTTAGTCGCATTTAAAGTTGTCATATTCAATTCTATCGCAAAATTTCACAATAGATTCCGCTAATTTTTTTCTAGAAGCTGCTATTTTTTGTTTGCCTGTGGTATCTATGTGTATCGTTGGAGCTTGTCCTATAAAATCCGTAACATATGTTAATCCTATTGCACTTTTGTTTATGTGTTTTGCAGCTGAAAAAATTATTGAAGATTCCATATCGGCAACAGAAACTTCTTTTTCCTTAAACCAACTTAAGAAATTTGATTCTAAAACCAGAGAACTTACACATGCAGAATTTGTTTTTATTATATCAGCTATGTCGCTTTTTGCCAAAAAATCATTAAATAAGAGTTGTGTTGATTGGGAATAGTCAGCTTCTTCTTTGAAGTTCAACATAGTTGAAAAACTTTCAAGGTTATAGGCTTTGTCAATTATAATTACATCACCATAACCTCTTCCATTGCAGCCACCGCAGCTGCCAAATAAAAGTATGTTTTCGCAAATTGTATTTTTTAGATGTAGAATTACGTCACCTGCAAGAAAATTATTTTTCAAAGCTATTACAGTGGCATTTGCGATGTTTGCACATTTTACAAATAAACCGACGGAAATTTTGTCTGAAAATAAAGATATATCATAACTTTGGCAAATAATACAGTTATGTTTTATGTCTTTTTCAAAGATTCCAAAAAATGTTTTAAAATCCATGTAAGCATTGTATAAAATTATTCAATTTCATAGAATAGAATAGTAAAGGTAGGTGTATAAATATATATTGTTTGGAGGAGAAATGAAAGACAAACATAAATTAGTGATTGCACTGTTACTTTTAATAGTAGTAGTGATATTGGCAATAAGTACTTTGCTCAAAACGCCTCTTACCAAGAACGAAAAAGTTTTGCAGAACGAGATAGAATCAAACACTGAAGAAATTCAATCTGAACAAATTATAGACGAAAACGATTAACAAGAGTTAAGAAAATATAAATAAATTTCGCTTAGGATATAACGCTCAAATTTGCAACTCTTGCAAGAAGCTTCTTCCATTGTCCTGTTTCAAATAAAACAACAAGTTTTAAATCGTTTCCAATACCATTTTTTTCAATAATCTTTCCTTTTCCAAAAATGGGATGTGAAACGATTGTTCCTATTTTATAAGGACTTGAATCTGAAGTTGGAGTATAAAGAGGTTCGTCTTTAGTTAATTCGTCATTTGTAGGTATATAATTGTACGAATCTTCGTTTCTGTACAAAATTTTTGCTCTTGAAAAATTATTATACTGTTGGCGGTTAGACGACTTATTCCATTTTGTTCTATTAAATTCTTGATTAAAGTTTTTAATGTTGTGTTGCCTTTCAATAACTTGTTCCCCAAATCCTGCTTCAGTGATAAATCTTGAAGGCATATTCCATTTAATTTTGCCATAGACAGTTCTCTCTGTAGCCCAGCACAAATAGAGATTTTTTATAGCTCTTGTCATACCGACGTACATAAGTCTTCTTTCTTCTTCCAACTCTTGAGGATTAAATGCAGATTCCCCTATAGGGAATAAACCTTCTTCAAGTCCACAAATAAAAACATTTTTAAACTCTAACCCTTTGGCTAGATGCAATGTCATTAACGTAACTTTACCTTTAGATTCGTCTAAAGAATCTATGTCACTTATCAAGGCTATTTGCGTTAGGTATCCTGCAAGCGATTTGTCGGGGGAGCGTTTTTCAAAGTCGTCAATTGCTGAAATCAATTCTTGAATATTTTCTGTTTTTGTTCTGGATTCAAGAGAGTTTTCAGCTTCAAGATCTTTTAAATATCCAGAATGTAGTATAACTTTTTCTGCCATCTCCTTGATTGAAGTATTATTTTTTAAATCAATAAAACCTTTTATAAGAAGAGCAAAAGATTTTAGAGCCGCAATTGCTCCTTTTGTTAAGTTTGCTTCTTGAGCAGAGTCAATTGCTTGCCAAATAGATATATTTTTAATAATTGAAAACTTTTCTAATGCTTCTACAGAAGTTTTTCCAATGCCTCTTTTAGGTATATTTATAATTCTTTTAAAACTTATATTATCATTGGGATTATGTATGAGTTTTAAGTATGTCATTATATCTTTAATTTCAGCGCGGTCGTAAAATTTTAAAGTTCCGACTATTACATATGGAATCCCTGCCCTTCTAAGAGCATCTTCAAAAGTACGCGATTGAGCATTTGTTCTGTAGAAAACCGCAAAATCAGATAAGTTATATTCGGCGCTAATACTTTTTAGAGATATTAGCTCAGCGACTTTTGCTGCTTCGTCATTTTCTGTTGCAGTGTTTAGTATGGAGACTATTCCATCATCAGGATTTTGTGTCCATAAGTGTTTGCTTACTCTTGCGTCGTTATGCCTTACTACTTTGTGAGCGGTTTCTAGTATTTTAGGTGTTGATCTGTAGTTTTGTTCTAGCTTTACTGCTTTGGCGTTAGGATAATCATTTTCAAAATCCAAAATATTGTTAATATCGGCGCCTCTCCATGAGTAAACTGACTGATCGTCGTCACCAACTACGCATATATTTTTGTTTTTTGCTGCAAGAAGCTTCGCAAACATATATTGAGCATGATTTGTGTCTTGGTATTCATCAATCATTATATACTTGTATTTCTCTTGGTAATGCTCTAACAAAGCTGGATATTGTTCCAATGAAACAACCGTACGCATTATTAGATCTCCAAAATCCAAAGAATCTGAACTTTCCAATTTTTTTTGATAGAGTTGATATATTTTTGCAATAGTGGTACCCATAAAATCACTGTCTTCTTCAGCTTGAGCTGCCATGTCGGAAGGTGTTTTTAAATCGTCTTTTGCGCGGCTTATTTTATCTGCAATACTTGATATTTTGAACTTCTTCTCGTCAAGATTCAACTCTTTTAAGCAGTCTTTGATTACGTTTTTTTGTTCGCCGAAATCATATATAAGAAAGTTAGGATTTATCCCTATTTTTACAGCTTCAACTCTTAAAAAATGAGCGCAAAACGCATGGAATGTTGATATCCATACTTTCTCGCCTGTTTCATGGGATAATTCTATTACCCTTTGTTTCATTTCTGCGGCAGCTTTATTAGTAAACGTAACAGCTAGTATTGACCAAGGAGCAACTCCAATAGATATCAAGTACGCTATTCTATGTGTTATTACTCTAGTCTTTCCAGTTCCTGCGCCGGCAAATATTATTAATGGACCTTCAGTGCATAGTACTGCTTCTTGTTGGTTAGTATTTAAGTTTTTAGTTAATATTTCTTTCATGATGAGCGGTATTATATCATAAAAGAGTCTTTTAAAGTTTTATTTTGAATTGTAAGAATTTCGTTAAGTTTAAAGACTTTGATTATTTTACGGTTGCAAATATACATAGCGAAAGTTTAAATAAATAAGAAGTTTAGTATAATTTACAATAAAAATAAATTCAAACAAAAAGCTATACAGTGTCTGGTGGTTAAGACAAAAGAGTACATTACATATCATTTTCGCGCAACTTTGGTAAAGAAACAGCAATTTTTGTAGGTTTGGAAAAAAGCAAAGGAGACTATGTAGCTATACTGGATGCTGATTTACAAGATCATCCGAGTTTGATTTTGGAAATGTTTTAGGCTGTATCCTCAGGTGGTGGGTATGATTGCGCAAGAGCAATAGAGAATAACTAGAAAAGGCGAGAATATTATAAAAAGTTTTTTTGCTCAATCCTTTTATAAATTGATGTCTAAGATTTCAGATGTGAAAATTGAAAACGGTGCGAGAGATTTTGCCCTCATGAATAGAAAAACTGAATTAACAGGAGAGAAAATGGATATTTTACTTGAGAGAAAGAGTGTTCGCAAATATACTAAAGAAGACGTTAAAAAAGAGGATTTAGATTATATTTTAAGAGCAGGACTATCTGCCCCTACTGCAAGAAATTCAAGATGCGTATCTTTTCTCGTAATAAAAGATAAAGAAACTCACAAAAAACTTGCAGCTGTCCATCAAGCGGCTCAGATGATTTTACAAGCACCTTTGGCTATTTTAGTCGTTGGCGACAAAAATTTAGTTTTTCAAGATTATTTACCTCAAGACTGTGCGGCAGCTACTGAAAATATTCTTTTAGCTGCAACGGCAAAAGGATACGGCTCTGTTTGGTGCGGAATATACTCAAACAAAGAGAGGTCGGAGGCAATAGAAAAACTTTTGAATCTTCCTGAAAATATAAAAGCGTTTTCTCTTGTTGTTATAGGAAAATCTGATGATAATAATCCGCCGAAAGATAAGTGGGATCCGTCAAAGATTAAGTATGAGGCTTGGAAATGATAAAACAAAAAATAACAACTGCTTTAAACGGTATAATTACTGAATATTTAGAATCTAAAGGCATAACGGAAAGCGTTAATTTTACAGTAGAAATTCCGCCGAAGAATATTGACGCGGATTTTGCAACCAACGCCGCTATGCTTATAGCTAAAAAAGTTAAAACGAATCCTAAAGTTGCAGCTCAAGAGATAATAGACGTTATATTTAAAAAACTTCCAAATCTTATAGAAAAAGCTGAGATTGCAGGCGCTGGGTTTATAAATCTTCATGTTAAAAATAATGTTTTGTACACAGAGTTAAAAGTGATTCTTAAAGAAAGAAAGAAATATGGAAATATGGCAGCAAATAACAAAGAAAAATTTTTGGTGGAATTTGTTTCGGCAAATCCGACTGGTCCTCTGCACATAGGGCATGGAAGAGGCGCTGCGATAGGTGATTCTATCTCAAGGATTTTAAAGTATTTGGGATATAACGTTTCAAAAGAATATTATTTAAATGATGTAGGCAATCAAATGCTTGTTTTGGCGAATTCTGTTGAAATTCGGTACAAGCAGCTAAAAGGCGAAAAAATTGAGTTCCCTGCAGATCATTATCAAGGAGACTACATAGTTAATATTGCCAAGAGGATTATTGCAGAAGGCAAGAGTTTTGAAGAAATAGATTTTAGAAGAGAAGCCGTAAAAGATATTCTAAAAACAATAGAAGAAGATTTAAAAGATTTTGCTGTTGAGTTTGACAATTGGTTTTCTGAAACGAAGATTGCGTCGGTTAAAGATAAAGAAGGAAAAAGCGAAGTTGACAAAGCTTGTCAATATCTTCTTAAAAAAGGCGATGCTTATGAAAAAGACGATGCTTTGTGGCTTGCTTCAACAAAATTTGGAGATGATAAAGACAGAGTTTTAAAAAGAAGCGACGGCAGATACACTTACTTGGCTTCTGATGTCGCATATCATAAGAATAAATTTGAGAGAGGTTTTCAGAAACTAGTAAATCTTTGGGGAGCGGACCATCACGGTTATGTTGCAAGGATTCAAGCGTGTGTTCAAATGCTTGGTTTTAGCAAAGAGAATTTAGATATTATTTTATATCAACTTGTGTCGCTTGTGCGCGACGGTCAGCCTGTTGCAATGTCAACAAGAAGCGGAGAGTTTACCACATTGAAATCTGTTGTTGACGAAGTAGGTAAAGACGCTTGTAGATTTTTCTTTTTGCTTAGAGCACCTGATTCCCAATTAGAGTTTGACTTAGAGCTTGCTAAAAAACAATCAAGCGAAAACCCTGTTTTTTACGTTCAATATGTAAACGCAAGATGCTCCTCTATTTTTAAAGAGAGTAAAAATAGGGTGGATCTTACCAACGATAATGAAAAAGTAAATTTTGATTTACTTAATTCAAAAGAAGAAAGAGCTTTGATAAAGCAGCTTGCTGCATTTTGCGATACGTTGGCATTATCAGAAAAAACAATGAGTCCGCACCATTTTACGGTATATCTAATAGAGCTTGCAGATAGTTATCATAAATTCTATGAAAAGTGTAGAGTTTTGACAGACGACTCTGCCCTTGCTTGTGCAAGGCTTAAATTGATTGAAGGTGTTATGATAATAATTCAGACAGGTCTTGGCTTGCTTGGAATTTCTTCTCCAGACAAAATGTAGAATAAAGTTTTATCACTATCGCTTAAGAAACACGACATATAATGATATTGTGTGATAAGTTATCGATTAGTTGCCGGCCTGCCTTAGTATCTTCAGGAAGATTTGTTGCGAGGAGATATGTGTAAATTAGCTTCAGCTTTATGTGTAATAGTATTTTTTATATTGCCTCTTTTTGCGGATATTTCTGTTACACCTTATGGCGCCGCAGAAACAGTTTCAGGTAGTTGTTTTCTTTTAGATACGGGAGATGAAAAAATTATAGTTGATTGCGGTCTTTTTATGTTCAGTAGTGGTGAGCAAGGCATAGATCCCTTTACTTTTGAAGAATCTCTAAATCTTAAAATTCAGAAAGAACTTATAGATGCAAAAGCTCTTTTTTTAACACATGCTCATTTAGACCATAGTGGCAGAATTCCTCTTCTTATAAATGAAGGTTTCAAAGGTAAAATTTACTCTACAAAAGCCACAAAAGAATTGGTAATTGCTCTTTTTAAAGAAAGGAATGGTTTTGACTTGATAAAAAGAAAATGGTTTTGGTCGGAAAGCCAATATGAGAAAGCGGAAGAAAAGAATGGGACTGTAGTTGCACATTGGACTGAAGAATGCAAGAAAAATATTAAATCAATAGGCTATTCAAAAGATGAAGTGCTGCTAAAAGATCTAGAGAAAAATGAAAAAGTTAAATTTATATTGTGCAAAAATTGCTGCGAGAGAGAATCTGAAAAAATATCAGAAAAATTTGTTAACGCAGACTATAACGAAGAAATAAAAATTTCAGACAGTTTAAAAGCTAAACTTATAAATGCAGGACATATCCCAGGTTCTGCGAGCATTATTTTTAGTACGGATAAAGAAAAGGTTCTCTTTTCCGGAGATCTGGGAAGCGGAAATTCTAAATTTAACGGAGAATTTGAAATACCAGAATCTGTTAATTTGATTTTTATGGAAGCTACTTACGGCGGTAAAGTTAACCATAATGTTGCCAGAGAATATGAATTATTCAGAAAAGATTTAAAAAATGCTTTGGAATCGGGAAAGACTGTTTGGATTCCGGCATTTGCTTTAAACAGAACGCAGGAAGTTTTATATGAATTAAAACTTATGCAAGATGACGGATATATATCAAAAAAATTCCCAATTTATTCAGTATCGCCTTCTGCAAACGCAATAACGGCTTTGTATGAAAAAGAGGTTTCAAGAAAAGAAGATGAAGAGCATGAGTATAGCCAAAAAGAGTGGTTTTTAGAGACTATATACCAAAAGAAATCCATTCTTCCAGAAAATACAAGACTGCAGATGATAAGAAATTACGAAATGCAGATGATTTTGTTTTCATCAAGTGGCGATATGGATAAAGGTAAATCCGAGCAACTTGCGCCAATAATGCTGCCTGATAAAAATGTTTTTGTGATGGTAGTAAATTATGTAGATCCTGAAAGTTCGGCAGGACTTCTTTTAAGAAATAAAAAACCGCACTTTAGTTTAAAAAAACTTTCAGCGAAAATAAAGAGATACAACATGTTCTCAGATCATGCAGATTTTGAAATGTTACAAAAATGGTTGTCAAAGCAAAGTAAAGATGCAAAAATATATATAATACATTCAAATAAACAAAATACTGCTCAAACGGTTAGTCTTTTACAGGAGAAAGGATGGTCCGGAGTAAAAGGTGCGCACCTTGGAAAAACAGTACAGTAGATATGTGAAAAAAAGTACTTTCCAGAAAAATACCAGATAAAAATTTAAAATACAGCTTTATTATAACTTTATGTTTTTTCGTCAATACTTATTTCTCTTTTTCAGGAATAAATCTTAATTTAATTGTAGGCTCGGTTATAATTTACGGAATCATATTAATTTTTTGTTTTGTTGTTGCTCAGATATTGCTTATTCGTTTAAGGTTTTTAGTTGGATATTTAAATTAAAAACTAAAAATTTTGCAATAAATTTTTTATGGACTGTTTTTACTGGGTTTGTTTATTTTTATTAAGATTACGGAATATTAAATGAACTATGCCGTTGAAGAGAAATTTGTTTTTACAAAGAATCCAGAAAATTTAGTTTTTTTGGATATTGAAACTACTGGTCTTGATCCCGAAAAAGGCGCGAAGATAATAGAGATTGCTATGCTTAAAACAAAAGATGGACTTGATCAGAAATACGAAAGCTTTGTAAATCCAGGCTATTCCATACCTGAGGATTGTTCCAAAGTAAATTTTATATACGACGATATGGTTAAAGAGTCTCCGTCTTTTAAAGATATTGCAAAAGATATTATTTCCTTTATAGAAGACGAAATTGTTGTGTGCCATAATGCTTCTTTTGATTTACTTTTTGTCTCTAAAGAACTTTTACAAGCAGGCATTCTTTCAGAAAAGTTTTTTTACTTGGACACTTTGCAACTTGCAAGACAATATTTTAATTTTGAATCTAACAAGCTTGGCAGTATCGCAAATGCCATAGGCGTAGAAGTTGAGCTGAGCCACAGAGCGATGGCTGATGTTTTTACAATGAAGGCTGTTGCTAAGTACCTATTTGCTAATATGTACAGGAAGGGTATAGACATAATACAGCCGTTATCATATCAATACAGACAAACATGAGATGTAAAAAACATAATGAAAGAAAAAATGAATATCTATATTATTTAAATCTTCTTGCTATTTTAGAATATTTAACTATAAGTTAACCATGATAAATGGTAAAATTCTTTATGAAAACGATAAATTCAACATGGGTGTAAAGTCAGAAGAAATATATAAGGAAGCCAATAAAATTAAATCACATATAGTCTCTTAAGTTTATCTAAACCTTTCTACAAATAATTCTTTCAATTGATATTTTAATAAAATTAATCATGCTGGATTTTTCACTGGCATAATTTTTCATTGTTAATTATGCAATATTAGAATGTGTATGTGATAAAAATGTATATATATGAAATTTATTTCACATCGCAATAAAGTCTATAATATTTATTAAAAGATAATAAATAGTAAAATATAAAACAATCTACTTAAGTTTAATATTAAAAATAAATATTTGACAAAATATAATAAAATACATATAATTTTAACGTAAAAAGATAATTAACGATAATTAAGAATAAAAAATGGAAAAAATACGAAATAATTCAAATAAGCAAATAATGGATATTAAAGAACTTTCCGAATATTTAGGAATAGGAAAGTCTAAAATTTATAGTTTAATAAGAATGAAAAAAATTCCTGCGTCAAAAATAGGAAGACAATACAGATTTTCAAAAGATATAGTAGATTCTTGGCTTAGAGATAAGATAATCACCAAAAAAGAAAGCGTTTTACAACAAAATACAGTTCCGGTAAATTCCGGCGTAGATAAATAATTCAATTTACAATTACAGGAGGTGTAAAATGGCTGAAAAAGTAGAGAAAGTTGGAGTAAAGAGAGAATCTGGATATCTTTATTTTATTGACAAGCAAGGCGATGTTTCAAGAGCTTTGATGGCAAGAGGCGGTAAAAAAGGCGGAAAACCTTCAAAAGTAACAAAAGTAGGACTTAAGAAAGAAAAAGGTTACCTTTACTTTATTGACAAGCAGGGCGATATCTCAAGATCAGTTATGAGCAGAGGCGGTAAGAAAAAGGCTAAAAAAGCTAAAAAAACCGCTAAAAAGAAAACCGTAAAAAAAGTTTCAAAAAAGAAAGCGAGTAAGAAATCTGTAAAGAAGAGTAAAAGAAGATAAATTTTGACGTACCATCTTTTTTTTAATTAAGGGCTTCGGCAAAAACCGAAGCCCTTTGCTGTTTGACATCACAAAGGGTTTTAGATATAATAATTGGAGTCTAGATAGTAGAAAGAGGATTTTAGAATGAAAAGAACATATCAGCCAAACAAAGACAGAAGAAAGAAAAAAATAGGTTTTATGGCAAGAATGGCTACTCCCGGAGGGAGAAAAGTTTTGAGTGCACGCAGAAGAAAAGGACGCAAAACGATTTGTGCGTAGGTCTTTATGCAGACTAAAAAAAGGAAAACTTTTTCAATGGGTTTATCCAACGATAAATCAGGTAAGAAGAAGTTTTCTTTTGTGTATTTTGAGCGTCTTCACATCCAAAGAGATTTCAATAAAGTATTTAAAGACGGTTTAAGGCTTGAAAATAAAGCAATAAGAATTTTAGCTTACAAAAGGAAAGATGGGCAAGATGTAAGACGACTAGGACTTATAACTCCAAAGAGAGTAGGCACGGCAGTTATAAGGAACAGAACTAAAAGAAGGCTTAGAGAAATTTTTAGGACTAATAAACATTTGTTGGAACCGAGCTTGGATTTGATTTTTATTTCAAAGTCGGAAACGGTATTGCTTGATTACAAAAAACTTGAAGATATTATTTTGGTTCTATTAAAAAATGCCAAGCTTTATACAGTTTCGGAGTAGTATTTATGAGGTTTTTTGCTCTTTTTCTTATCAAATATTATAAGTTTGTTTCAAAAATTCTGCCTGCCAGGTGTCGCTTCTATCCAACCTGTTCTACATATGCTTATCAGGCTATAGAAATGTATGGGTTTTTTAAGGGATCTTTTCTAGCCTTTAAAAGAATTATACGATGCAATCCTTTTTGCAATGGCGGATTAGATCCTGTTCCTGTAATTAAGAAGAAAAAATAATGTAAAGGAAGTTCATAATGCAGAAGAATTCTATTTTGTTTGTAGTTTTATCAGCAGCAGTAATTTTTATTTGGTACTTTTTCCTCGCTCCACAATCTACACAAGTAAATCAAACTCCAGCCCAAGTTCAGACAGAAAAGAGCGAATATTCAAGTTCAACGGTTGTCAGAAATAATCAAACTCAAGACGAGATGTCGCAATTTGTTGACGAAGAAAAGATAAATATTGAAACAGAAAAATATAAGGCGGTTTTGACAAATAAAGGAGCCGCTGTGCTTAATTGGTCTGTTAAAGAAAAAAACGGCGAGTGGGTGGACTTAGTTTTTCCCGGTTCGTCTCCCGTTATGGGAAATTTCCCGGGATCGGTTTATAAAATTGTTTCTAAATCAGATAATAAAATAGTTTTTGAGTATGTGTCTAAAGAAGGTTGGAAAATTACCAAAATATACAATTTATCTGACTCATACATGCACAGTTTAAATATTGTTATTGATAGAAACTCTTCAGTTTCAGTTCCTGAAATAGATATTGAGTGGGGTCCCGGTCTTGGGACTGATGCTAAAGAAGTGAAGGAAAATGTTTCTCTATCCAGGTCCCTAGCGTACACAGCAGACAAGCCGTATAAACTAAAAAAACTTAAAACCGATCCTGAACTCGCTTCTTCTTACAAATGGATGGCTATAGACAACAGATATTTCCTTGCCGCCTTTATCCCTGAAAAATCGTCAGATTTTGACAAGATTATTCCTTCAAGAATTGATAAAAAGCATCCTTATTCTGTAACAATGACTGCGACTGTCCCTCAAAACGTAGATAGAAAAGAATACTCTATTAACTTCTATTTGGGTCCTAAAGGATACACATATTTGAAGAGTTATAATTTAGGTCTTGAAAAAACTGTTGATTTTGGCGTTTTTGGATTTTTAGGAAAGATAGCTTTTGCTGTTTTAATGTTTTTCTCTAAAATTACGCATAATTATGGCTGGGCTATAATTATGATAACTGTTGTTATACAGATTTTAGTTCTTCCCTTGACGTTAAAGAGTTTAAAATCCGCAGCTGCAATGAAACGTGTACAGCCTCTTATAAAAGATATTCAGACAAAGTATAAAAACGAACCTCAAAGGCTTCAGGCAGAAATGTTGAACATTTATAGAACAAAAAAAGTTAATCCTTTAGGTGGCTGTCTGCCTATGCTTTTACAGCTTCCTATTTTTTGGGCATTCTTTACAATGCTAAGAAATGCTTACGAGCTTAGAAATGAAGGTTGGATTTTATGGGTTAAAGACTTGTCAGCTTCGGATCAATTTATGCACTTGGGAGATTTTAGCATTAATCTTCTTCCGTTGCTTATGGGTGTAGGAATGTTTTTCCAGCAGAGAATGACCATGGCAGTTTCAGATCCTATGCAGAAGAGAATGATGTATTTAATGCCTATTATATTTACGTTTATGTTTTGGTCTTTCCCGTCGGGACTTGTTATATACTGGATTACTAACAGCATAATTTCAATGATAGAACAGTATTTCATAATAAGAGAAGACGAAATTAAGATTAAGCATTCTTAGGCATTGGTCTGATTTTAATGAATTACAGGAGCAAATAATGTTGGAAATTGAGTTTAAAGGCAGAAATGTTAAAGACGCTATAGACGCTGGACTAGTTAAACTTGGTTGCAACAAGGAAGATGTGTCAATAAGAATTGTTAGCGAAGGTTCAACCGGACTTTTTGGTCTTATGGGGGCGAAACCGGCGGTTGTTCTTATATCTGTTAAAAAGTCAAAATGTAATATTAAAACTACTCTAAATACAGAAGTTGATCAAAATGAAATATGCAAAAAAGCAGAGTTTTTTCTGTTCGGACTTTTAAATAAAATGAATGTCAAATTTTCAGGTATTGAAACATCTTCTAAAGATGATTTAATAAATATAAACGTTTCTACAAACGACTGTTATTTTGTTATAGGTAAAAACGGGCAGACTTTGGACTCTTTGGAGTATTTAACTCAGATAATTGTAAATAAAGAACTTAATTCCAAACTAAAAGTAAATTTAGATTGTGAAAACTACAGAAGAAAGCAAAAGGATAAATTAAAAATTTTGATTGACAAAGCTGTAGATTATGTTAACCGTACAGGTAAGATGTACCATTTTGAGCCTATGAATGCTAAAGAAAGAAAAATAATTCATTTATACCTTAAAGACAACCATTTTGTTGAATCATTTTCCGAAGGCACTGGTATTTTGAGAAAAGTGGGAATTAAGCCTACAAAATCTGCGTTGACAATTTAATTTTATAAAAATTTAGCTTTACCTGAAATAAAAAATTTGTAAAATTCTGATGCAGTTATGCATAAAAATATCTTCCAATTTTCGTATTGGAGTGCAAAGTGGCAAATAGAATCTTTAAATCTGGATTAGATATAGGTTCTACAACCGTTAAACTTTCAATTCTTGATCAAAACAATAATCCTATCTATTGTAATTACAAAAGACACCAGCTTGACTTAGTAAGTACAATAATTAGTTTATTAAAAGATATTCCGGAACATATTAAAGAAAATCCTGTAACAATCTGTGCTGCAGGTTCTGGTGCAATAACTTTATCACAAAGAGTCGGCATAGATTTTAAACAAGAAGCTATCGCTTGCACAAAAGCCATAAGAACATTTCTTCCTAAAATTGATGTTGCAATAGAGCTTGGCGGCGAAGACGCCAAACTTACATTTTTTTCTAATTCCTCAATAGACCAAAGAATGAATGAAACCTGTGCAGGAGGTACGGGAGCATTTATAGACCAGATGGCTAAAACTCTTAAAACTGATGCCGAAGGAATAAACGAACTTGCTAAAAATTATAAAACTATTTATCCAATAGCCGCCAGATGCGGAGTATTTGCAAAGACAGATATAATGCCTTTTTTAAACGAGGGAGCGGCAAAAGAAGATATTGCAGCAAGCATACTTCAGGCGGTTGTCAATCAAACTATTGGCGGATTAGCAAGAGGCTGTTCCATTAAAGGCAAAGTATGTTTTCTTGGAGGACCTCTTTTCTTTTTATCTGAACTTAGAAAACGTTTTATAGAGACTTTAAAGTTGATCCCTGAAAACATATTTTTCCCTGAAAACGCTCATTTTTTTGTTTCATTCGGCGCGGCTTTGTTAAGTGAAGGAAGGGAATTTACTCTTAAAACGTTGCAAGATAAATTTCAATCGTTAAAAATCGAACATTTTAATGATGTCAGAGAAAATGTAGAGCCTCTTTTTAAAGACGAAGAAGATTATAAAAATTTTTTGCTTAGACATAATAAAATCTCTGTTCCAAAAATTGAATTCAAAGACGTTAAAGGCGAGTTATTTTTAGGTATAGACGCAGGTTCTACTACGACAAAAGCAGTTTTAATAGATGAAGACAAAGCGATAGCATATTCGTATTATGGTTCCAATCATGGAAATACTTTAAGATCAACCGTGGATATTTTAAATGATATTTATGCGAAAATTCCTTCAACTGCACAAATATCTGGAGCATGTGTTACAGGATATGGCGAAGCTTTAATAAAAGCTGCATTGAATTTTGATTGCGGAGAAGTTGAAACAATAGCCCATTATAAAGCTGCTCATCATTTCAATCCAAATGTATCTTTTATTTTAGATATCGGCGGTCAGGATATGAAATGTATATATGTTAAAAATGGTCAGGTGGATAAAATAATTTTGAATGAAGCTTGTTCTTCAGGTTGCGGTTCTTTTATACAGAATTTTGCGGAATCATTAAATTGTAGCACTCAAGATTTTGCAAAAAGCGCTTTGTTTGCCAAGAGTCCAGTTGATTTAGGCACAAGGTGTACTGTATTTATGAATTCTAAAATAAAACAGGCTCAGAAAGAAGGATCAGGCATAGGCGACATATCTGCGGGATTAGATTATTCGGTTATTAAAAATGCTTTGTATAAAGTTATAAGAATCAGCGATTCTAAAGATTTAGGAGAGCAAATAGTAGTTCAGGGCGGCACATTTCTTAACGACGGCATCTTAAAGGCTGCTGAGAAACTTTTAAAAACTGAGGTGATACGTCCTGATATAGCAGGATTGATGGGAGCTTTTGGCTCTGCTTTGATAGCATTGCAAAATAAAACTTCTTCAACGTCTCTTATCCCCAGAGAGAGGCTTTTGGAGTTTTCTTATGAGATAAAAAATGAACGTTGTGCAGGCTGCGAAAATAGATGTCTTTTAAATATTTCAAGATTTAACGATGGCAGATCGTTTGTTTCAGGCAATAGATGCGAGAATGCCTTACAAAATAGAAAAACTCAAAGCTCTGTTTTTAACATGTACGATTATAAGTATAAGCGTCTTTTTTATTATTATAAACCACTAGACTCTAATAAAGCTTTTCGTGGAGAAATAGGCATCCCTCGTGTCTTAAATATGTATGAGCATTATCCTTTTTGGTTTACTTTTTTTACAAATCTTAGGTTTAGAGTAGTGTTGTCGGACAAATCTTCAGATACAGTATTTAATGACGGGATTGATAGTATTGCTTCGCAGACTATTTGTTTTCCTGCAAAAATGGTTCACGGGCATATAGAAAATCTTGTAAAAAAAGGTCTAAAAACAATTTTCTATCCATGTATTCCTTCTGAAATAAAAGAATTTAAAGAGGCAAACAATCATTATAATTGTCCTATAGTTTCAGGTTACCCTGAAGTTATTCGTCTAAATATAGATTCATTAAAAGAAAATGGAGTAAATTTTTTGCAACCTTTCTTACCTTTTGACAATGTAAAAAGACTTATAAGCAGACTTTCCGATGAACTTAGAGATTTTAAAATAAGCAGGCAGGAATTAACAACGGCAGTTTTAAAAGCGAGGGCAGCTCTTAATTTATTTAAGAAAAATATTAGAAAAAAGGGAGAACTTATTGTAAATGAAGTCAAAACAAAAGGTATCACCGCTGTTATTCTTGGTGGGAGACCATATCATCTGGATCCAATCATAAATCATGGTATAGCTGATTTTATAGTATCGCAAGGAATTCCTGTGCTAACTGAGGATTCCGTTTCTCATTTAGCAGGAGTTTTATCAAAAATCACTTTTGTTGATCAGTGGACATATCATTCAAGATTGTACCGTGCGGCAAAAGTTGTTTGCAAAACTGAGAATCTAGAAATGATTCAGCTCAATTCTTTTGGATGTGGATTGGATGCAATCACTACGGAACAAACTGAAGAGATTTTTTCTAAATATGGAAAAATTTACACTATTTTGAAAATAGATGAGGGATCTAATCTTGGCGCTGTGAAAATACGAATACGTTCTTTGTTTGCGTCTATGAAGAAACGTAAATCATTAAAACTTGATGAAAATATTTCTGAAACCGATAATACAAATACTTCAAAAGTAGAAAAAAGCGCAAAGGATTTTTATACAGTTTTATGTCCGCAAATGTCTCCTATACATTTTAGTTTAGCAGAACCAATTTTTCGTAAATATGGAATAAAATTAAAAGTTTTATCAAAAGTTTCGGCAAATGATGTTGAGGAAGGTCTTAAGTACGTAAACAATGATGCATGTTATCCGGCAATAATAATCATAGGGCAATTTATTAACGCTTTAAAGTCTGGTAAGTACGATTTGGATAATACAGCTTTGGTAATTTCTCAGACGGGTGGCGCTTGCAGAGCTACAAATTATTCTTGTCTTTTAAGAAAAGCAATTAGTAAAGCCGGTTTTGAAAAAGTATCCGTATTTTCTTTAAGCACTTCAAAAGCATCGCAAAACAAATCTATTGGATTTTCATTTCCAATGATCAGAGATTTTATTTTAGTTATTATTTACGGTGATTTGATTATGAAACTTTCAAACCGCATGCGTCCTTATGAAGTTTACATTGGACAAACTGACTCTTTGAGCGAGTCGTGGCTTAAGCGTCTTTCAGACATTATAAGCAAGAATACATGGTTTAATTTTAGAAGAACTGTAAAAGAAATAGTAAAAGATTTTGACAATATAGACGTCAAAAAAGTTAAAAAACCTCGCGTTGGGATTGTAGGAGAAGTTTTGGTTAAATTTCACCCGACAGCAAACAATAATTTAGTTTCTTCTTTGGAAAAAGAAGGCGCTGAGGTTGTGGTTCCTAATCTGATGGATACAATGCTATATATGATATTTGACAATATTTACCAACATAAATACCTTGAAGGCAGTTTTAGAGCCAAAATAATATCGCTTATAACAAGCAAATATATAGAGATGTTGCGGACAGTTATAAGAAAGGCGCTAAAAAAAAGCAAAAATTTTAGCCCTTCTCAAACTACAAAAAAATTGGCAAAAAAAGCGTCTGATATTGTTTCTGTATGTAATCAAACAGGCGAAGGTTGGCTTTTAACTGCTGAGATGCTTGAACTTATAGAAAATGACACTAAAAATATTTTATGTGTGCAGCCATTCGGTTGTTTGCCAAATCATATAACAGGCAAAGGAGTTATGAAAGAACTAAAATATCGTTACAACGATGTAAATATAGTAGCTATTGATTATGATTCCGGAATCAGTGAGGTCAATCAAATTAACAGAATTAAACTTATGATGAGCGTTGCCTACCAAAATATCAACTAAATTTTGTAAAATCATATGAAATATAAATAATTAATATAAATGGAAAATGAACGAGAATGTTTTGCTATAAAATTTGCTTATTAATCATTTTTCTTATTTGTTTAGCTACAATAAATCCTTTGGCTGCAATAGGAAATAAAGAACATTCTATTAGCTTTGAAATAAGCGGATATAAGTACCAAGAAGTTAAAAGTGATGGTGAGGAATTCATCTCTATTGTTGGGGAAAGGTATGGGCTATCTTACGAATATTTATCACGTAAAAGTGCCAAGAGATCTTCATTTTGGTCATATCAAGGATCTCTTTCTTTTGGAGACCTTATTTATGATGGAGTTTCGCAAAAAGGGGATGTAAAATTCAAAATAAATTGTCGTACGGATTGGTATCAAGAACACAGATTATTATATGGTTTGGCATTGTCTTTTAATGATAATGCATCCGTAGTAATGCCCTATTTAGGATTTGGTTTTAGAGGCTTATTTAATAGAGTAAATGATTACAACTATATTAAAGATGGAAACCCTGCCAAAATTTTTGGGTATGACAGATATTCAATGTATTTATATATACCATTAGGCATAATATTGAGGTGGGAATTAGATAATGAGTGGCTGTTTAGCTTAAACCCTGAATTTGATTTGTTTTTGATAGGTCAGCAGATTTCAGGCATAGACACAAATGGAAGTGGGAAGCCTACGGAAAATGCTCAACATGGAGGATATGGTTTTAGAATCTCATCCAAAGTTTCTAAGAAAATAGGAGATGAATTTACAGTTTTCTTGGAACCATTTATAAAATACTGGAATATAGCTGATTCTGATAAAAAGTTTTATTCTGTTGTTGAATCTGGAACAATAAAATATGGATATTTTTTTGAGCCAAAAAATAACACCATGGAATATGGTGTTAAGATAGGCATTACATTTTGATGGTTGAAGGTTTCACGGTTTAGTAAGATTTGTTTTTTGCAGATAAATTATGGTACAATAAAATAGTAGAATAAAGATGTTAAAAACTTGGTTGCCCCACTAAGAGTTAACAGCTTATAAATAGATGATTTTATTGTTGGCGATTATATTTTAGAGTTTATAATTGCCAGCAAGTTTTGTTATTTTAAAGACACTATAATTTTATAGGACAAGGTTTTAGAGATGAATAAAAAAACTTATTTACCAAAACAAGACGCGATTGAAAGAAAATGGCACTTGATAGACGCAAGCGGGAAAATTTTAGGGAGGCTTGCTGTTGAAATAGCAGAGCTTTTAAGAGGCAAAAATAAGGTTTTCTATACAAACCATATAGATTGCGGAGATTTTGTTGTTGTAGTAAATGCAAGCAAGATTGTTCTTACAGGTAAAAAACTTGATCAAAAGACATATTTTACATATTCTGGATATCCAGGAGGAGCAAAGTTAACACCTTATTCTGTTTTGATGGAAAAGAGCCCAGAGAAAGCATTGCTTGCCGCAGTAAAAGGCATGCTTCCAAAGAACAAACTTGCAGATAGACAGATTACAAGACTTAAAGTATTTAGAGAAGATAAACATACGCACAGCGCGCAATTAGCGTCGGCAAGGTAAAGAGGAGAAAAAATGAGCAATGTTTCTTATTTAAGCGCAGGGCGCAGAAAGAATGCAATTGCCAGAACTAGGGTGGTAAGTGGCAATGGTAAAATTATAATAAATAATAAGACTGTAGATGAATATTTTGGTGGATTAGCAAGATTGAAAAAAATAGCTTTAAAGCCTTTAGGTATTTGGGAAGGCGTAAAGAATTATGATTTTTTTGTAAATGTAAACGGCGGTGGTGTAAGTGGGCAAGCGGGAGCTATAAGCCATAGCATAGCAAGGACAATTTTGGAACTTAATGAAACATCAAAAGTAGCTTTGAAAAAAGAAGGTCTTTTAACTAGAGATTCAAGAATGGTTGAAAGAAAGAAACCTGGAAGACCGAAGGCAAGAAAACGCTTCCAATTCTCAAAGCGTTAATATTTAATTTTTGTAAAATTCAAAACATCTGCCTCTATAAAAAGGCAGATGTTTTTTATGGAAATTTATATTTTAAAGGTTAAACCTAAAAATTTCTTGTCAACCAAGATGTTAAGGGAAGCGTAATGAAAGCTGATACGGTTGTAAACAAAATTATAAGAGCTGACAATGTGTGGTTAAGTTTATGATGTGAAGATACAACTAAAGTCAACACCATTGTTGGCATCGCTGGTTCCATTCTATCCTTTATCAGAACTATAGAATCAGAAAGAGCTTTATTATAATAACAAGGCGCAATGTTTTTGGAAATAAAATCTATGAAAAGTTCTGATTTAAGAACTCCAATATCTGTGTCGTAATTTTTTCGCTATTTGCAATTTTTGTTCTTTTGTAAGCTCAATTTTATTATTCTGTATGTATTAACACTTGTTTCCTGAATAGTTATTTTCTTCTTTCGTTATAAATATGTCATGAGGGTGACTTTCAGTAAGTCCTGCCGAAGTTATTTTAACGAACTGTCCTTTTTCTCTAAGCTCTTGAATCGTTTTCACTCCACAATAACCCATAGCTGCTCTAAGACCGCCGATTAACTGATACACAACGTCGCCGACTGCACCTCTATAAGGTACGCGACCTTCTACACCTTCAGCTACCAATTTCTTTGAATTTTCCTGAAAATATCTGTCGCTGCTTCCAGCTGCCATAGCGGAGGATGAACCCATTCCTCTGTACGTTTTAAATGCTCTTCCGTTATAAATTATGTCTTCTCCAGGGCTTTCAGCCGTTCCCGCAAATAACGATCCCATCATACATACGCTTGCGCCAGCAGCGATAGCTTTTGGTATATCTCCTGAATATTTAATTCCACCGTCGGCTATTACAGGCACACCGTATTTTTCAGCAACTTGAGCGCAGTCATAAACCGCAGTTATCTGAGGTACGCCTATTCCTGTGACAACTCTTGTCGTGCATATGGCTCCGGGTCCAATTCCCACCTTTATAGCGTCTGCTCCTGCTTTAATCAAGTATTCCGCTGCTTTACTCGTAGCAATGTTGCCTGCTATTATTTGTAGTTGTGGATAAGCATCTTTTACTTTTTTTACAGCTTCAAGTACTCCTTGACTATGCCCGTGAGCTGTATCTATAACTATAACATCTACATTGGCATCAAGCATGGCTTTTGCTCTTTCAAGCATGTCTTTTGTTATTCCAAGGGCTGCTCCTACTATAAGTCTACCTTTTTCATCTTTTGCAGAATTAGGATAACGTATAGACTTTTCTATGTCTTTAATTGTAATAAGACCTTTTAAAACGAAATTATCATCTACTAGAGGTAACTTTTCAACTTTTTTGCTTTGCAAAATATCTCTTGCCTCTTGCAAAGAAGTTCCGATTTTTGCGGTTACAAGATTACCTTTAGTCATTATTTCAGAAATTTTCTTATTAGTATCGTTCTCAAAACGCATATCTCTGTTTGTGATGATTCCGATAAGCTTGCCAGTGTCGTCTATGATAGGGACGCCAGAGATTTTATATTTTTCCGCAAGTATTTTTGCTTCGCCAAGAGTGTTCTCTTTCTTGAGAGAAAAAGGGTTATATATAACGCCATTATCGCTTCTCTTTACACGGTCAACCTCTGTAGCTTGAGATTCTATAGACATATTTTTATGGATTATACCTATACCGCCTTCTCTGGCTATGGCTATAGCCATTTTTGATTCTGTCACAGTGTCCATTCCGGCGCTCATAAGAGGTATATTAAGCTTAATTCTTTTTGTGAGATATGTATTTAAAAGAACATCTTTCGGAAGCACTTCTGAATGTTGAGGAATTAATAAAACATCGTCAAATGTTAAAGCTTCTTTTGCAAATTTTGTATCCATTTTGCTCTCCGCTTTTAGGATATTTTACAAATTATATAAGCACGTTACAAGAAAAAACAAAAAAGCCTGCTGTGTTTAGCAGGATAAATGATTAATTTTAAAAAAGCTCCGACGGCTGGACTCGAACCAGCAACCGATCGGTTAACAGCCGATTGCTCCACCATTGAGCTACGTCGGAATTGAACATCTTTTTAACTATAAGTATGGAAATATTATATCTATTTTTTTCTAATTTGACAAGAGGATATAATTTTTATATTATTTTTTAGACACTAATCTCGCTATCTATGCCGACGTAGCTCAGTTGGTAGAGCAGCGGTTTTGTAAACCGCAGGTCGTAGGTTCAAGTCCTATCGTCGGCTATTCTTTTTTCTGTAAGTTCATACTAAGCTGCTAGTTTTTCGATTATAGACTCAAAATGAAAAAGTTAATAAGTTTAAAAACAGGATTATTATTTATAATAACATTTGTAGTTAGTTTAGCTTCAATTATTCTAACAAGTTTTTTTATTAAAACTTGCAAAGTAAATCTTGAGGATAATCTAAAAAATAAAGTTAAAATTTTTGCCGAAGATTTAGCTGTTTCTTCTTTGGACTCTTTATCTGTCAATCAACAGAAAACTTTACATTACCTTGTTGAAAGAGCAATCCTTAAAGATGATGTTGTTAGTGTAGAAATATACAATAAAAATTCTGGAGAAATAATTGAGGCTAAAATAACAGATGCTGAGATTAATAAAATTATACCAGATAATAAAATAGATTTTAATAGTATTAGCGAAACAACTGCAGTTATTAATAAATCTAAAAGAAACGCTAGGTTTTTTGAAGTACTAACTCCTATATTTAAAAAAGGAGAAGATATATTTGGAATACCTGCATCTAATGATGAAATAAATTCTATAAAATTAAAAGAGTCAATAGGTGCTGTTAGGGTAATCCTATCTTTTGCAAATACAGATCAGAGAATTGCAAGGACATTAAGTACAGTTGTGCTAATTTCTATTATAGTTATTATTTTTTGTTTAGGTTTGTCGTTATTATTAGTTAGAATAATTCTAAATCCCATTGAAAAGTTATCTATTAGTGTCAAAAATATGTCAAATGGCAAATTTTCATATAATGCTCCATTAGTAAAAGTTAAAGAAATTGAATATTTAGTTGAAGTTTTTAATTCAGTGGAAAAGCTTTTTGATAAAAACTTGAAGCCTTTATCCAATTTTTACAACAAAATTGAAGTCTATGGGGCTTGGTCTTGCTATAGTAAAAAAAATAGTAGAATTGCATTTTGGAAGAATAACAGTGACAAGTGAGGAAAATAAAGGGACTGAGTTTTCTATAAATATCCCTCTGAAGGAGAAAACAAGTGGCTAATAATTTGAATATTCTTATTGCTGATGACGAAGCGTCTTTAAGATGTTCATTAGGAAGCACTCTTCAAGTTCAGGGATATAGCATTGCTATGGCGGAAAACGGTTTAGAAGCTGTGGAAGCTGTGAAGATGGGCAATTTTGATGTTGTGTTTCTTGACATTATAATGCCTGAAATGAATGGGGTTGAAGCTTCCAAAGAAATAAAGAAATTTAACAAAAAAATCGTTATTATTATAATGACCGCATACGCTCTTGTAGATTTGATTAAAGAGGCGGAGAAAGAGGCGTTTTTAGTCATAGACAAACCATTTGATATTCCTAAGATTTTGAGAATCCTTAAAAGAATAGCGTCGCCGCAAGAGGCTAGAGAAGAAAAGATCGCCGCTATAACTGGAGATTCAGATTCCGTTGTGATTTTAGAGAAAGCAGGTTATAATGTTTCAGTATTCCAAAAATTTGACAAGTTCCTTGATTTGGAACCGAAATCTTTTAGATTAGTGTTGGTAGAACCCGCTTCTGAGGATGAGCTGAACAATTTTCTCCAAAAACTAAAAGAAAAAGGTTTAGATTTAAAAGTAGTATCAATTATTAATTTTGACAGCCCTGTGGTATCTTTTCTTAAAAAAGAAAATTTGCCATTTTTAAGAAAGCCTTTTAAGAAAGAAGAACTGCTAAGAAAAATAGAGGAGCAATGAGACTGGTATGAAAAAGAAAACGAAATATTATGCTATAAAGAGAAATTAGAACTTCTAAATCGTTTTCCTTCATTTGCGGCTCCTGAATTAAAAATTTTTAGCTGGTATCAAAAGTGTCGTATACTTCCTAAAAACCTCTAAGATACCCAGAAAAATGTTTTTACCAGCTGTTTACAACAAAATTTAAAGCTCTTGGCATACCTTAAATAGTTGTGAAACAAATAATTTAAATGTCGTTTGGGACGCTTAAAGTTGCATCAAAGTGTAAAGAAAATTCAAAGTTTATGGTAGAATTATCTAAATCAGCTTAGGAATAATAAAATGGAAAAAAAAATATTTTCATCAAACAGAAAGGCTTATTATAATTACGAAATACTTGAAAAACTTGAAACAGGAATTGTCTTGTCTGGATACGAAGTAAAATCGGTAAAGCGGTCAAATATAAGTCTTGTTGACAGTATAGTAAGATTTTCAAACGGTGAAGCTTTTGTTGAAAATGTTTTTATTGCTCCATACGAACAAATATCCTCGCATATTGCAAATTATGATGCTAAAAGAAAAAGAAAACTTTTAATGCACAAATCTGAAATTAATAGAATGCACGCAAAAGTTAAAGAAAAAGGTCTTACTGTTGTTCCTCTAGAAGTTTATATTGGAGGAAAAGGAAAAGTAAAACTTCTAATAGGACTTGCCAAAGGTAAAAAGTCTTACGATAAAAAAGAAACTATAAAGAAAAAAGATATCGCTAGAGAAATGGCAAAAGAATATTAAGTTGTATCTGCAAACTTATGAACAAATCTCAAATAATTTCTGTTCAAGCCTCCGCTGGTTCTGGCAAGACTTACAATCTTGCAAGAAGATATATTTATCTGTTGTTCAATTCTGACGAAACCGTAAATATAAAAAATATTATAGCCGTCACTTTTACAAATAAAGCGGCTGTTGAAATGAAATACAGAGTTATAAACTATCTTAAAAAAGCCGCTTTGGAAAAAGATTCCGGCGACTTTTTTGACGATTTGAAGTTATCAAAACAGGAAATTGCGCAAAAAAGCAAGGTTATTTTAAAGACGATTCTATCCTGCTATGACAATTTTAATATAAGCACCATAGACAGTTTTAAAAACCGTATATTAAAATCCTGCGCGATAAGCATTGATATTTCTCCAAACTTCATAATAGAGCAAGATTACTCTGATAATCTTATGTTTGCATTGGAAAATTTTCTTCAAAAAACTCAAAAGTCTGCTAGCTTAAAAAATATAGCTTTAAAATGCGTCTCTCAATATCTTATGAAAGACTCGGGTTGGCTTCCTAAAGAGAATATATATGGGGAAATCTTAAAGATTTTTAATAAATCTGGAAATTCCGGTAAAGATATAATTTGTGTCAACGAGACAAATTTTAGAACCGAAGTTGACTTTAAATCGGAAGCGATTGTAAAAAAAGTTAAAAATTTTTCAAAGTTCCTTCTCAAATTGAAATTAAATGCTTATTATTGCAAAGCAATTGCTAAAGTTTTGGAAACAGGCAAGAAATTATTTATTTCAGTACATAATATTCCTGCAAGATTTAAATATGAGAGTCTTGAGTATTTAAAGGATTCTCCAAAGTCTGATGAAGCCGAAAATATGTGGCATGAGATCCGCAAAGATATTTGCGATTTATGTGGATTCCAAGTTGAAAATTATTACGGTATTTATTCGCAAATATATTTAGAAGTTGTTCTTGAGTTTGATAAGCGGTCAAAAAAAGATGGTGTTGTATATTTAAACGAAATAAATAAAAAAACTGTTAAGTATTTTGGAAGTAATGACAATATAATGCCTGAAATTTACTATAGATTGTCTGAGAAATATAAACATTTTTTGATTGATGAATTTCAAGATACAAGTATTGTCCAATGGGTTGGAATTAAAAGATTTTTAGAAGAAAGTTTGGCTGGCGGAGGAAGTTTCTTTTTTGTAGGAGACGTAAAACAGGCGATATATTCTTTTAGAGGTGGCAATTCAGAATTGTTTAAATCTGCTCCAAATGAATTTTCTTCAGCAGAAATAGAAAAAAGATATTTGAACAAAAATTTCAGAACAGGAAAAGTCATAGTTGATTTCAACAATAAAATTTTCTCCTCAGACAACATTAAAAGATTTTTTAATTACTTTTGCGCAAAAGAAAAAATTGAATTGGATTTTGCAAAGATAATAGAACCTTATACTTTTTCCAGACAAGAAGCTCAAAAAGACGGAGGATATGTTGAAATCAATACAGTCGGTAAAGATTGCCAAGATATTGACGAAGATATAAAACAGAAGTTCATATCTTGCGTTTCTCAAGCTACTAAGAGATTTAAGTCTGGAGATATAGCAGTTTTGTGCAGATCAAATGATGAAATACTCAAAATAAGTTTATGGCTTTTAGAAAACAATTATGAGGTTGAATCTCCTCAGACTTTAAATATAAGAAATAACAGCTTTATAAAGCAGATAGTTTCATTGTTGATGTTTATAGATTCTCCTATAGATGATCTTTCGTTTTCATCTTTTTTGCTTAGCGAAATTTTTTCTAAAGCTTCAGATATTCCAAGTGAAGAAATAGCAAAATTTATTTTTGACTGTAAATCAGAAGTTAAGGCAAAAACGCTTTACAAGGTTTTTAGAGAAAAATATAGAGATTTATGGAATAAATATTTTGAAGAATTTTTTATAAAAGCAGGATTTGTTCCGACGTATGAATTAACTCTTTCTATACTTAAAAAATTTAATGTTGCAGATTTTTGCGAAACAAAGGTTTTTATAATGAGCTTCCTTGAGCTTATAAAAGATTTTGAAACTCAAAAATATGGACTTAAAAATTTCTTAGAATATTTCAAGAGGATTGATGACGATAAGGATGAACTCTATGTAAAAAATTCTTTTGGAAACGGAATAAAAGTTATGACTGTTCATAAGTCTAAAGGACTAGAGTTTCCTGTTGTTATAGTTCCTTACCTAAAACTTTCTTCAGAGTCTGTAAGAAATCCTTATTTTGACGATTCAGGTGAAAAAATAAAACTTTTAAATATAACAGAAAGTCTTTCCGTCTTTTCTCCAACTGCGAGAAAAATATATGAAAGAGAAAAATTAAATTCACTGCTTGAAGAACTCAATGTTTTATACGTTTCAATGACAAGAAGTAAATATGAATTTTATGGAATAGTCCCTCCAAAAGCTAAACAATCAAATAATTTAATACCACGGCTGTTTGATGGGGAAACTTTTCTTCTTGGGTCTAAACAAAAATATGCCATTAGCGATAATCTGGAAGAAAATTTGATACTGGATTCATATTCATCTTCGGGGTACACAGATATGTATAAATATTTTCCTGTTTCAAAAAAAGATGTTTTTGACATTACTGAAGCAAGAAAAAAAGGAACAATAATTCACTATGCCTTGTCAACAATTATAACTTTTAAAGATAAATCCATAAACGATGTTATTAAAGAAGCGATGTTTTTTAGCCAGAGAAGATTTCCTTTTGAAAATGTTGATTTTATAAAAGAAAATTTAAAAAATTTATTTTCCTCAAAGGAAATTTTAGAAATGTTTTCTTATGAAAAAGATGAAACTTTTAATGAGAAAGAAATTGTCAATTCTTCTGGAGAATCTTTTAGAATAGACAAACTTATAGTTAGCCGAGACAAGTTTATAATACTTGACTTCAAGAGTTCAAGTTATGACGAAGAGGAAAATAAAAAACAGCTTGAAAATTATGTTTTTCTGGTTTCAGAGATTTATCCAGACAAAGAAGCTTTTGCTTACATTGTAGATATAGATAAAAATTCGTTGGTGAAACTATGTCAAAAATAATAAACGTAGATGCCGATAAGAATATAATTGATTTTGTTGCGGATTATATTTCAAAATCTGATAAAAAAATTGCCGTTATAAGCGGAGGAAAAAGACCTTTCCTTTTTATAAAGAGAAATCTTGCGCAAGAGCTAGGTAAAGCTTTTTTTTCTCCGGTTTTTTATACGATTGATGAATTTGTGAAACAATCTATTTTTGAAAAATTCGGGTTTGCCAAAATTTCAGACATTGAAGCAGTGTATTTGATCTATAAAATCATTAAAGACGAAGAACCCCATCTTTTGAAAGGTAAAACTTCTTTTGCATCATTTATGGAATGGTCTCAGGAAATTTTTTCATTTATAGAGCAATTAGATTTGGAAAATATTTCCGAAGAAAAACTTAAAGCCGTAAGAGCGAATGCTGAAATCGGTTATGACGTGCCTGAAAATATCAACGATTTTTTAAAAAACATTTTTGAAATAAGAAAGAGTTTTCATGTAAAACTAGATAAATCTTTCAGAACTACTAAAGGTTACAGTTTTCTTAAAGCCGCCGAATTGGGTTGTTTTGAGACTAAAAAGGAATTTGAAGAAATAATATTGCTGACGCCTTTTTATCTCCACAAAACGGAATTTAAAATTTTCAAGAACTTTTATGACGATGGCAATCTCACAATAATTGTTCAGGGCAATCCTAAAGAATTTGACGTTCTGGAGACGTTGTATCGCGAATTTAGAGAAACAATTCCAAATATAAAACCGTTAAAAAACAGATATGAATTAAATATATATTCAGCTGTTGACGATCAGTCCCAAGGAAGTTGCTTGAAAAATTTGATTAGTTCGTATTCGAAAAATGATTTAGATAAGACTATAGTTATTGTTGCTGAGCCAAAAATACTGCAGTCTGTAGTATCTGAGCTTTCAATAGTTACTGGAAAATATAATGTATCTGCAGGATATCCTGCCGAAAGATCAGCTGTGTTTTTGCTAGTAAACGAGATTGCAGAAGTACAGCTTTCAAGGAGAGGAGAATATTATCATTCAAAAGATTTTGTGGGAGTTTTAATGAATCCGCTTTTTAAAAATATGAAATTTTTTGGAGACAGCGCCATATCAAGGATTATCGCGCATAAAATTGAAGAAGCTTTAAGTCCGGATTCAAATAAAATTTTAAGTGGGAAAATGTTTGTTTCTTTCAAAGAAATAATTGAAGATAAAGATTTGATTGGCGATATAGAAAAAAATATCTCTGGAGCATGGGAGTATCTAAGTCCAGAGAAAATCATAAGAATATTAAATGAAATTTTTGAATGTTTTTTTGTATCTTGGGAAAAAATAGAAACCTTTTTAGATTTGTCTAATGTTATTTTTAACTTTTTAAATAAACTGTACAGTATGTCTGCCATTGGAAGTTATCCGTTAAACATAGAGGCTATGGACATTCTTTTATCCATGTCTAAGGAAATGAAATACGGCGAAGTTGCTAAAGTAAAATTTAAATATGAAGAGATATTTGCTGTTTTTAAAAAACTTATAAAAAATAAAAAAATATCTCTTCATGGATCGCCGTTAAAAGGATTGCAAGTATTGGGTCTTTTAGAATCAAGAAATCTTTCATTTGACAATGTTTTTATAGTTGGAATGACAGACTCTGCAATACCTGCAATAAAAAAAGATTATTCTTTAGTTCCTAAAGATATAATGTATGCTTTAGGTATTGAGATGACGCAAAAAGAGTATGAAATACAAAAATATCACTTTAGCAGACTAATTGCTGGAAGTAAAAAGTTAAATCTTATTTATCCAGATAATGCCAAAGAGGAACGAAGCAGATTTATAGAATCTATTATATGGGAAAAGCAGTTCGAAAGCAGAGATTTAAACGCTGTGAAGGTAAATAGGTTCGTTTTACCTAAATTCTCAATAAAGAAAACCTTGAAACAGAAATACGCAAAAACCCAGGAAGTTAAAAAATATTTGAAGAGTATGCCCTACACTTACAGTAAAATAGACTCTTATTTAACTTGCAGATTAAAATTTTATTTTCAATATGTATTGTCTCTTGATAACGAAGCCGAAATAGGCAGTGATGTTTCCGGTGGCGACATAGGTAATTTTATACATGATTTTCTAAAAGAAGTTTTTCACGAAAATCTTAATTTTGAAGCATTGAAAACAGAAAAGTTTGAAAAAGATTTTTTTGAAAAACTTAATAATAAATTTAATTCCTCACCTCGTTTTCAGTTTAGAGAAGATGCGTTTCTTATAAAAGAAGTTTTTAAGCGCAGAATGGAGAAAGTTTTGGAAAAAGAGAGACAAAGAGACTTCAAAAGCATTTATATATGTGAAAAAGAATATAATTCAGACATTCAAATAAATTCTGGAGAGACTTATAAACTAAATTGCATAATAGACAGGATAGATACTAATGGCAAAGAGTATGCGATATTTGATTATAAAACAGGATATATTCCTAAAAGTATAATATCAAGTAATTTTGATAAAGTAGAGTTCAAACGGCAGAGTATAAAGAAATACGTGAAGTCTTTACAACTTCCTTTATACAAGTATGTTTTTGAAGAAGAAACAGGGTTAAAAGTTATGCAATGTAGTTTATATAACATAAAGAAAGCTGAAATTATAGATTTCCCAACACAACAATACGTAAACGAAAAGTGTATAGATATATTAAAATTTTTGCTTAATGAGATAAATTCAGACGATTACTTTACTTTTGACGAAGAAGACGAAACTAACTGCAAAACTTGCAAATATTTTTACATATGCAGATAATCCTTACTTATACAAAGCTCTTAAAATAAGCTCTATATTGTATCTAATCTTCCATCACTGTACGTGTTTTCTTGGTTTTCGGATTGTCGTATAGCTTCTTAAGGTTTTCCAATTTTATCCCGCTGATTCTATATAGCAATATTGCTGATTGCAAATGATTTGAGCGGAAGACTTTTCACGACGGACAAAAATTTGTGTGTGAAAAATAAAGTTTAGTATAATACAAATTTGCAAAAATAAGACAATATTGGAGTTTTTATGAGAAGTGACCAAATAAAAAAAGGAGTCGTTAGAACGCCTAATAGATGTTTACTGTATTCTACGGGTATAAGTCCTAGAGATTTAAATAAACCTTTTATAGGAATAGCTTCGTCTTTTACAGATTTAGTTCCCGGACACGTTGCTATGCGGGACCTGGAAAGATATATAGAAAGAGGTATTGCAGCAGGTGGAGGAGTTCCATTTATTTTCGGCGCCCCCGCCGTATGTGATGGCATAGCTATGGGACACAGCGGTATGCATTATTCGCTTAGCTCAAGAGAAATAATTGCGGATTTAGTTGAAACAGTTGCAAACGCCCATATGCTTGACGGTCTTGTTCTGCTTTCAAACTGCGATAAAATTACACCAGGTATGTTGATGGCAGCCGCAAGACTTAATATCCCTGCCATAGTTGTTACGGCAGGCGCTATGATGACCGGTATGTACGACAAAAAAAGGCGCTCAATGGTAAGGGATACTTTTGAAGCCGTAGGTCAGTTTCAATCTGGCAAAATTACTGAACAACAGCTTGGAGAGTTGGAAATGGCTGCATGCCCTGGAGCTGGAGCTTGTCAAGGGATGTACACGGCAAATACTATGGCATGTTTAACAGAGGCTATGGGAATGTCTTTGCAGGGATGTGCGACGGCTTTGGCTGTAAGTGCAAAGAAAAAAAGAATTGCCTATGAATCAGGCATAAGAATAGTTGAGCTTGTAAAAGAAAATATTAAACCCAGAGATATTTTGACGTTAGATGCTTTTAAAAATGCGATTACTATAGATATGGCTTTAGGAGGTTCCACAAATACAGTTTTGCATCTTCCAGCTATAGCTAACGAAGCTGGCATAAAACTTCCTTTAGAATTGTTTGATGAAATTTCTAAAAAAACTCCACAAATATGTTGTTTAGAACCTGCCGGAGACCAATATATGGAAGATTTAGACAATTCTGGCGGAGTGCCCGCGGTATTGTCTGCTTTTACGGATAAATTGGCATCTTCAAAGACAGTTACAGGTGTGGACATAAAGGAAATAGCAAAGACATCAAAGATTTTAGATGATAACGTTATAAGATCAAAGAATCCTTACAAGCATGAAGGCGGTATTGCGGTGTTAAGAGGAAATATTGCCCCAAACGGATCTGTTGTAAAACAAGCTGCCGTAAGCGAGAAGATGAAAGTATTTGCAGGCAAGGCAAGAGTATTTAATTGCGAAGATGACGCAATGAAAGCGATACTTGATAGAAAAATTGTTCCCGGCGATGTTGTTATTATAAGATACGAGGGTCCTGCGGGTGGTCCTGGTATGAGAGAGATGCTAAGCCCCACAAGCGCTTTGCAGGGAATGGGGTTGGCTGATTCCGTAGCTCTTCTTAGTGACGGACGTTTTTCTGGAGGAACCAGAGGTCCATGTATAGGGCATATTTCTCCTGAAGCTGCCTCAGGTGGAGCAATAGCCGCTATTAATGAGGGCGATATTATAAAAATAAATATACCGGAAAGAACGTTAAATGTTGAATTAAGTGATGATGAAATAAAGGCAAGGCTCGCAAAAGCGGTTAAACCTGAGCCAAAGATAAAAACAGGTTATATGGCTAGATATGCAAAATTAGTGCAGTCGGCAGATACGGGAGCAATTTTAAAATAATGAAAAAACTGATTTTTATTGGGGGCGCTCCCGGAGTTGGGAAGACTACTGTAGCTAAAATGCTTATTGATAAACTTGAAAAGTCTGTTATGCTTGACGGAGATTGGTGTTGGTATCAAGGTAAACATTGGAATTTTAGCCAAGAGAATAAAGATATGGTTGTTGATAATATCGTCTATACTCTTAATAATTTTTTAAAGAATGATAGTTTTGACCATGTTGTTTTTAGTTGGGTTTTGTATCTAAATTAAATAAAGACGAAGTTTTAACCGATGTGCTTAATATAATAAGGAAATAAGTATGGAAAAAAAGACCGGAGCACAGATTTTAATTGAGAGTTTGTTAAAAGAAAACGTTGAAATTGTTTTTGGACTTCCCGGCGGACAAGCTCTGCCAATATTTGACGCAATGCACGGTTCTAAACTTAATTTTATTTTGACAAGGCATGAGCAGGCTGCCTCTCATATGGCGGACGGCTATGCTCGTTCCACGGGAAAGCCCGGTGTGTGCATAGTTACTTCAGGACCCGGCGCCACAAATATCGTTACCGGACTTGCCAGCGCATATATGGATTCTGTTCCGATGGTTGCCATTTCAGGACAGGTGGCAACAAGCGTTATAGGGCAGGACGCTTTTCAAGAAGCCGACACTATAGGCATAACAAGACCGGTAACAAAACATAACTTTTTAATTAAAGATGTAAAAGATTTGGCAAGAACTATAAAAGAAGCGTTTTATATTGCAACTACGGGAAGACCGGGACCTGTTTTAGTTGATATTCCTATTGACGTTCAGCGAGGAGTTTGCGAATTTGTTTATCCTGATAAAGTGGAAATACGTTCTTATAAGCCTAATTACAACGGGCATATTGGGCAGATAAAAAAAGCAGCCGAAGTTATAAATAAGAGTAAGCATCCGGTTTTTTACATTGGCACGGGAGTGGTTGTTTCCAATGCTGAAGACGAAATTTTAGAGTTGTCAAAAAAAGCGGATATTCCCGTAACCAACACTTTGCTTGCGATAGGGGCATATCCTTACGATACAAACCTTAGTTTGGGCATGCTTGGCATGCATGGAACTTATTGTGCCAATAAGGCTATGCAATCTGCAGACGTTATTATAGCTGTAGGCGCAAGATTTGATGACAGATGCACCGGCAAAGTTTGTGATTTTGCAAGAAATGCAAAAATAATTCACGTTGATATAGACCCCACCGCAATATCAAAAATTGTTGATGTTGATATTCCTGTTGTGGGTGATGCGAAAACAGTTTTAAAAGAGATGATAGGCTTAGTTGATAAAAAAGATAGAAAAGATTGGATTAAAACAGTGGATTCATGGAAAGAAAAACATCCTTTGTCTTACGAGAGAAATGATGATAAACTTCACCCTCAATATGTTATAGAAAAAATTTCAGAGCTTACCCAAGGTGAAGCCATTATAACTACAGAAGTAGGTCAGCATCAAATGTGGTCTGCACAATATTATAAAGCCAAGCGTTCGCGTTTGTTTTTAAGTTCAGGCGGGCTTGGAACTATGGGGTTTGGGTATCCTGCGGCTATCGGAGCAAAGTTTGGAAACCCGAACAAAGAAGTCATAGCGGTTGCCGGCGACGGCTCTTTTCAGATGAACATGCAGGAAATGGCTGTTGCGGTTCTAAATGAAGTTGATGTAAAAGTAGTCATATTGAACAATCAGTATTTAGGCAATGTCCGACAGTGGCAAGAGATGTTTTATGGTAAGAGATATTCTCACAGTTGTCTTGCCAAACGGAAGGAATGCCCTAAATGGTGCAATACTCCAAACAGAGATTCTTGTCCTGTATATGTCCCGGATTTTGTGAAATGGGCTGAAAGTTATGGCGTTTTGGGTATAAGAGTCACTAAGAAAAAAGATGTTGAGCCAGCTTTAAAAAAAATGCTTGAGACAAAAGGTTCTGTGGTTATTGACATGTGGGTTGAGATAGAAGAAAATATTTTCCCGATGGTTCCCTTGGGAGTTTCTCTTGATGAAATGATAACTAGAATGAACGGGTAATATATGTCTCAAAGAAAAGATTTTGTATAATGGAGGTGTAATGCGCCACACGGTTTCGGTTTTAGTAGAGAACAAATCTGGCGTTTTGGCAAGAATATCAGCTCTTTTTGCTGCGCGTGGTTTTAACATAGCTTCACTTTCTGTAAGCGAGACGGAAGATGCCGCAATTTCAAGAATGACCATTGTCGTAAAAGGCAATGAATCAATTTTGGAGCAGGTGACAAAACAATTAAATAAACTTGTTGATGTTATAAAAGTCAACGACTTCAATGGTGTCGGGTATATAGAAAGAGAGCTTGCTCTTATAAAAATAAATGCCGTAAATAAGACTTCGCGCGATGAAATTATCAGGCTTGCCGGTGTTTTCAGAGCTAAAATAACAGACATATCGCAAGATTCAATAATAGTTGAAGTAAGCGGTGATGAAAGTAAACTGAGCGCTTTTATGAAAGCTGTTTTGCCTTATGGCGTGAAGGAAACTTGCAAAACTGGAGTTTCAGTTTTATATCGTGGCAATTCTGGCAAGGTTAAATAAGAAGCAAAGTTAAGGAGAAAGAGATGAAAGAAGCAAAAATGTATTATGACAATGATGCGGATTTAAGTTTGTTAAAAGGGAAAACAATCGCTATTTTAGGATATGGAAGCCAAGGACACGCGCATGCGCTCAACCTTAGAGACTCTGGGATAAACGTTGTTGTTGCTCAAAGAGAAGGCGGAGCTAATTATAAAAAAGCTGTGGAAGACGGCTGGAAACCTTTAAGCATAGCAGAAGCCGTTAAACAGGCTGATTGGATCCACATTCTTTTGCCTGACGAAGTTCAGAAAAAAGCTTGGGAAGAGGATATAAAGCCCAATATTAAGAAAGGAGCAGTTCTGAGTTTTTCGCATGGATTTAACATACGTTATCAACAGATAGTTCCTACTGCTGATCTGGACGTAATAATGATAGCTCCTAAGGGTCCCGGTCATCTTGTAAGAAGACAATACGAAGAGGGCAAAGGTGTTCCTTGCTTAATAGCTGTTGAACAAAATGCAAGCGGAAAAGCAAAAGAATTGGCTCTTGCTTACGCTAAAGGCATAGGCGGAACAAGAGGAGGCGTTCTTGAAACGACTTTTAAAGAAGAGACTGAGACGGATTTGTTCGGTGAGCAGGCAGTTCTTTGTGGCGGTGTAGTTGAGTTGATAAATTCAGGATTTGAAACACTTGTGGCAGCGGGGTATCAGCCTGAAATTGCATATTTTGAATGTTGTCACGAAATGAAGCTTATAGTTGATTTGATTTTTGAAGGCGGATTCAGCAAGATGAATTATTCAATTTCCGATACAGCTGAATATGGTGAATATGTAACTGGAAAGAGAGTGATAACCGATGAAACCAAAGCTGAAATGAAGAGAGTGTTGTCAGACATTCAATCTGGAAAGTTTGCAAATGATTGGCTTAAAGAAAATAAAGACGGCAGACCATTTTTTAATAAAGAAAGAAAGGAAGTAAGCGAAAGGCTTATAGAGAAAGTAGGTGCAAGACTTCGTTCGCGTATGTCTTGGGCAAAAAAGTAATAAGCTTTTTGGAATTTGAACTAGGGGTAAATCTCTTGGCAAAGAAGTTTTTAAAAGTTTTCATAGTTTTAGCTGTGATTGGTTTTGCGTTTTATTTTGCTTTTAACATGATAATGATTTCTTTAGTTCACAGTAAAAAAGAAATATCCACGCCAAACATTGTTGGAAAAAACCTTTACAATGCTATTGAAGAGGTTTCCAAATATGGTTTTGGTTTAAAGATGGACGG
Organism: Candidatus Endomicrobiellum meruensis; assembly: GCA_031282625.1. Classification (GTDB taxonomy): domain Bacteria; phylum Elusimicrobiota; class Endomicrobiia; order Endomicrobiales; family Endomicrobiaceae; genus Endomicrobiellum; species Endomicrobiellum meruensis. The sequence goes on along the minus strand of JAITDI010000019.1, from coordinate 6,074 downwards.
CGAAGAAGCAAATCAAAATGTTCCTGCAGGAACAATTTTAAGACAAAATCCTCCAGCGGGAATGTATGTTAGAGAAGGTAAAGTAATAAAGGTTACAATAAGCCGTGGCGGAGAGATTATTTATGTTCCAAACCTAGTTGGACAAAGCATTCGTTCTGCTGATATTTCTTTAAGAACGGCAACGTTGGTTATGGGCGAGGTTACAAAGAGATATTCTGTAGTTGCCGATAAGGATATTATTGTTGCTCAAGACATTGGTGCCGGAACTAAAGTTGACAAAGATTCTGTGGTCAATCTTATTGTTTCCGATGGACAACCTCCGGAAGGAACGATTCTTATGCCTAATTTTATTAACAAAAATTTTCAAGAAGCTGTTGAATGGTCGTTGCAAACGGACATACTTTTAAATATAGCAAAAGAAGAATCCACTGAGTTTGATTCCGGTATTGTTATAAGACAATATCCTGAACCTGATAGAGACATAACAGATTTGAAGAACGTAAATTTAACGGTTACAGAAAGATCTTAAGTGGAAAATAGAAATGAAGAAAATTATTATAGCGCCATCTATTTTGTCTGCAGATTTCTCAAATTTAGCACACGATGTTAAAATGTTAGAACAAATTGGTGCTGACTGGGTTCATATAGATGTTATGGATGGGCATTTTGTTCCAAATATAACGATAGGTTCTGGAGTTGTAAAATCATTAAGGAAAATTACAAAGTTGTTTTTTGACGCTCATCTTATGATTACAAATCCAGAAAAATATTGGAGAGATTTCAAAGAAGCTGGGGCTGACTTGATTGTCTTTCATCAGGAAATTTTGGCTGATAAAAAAAAACTTGCAAAAGAAATAAAAGATTCAGGTGTAAAAGCTGGTGTATCAATAAAACCAAAAACTTCCGTTGAAGAAATAGAGGGCTTGTTGCCGTACGTTGATTTGGTTTTGGTTATGACTGTTGAGCCTGGGTTTGGGGGGCAGTCTTTTATGGAAGATATGGTTCCAAAAATTAAGCGTCTAAGAAAAGTTATTGATGAGAAAAAATATAATTGTCTTATAGAAATTGATGGGGGAATAAATTCCCAAACAAGCAAAATTTGTCTTAAAGCTGGTGCAGATGTACTAGTAAGCGGCAGTTATATATTTTCCGCTAAAGATCCTACAGAGGCTATAAAATTGCTTTCTATATGAAAAAAATTATATCTTTATTTTTTTCGGCGGTTGTTTTGTTCGTTTTAGTATTTTCTTATGCTTCTGCTGATAATTCTCTTTCGTCACAGAATGTAAATGTCGTTCTTGATGGTAGCCTTCTTAGCGGAATAAGCGTTTATAAAATTTCAGACGACACCTATTATTTTTCTGTTAAAGAACTTGCCGAGATATATAATGCTGTGCTTGACTGGAAATCAGTAAGTTCAAAAGTAACAATGCGTTTAAACAACAGAAAAATAGATATAAAAGCTAACAGTTCTGGAATAGTGTTTGGCAGGAAGTTTAAAAAGATGTCTTTACCGTCAAGGTTGATAAAGAATGATATATATGTTTCACCTGAATTTGTTACTTCAAAAGAATTTTCTGAAATTGCTGATGCGGAAACATCATGGAATCCTTCATCTTTAATTTTGACAGTAACTCATCACGCAAACATTTCTGCAGTAAGATACTTTACAAAATCGGAAAGCAGTAAGGTACGCGTGCAACTTGACAAATCTCTTCAATATAAGATTTCAAAGAATGCAGATGCAATAATTTTGACAATCTTGAGAGGAAAAGTTCAAAAGGACTCTATAAACGTAAATAATGGCGTTATTAAAAATATTCAATATGCGACACTAGGATGTTCGGCGGTTGTTACAATAAATCTTGATCAAGTTCCAAAAAATATAAAGACGACAAGTTCTTCAAATCCTGCCGAAATAGTTGTTGAAATTGAACATTCAAGAAAGATTCCAGTGATTACTCTTAAAGACGGTGGCGTTTCTGAGATTAAAGAAGAGCATCCCTCAACTGACGAAAATTTAAATGCCTTAGATTTAACTTCTCCAGAAAAGTTTGGGCATTCTCAGATAAGCGAATTTGATCATCTAAGCGAGAATGATGAGGAAAATAAAGATTTGAAAGACACACTTGTTACAACATTTGAAAGCGGAAATATAATTGACGACAGTTTTATAATAGCTGATGATACAGACACTACTTCTGGAATCATTCCTAAAAAAGAAACTAAAAAGAAAAAGTTTGAGCGGAAAAAAATTATAGTTGTTGATGCGGGACATGGTGGAAAAGATTCTGGAGCCGTGGGACCAAATGGAACTAAAGAGAAAGACTTAAATCTGGATATAGCTTACGAGCTAAAATCAATTTTTGACAAAGATGATGATTTTGAAGCTATTTTAACAAGAAAAGATGATACGTTTATTCCTCTTGCCGAAAGGGCAAATATTGCCAATGAGAATAATGCAGATTTGTTTATATCTATACACTGCAATTCAAATCTTGACAGAAATGTCAGCGGTTTTGAGATTTATTACTTATCTGAGAAAGCAACTGACTCTGAATCTGCTGCAACTGCAGTTCTTGAGAATTCAGTTTTAGAATTAGAAGGGAAGCCAAGTAAAAAGCGTGCGCGTCTTCAAGAGATATTATGGTCTATGACAATGACCACATTTATGAACGAGTCTTCAGAATTAAGTGCGTTCATATCTTCTCAGGCAGGAGGAAGGCTAAAGATACCTAGCAGAGGCGGTAAGCAAGCAAGTTTTTACGTACTAAGAGGTACACAGATGCCGTCGGTTCTTGTTGAAAGCGCTTTTTTAAGCAATTATAGTGAAGAAGCTAAACTTTGTACTAAAAATTTTCGCGTGTCTGTAGCGGATTCTATATATGAAGGTGTTATAAGATACTATGCAAAAAAAGAAAGAGATAAAAATTCTAAGTAACAATAATCCTATAGGAATTTTTGATTCAGGCTTTGGTGGGCTTACGGTAATGTCTGCAATAAATAAAGTTCTTCCTTCGGAGAATCTTATTTATTTTGGAGATACGGCTCATGTTCCTTACGGTACTAAATCTCAAAACGCTATACTCAAGTTTTCCAAAGAGATAGTGTCGTTCCTGATAAAAAATAGAGTAAAGCTTATAGTTGTGGCGTGCAATACTGCGTCTGCTTTAGCTCTACCCGTTTTAGAGAAAAGTTTAAAAGTTCCTATTATAGGCGTGATAGCTCCCGGAGCTAGAGCGGCTATAGATGCGTCAAAAAATTTCAGAATAGGCATTATAGGTACTGAGGGAACGATAGGAAGTAAATCTTATCCTAAAGCAATAAATAAACTTGCAAAAGCTAAAATATATCAACAGGCGTGTCCCTTGCTTGTTCCTCTTGTAGAAGAAGGTTGGATTGATGAGGAAATAACCGATAGAACAGTTAAAAAATATATAAAACCTTTGCTTGCTAAAAAGATTGACACGTTAGTTTTAGGCTGTACTCATTATCCTCTTTTGAGAAAGACATTAGAGAGAAATTTAGATAAAAATATAATTCTTGTAGATTCAGCCATATCTACGGCTTTAGAAGTAAAACGAATTTTAGATAAGAAGTCTTTACTTGCATCAAAGAATGGTAAAAAATATTTAAAGTTTTACGTAAGCGATAACCCTGAGAAATTTAAAAAGATAGGAAGAAGATTTTTCTCAAAAAATATAACGACTATAAAAAAAATAGATTTAGTTGGTTAAGAAGGAAAGAAGATTATATGTCGCTAGATAGATTAGCGAAATGTATTAAAGAGTCTAAAGAATTTTTTGAAAAAGTAGAAGATAAAGTTTTAATTTTGTTATTATAAGCTGACTTAAGCTGATGGCTACAATAAACTCAGATAAAATATGTTTAGCGCAATAGAGGTAAAAATGAAATATAAACTTTCAGTAACTAAAAATTTTGCTTCGGCGCACTGTCTTAGAGGGTATAAAGGTAGGTGTGAGAATCTTCATGGACATAACTGGAAGATAAGAGCAGCTTTTTCAGGTTCAAAGCTTGACAATACAGGCATGCTTATAGATTTTACAGACATAAAGAAACGTCTTGATCAAATTATTTCCTATCTAGACCACAAATTTTTAAATGAAATAGATCCTTTCAATAAAATTAATCCTACAGCGGAAAATATAGCCGCATTCATTTATAAACAACTAAAAAAAATAGAAACTGAAACTGCAAAAGTATGCGAAGTTGAGGTTTGGGAAAGTGAGACCTCTTCGGCGGTCGTTAGTATATAACTGATAGCTGTATTTTAGAAGTAGTATTATTATGCCCAAGTGTTAGCAAAGCAAAAAAAGACGCTCAAGAGTCAAAAATAATAGGATAGTCATTGATGGAGTTATATCTATTTTGTGTTGGGGTTAGACAATAATTTGAAGAGTGTATAATAATATAGAACAATTTGACATATTAATATAAAGGAGTATAATATTGAATAGTTAATATTTAGATGGTAGAGGTTATTATGGAAAAAGAAAAGGCAGTATTAAATTTTGTGAATTCGAAATCAGAAGAATTATTTCGTTTAAAGGAACACGCTTTAATAGGTATAAGTCCGTTTAATAGTTATTATTCGGAAGAGAATTTAAAAAAGCTTTTTTCATGGGGGCTGTCAACTTTTAAAAGAATAAGTATTTTTATACCAGATGGGATTTCTATGTACACATTGCATGCTATGGGATATTCTCAAGAGAAAGCCAAGAAAAAGACGAAATTACATGATAGTAATTTGAAAAATAAAGCGATAAGAGCTTTAGTGGTAAATAATATTTCAGAGGTTGAAGCCAACAATATGATAGTTTTTTGCAGTGATCTCATGAATAATGAAAGATATTTAAAATTTCATGATACTTATAAAAAATTATATGAAAATGATGAAGATTTTAGGAAAGGATGTTTAGCAACTTCAAGAGTTGTTTTAGAGAGTAAAGGTTTTCAAGGAGATGCGAACCATGAAGCTGTGAGAACAGCCGTAAAATATTTTATAGCGGAACTTCCTATATATTTAAATACTCCAGAAATTCTTGAAATTTCCCAATCATTATATGTATATAAAGATCCGCCATCAGATTTTCTAACGGAGGTGTACAACAAAGAAAATCCATTTTATTCATATATGTCTTCAAAACATGGGTATCTAGCGGTAAATTTTATTGAATAACGGGGTAATTATGAATAAAGAACAACTTGGAATTAATGATAATATTTTACAATACATTCCAGACATTCCTGGATATGTTTATTGGAAAGATATACACGGAATTTATCTAGGATGCAACCAAATGGGAGCAGAAGCAGTTGGTTTAACTTCTCCAAAGGATATAATAGGGAAGACGGATTATGATCTGTCATGGAAGGGGGAAGCTGAGATATTACAGAAAACAGATCAAAGGATTATGAAATCTAAAACGCCTGAAGAACTATTGGAGCATTTAACTCTTGCTACAGGCAAAACAATAATAATGTTAACAAGAAAGTCCCCACTTTACGATGATAAAGGTAATGTAGTAGGGATCATAGGAGTTTCAATAGATATAACTGATCATAAAGCAAAAGAATATGCAGAAAATGAATTAAAAATACAACAGTATGTTAATAATATTGTGGAATATGTTCCAGGGTGCATTTACTGGAAAGATATAAATGGAGTTTATTTAGGTTGTAATCAAGCTGAAGCGGCAGTTCTCGGATTTAAATCTTCTAAAGAAGTTATAGGAAAAACGGATTATGATTTATCATGGAAGTATGAGGCGGAAATACTAAGAAAAACAGATCAAAGAATTATGCAGAGTAGAAAAGTTGAAGAAGTGTTGGAGAGAGTAACAGTAAGTAATGATAAAGAGATAGTAATGTTAACCAAGAAGTCTCCACTTTACGACGATAAAGCTAATGTCATAGGGATCATAGGAGTTTCAATAGATATAACAGATCGCAAAGAGAAGGAAGATCTGGAAATAAAACTGAAATTGCAGGAAGAACTGTATAGAATAGCAAGGGACGTATCTCATGATATAATGTCGCCGTTAACGGCATTG
>JAITDI010000013.1 GCA_031282625.1 Candidatus Endomicrobiellum meruensis | reverse complement strand
TATATAATCGGCAATTTATTTGTTAATTCGTTTCTGTTGTGCAATACTTTAGAAAACTCCGAGTGTAAAATACCCAAAGGGACGTATAAGGTGAAACTTACGATATCGCGTAAGTTTGGCAGGAAGTTGCCGGAACTTCTAAATGTTCCAAGTAGAACAGCGATAAGGATACACAGAGACAATTCGGAAAAAATACGCAAGGGTGTATTCTTGTTGGGATAAACGATAAAGTAGGCTGGCTTAGCAGGTCAGCCCAATACGAACGGAAGATTGTAGCTTTGATTAGACAATACATACAATGCTGGGTGACGGTTGATTAAATAAAAGACAAAAAAAAAGAGCTTAACTAACAAACATTAAACCCTTCTTTCTTTATCAATCTTTTGAACAAGAAAACCATCAAAACATTGTCAATAATTGTGGTTATTATTGTTAGATAGAACGTGATCTATTCGGATCAGAACACAACCAAGAGACACTTTAATCGTATAAGCAACTGAAGCATCTGTCGATGTGAATCGCACCACCTATTTCTTGCCTTGTAGCTATCAGTTAAATAAATTATGACATGATATTCCAACAAGAAAGCTATTTTCTAACTGTAATATTAACACTTAATTGAGGTTCTTCTATTTTTGAACTATATGGATTATTCATATACATTACTGCACCAAAGTCTACAATTCCAACTATGCCAATCTCAGCAAGAGCAAAATTAGGGTGATTATTATGTGCTTCTCGAATGTACCGAAAAACCGTAACAGCACATCTCCCAATATGCTGAAAACCTGCAACAATGTCTTGTCTAACTTTTATAGCTCCTACAATACCTGCAATTGCAGAAGCAAAACTACCTATTCTTAAAAAAGATTTGTCCCATGTTCCCTTTTCTGCATGATAACAATGATTTATTATATTTGGTGTTACATTGTTATCTCTACAGCGATAGCAATCCCTATCATCAACTTCATAATATGAGCAATTATCATAATCAACAGCATTGATAACCTGAACTAAAAAGAATAACAGAAAACAAATCACCGCAACTTTTACAAATTTCAAAAATTTAAACACCACTATATCCATAACAAATATTTATTATACTCATAACGTGTTAATTTTTTCTTCATATATTACTATTGTTATCTATTTTCCTTTAAACCAGTTGATTACAAAGTGTAATATATTACTGGAATAGCAATGTACTATCTCATGTCCATTTTCTTCGCAACGATAGCATATCTTTTTAAAATTTTCGCTTTGCTTAGTACAATTTTCGTGATTATAAATCTTTTCTTCTTTTTGAACTCCTCCAAGCACAATAAGCTGACACGATAAAACCAAAGAAGTGCAAACTGTTGCAACTCTCATAAACTTTAAAATCTCTCTCATAAATTCCTCCCTTTATAAATTAAACTTCTTTAACTTAATTTTTACAACTTTTTACTTTTTCATATTCATGTAATTCGGACATTTAGTATTTCTTCAGTTCTTTCAAGAATTCGTCCCTAGACATTTTTAAAATCTTCATTGCCTTTCTTACAGAATAAAGTTTAACTTCCTTATCATGTTTTGGAATTGTGAATTAAATCCTTAACTCCATCTTTCTTATAATTTATATGACTGCCAGTCTGATTCCTCTCGTAAAAACCGTAAGACAACAAAACTCCAACCAACTGTTTGCGTTTAACAGTATCAAAAATCCCCATTCTTTACGCACCTATCGGAATCTGTAAATTAACTGTTTTATTAGCTAACAATTCTATCGGCACTTTAAAACTTTTTTCTCTGGGCAATACTTTCGTTTTTGTAAATTTCCAGCCCAAATTCTCTAAAATTTCTTTAGCGTCTCCATCCTCATTTACTGTTTTAACCCATAAATTAAATGCATCGTCAAACATTGCTTTTGCATCTTTCAAATTCTTTCCATATGTCGTCAGATTCAAAGATGGACATTCGGCATAAACTACATTATCGCCTTTGAACTGAAAATAATATACAGGCACAGAAACGCTTACAACTTTATTGTCGTTAACCACTATTTTACTTGTTTTCATACAATCAATGCTCCTTTGAACATAATAGTAATGTTTTTTATTAACTTTGCCAAGCTAATGTAAGATCTCGTAACATAATAGACTTTTTGGGGTTGAGGTTAAAAGAACTTATAGCATAATTTAAAGGGGTATCAAAATTGAGGGAAGCGTGAGGCTTTTTAGCGTTATACCAAAGCAAATAATCAACGAGGTTTTTATTGACTTCATTAGTGTCTTTAAAGTCATATTGGTATTGCTCTAAAAATTGGTCTCTTAAAGTTCTGTTGAAACGTTCTATATAAGCGTTGCTTTTGGGGCTTCTTGGGTAATTCCAATAATGCGGTATTGTTTTTTCTTTTAGTTCGTTGTCAAAGAACCTATAAAACTCTAATCCGTTATCCGTTTGAATTCCCCTAATTTCAATCGGACTTACACGATTAAGTTTTAAGAAAAAGTCTTTTGCATTTTGGCTGTTTAAAGCGTTATAGCATTGTGAAAATGCAAA
>JAITDI010000038.1 GCA_031282625.1 Candidatus Endomicrobiellum meruensis | reverse complement strand
GACTTTATCTGGGAGTAGGAAAATCTTCAGCTAATTAATACGTATGTCTGCGTATATGAATGGAACATAAAACTCCTATGGCACAAAGTGAAGAAAAAATTGAAGAGCCACCGTAAGACAAAAGAAGCAAAGGCATCCCTGTTACGGGCATCATACCCATAACCATTCCTATGTTAATCACTGCATAAAATGTAAACATTGTTGCAATACCAGTTGCCACAAGTGAACCGTATCTATCGCGGGATTCTTTAGCTATAACAAGCGCACGCCAAATAAAAAGGAAATAAAAAATAAGCGTAAGCTGAGCAATAATCCAACCGCCTTCTTCTCCTATAACTGAAAAAATAAAATCTGTATGTTGTTCAGGAAGAAACCCTAGCTGTGTTTGTGTTCCTTTTTTTAACCCTTTTCCTGTAAACTTTCCAGAACCTATAGCAATTTTTGACTGTATGATGTTATACCCTGAACCTCTCGGGTCAACCTGTGGGTCTAAAAATACAACTAGTCTTCTTCTTTGATAATCTTTGAGCGATTTTTCTACAAATATTGAAGACACACATCCTAAAACTATAGCGCCACACAAAACAACCGGATAAATTATTGGTATTCTAATTCTTAGTTTCCACAAAAACCACCAACCGCTTGCTATTAAAACCAATACAGTAGAGATAATATAAACAACATTGTTGCCGCTTTTTAAAAATAGCGCTAGGTTAGTTAAAAAAGTTTCGTTTTGAGTTATTTTCAGCTGCATATCAAAAAATGTCTCAAGAAGCGGAATGCCTACAGCAAGACCACCGCCTATTATTATACATAGCAAATAAAAAGGATCAACGCCTATAGCGTAAAAAAGAAAAAAAGTAACAGGAAAATAAGAAAGCGTTGAAGAAAAATCCGGCTGCATCATTATGAGAGCCAAATGTCCCAAAAGTATGGCAAATGCTGAAATTAAAAAAGAAACTCTTTTGGATTCTTTAGCTTTTGAGTCAAGAAAAGAAGATAAAACTAAAATGTACATTATTTTTGCTATTTCCACTGGCTGGAAAGATATAAAGCCAAAATCAAACCAACCTTTTGTGCCTCTTTTTACTGAACCAAAAAGCAATACAGAAACTAAAAGAGCAAGAGATAAAGCATAAACTAATTTGTCCAAATGTTTATAATACTGATAGTTAAAACTTGTAAGAAGTAAAAGCCCTGCAAAACCTATACCTACTGCCAAAAACTGCACAGAAAGGTACCTAAAAGACATGCCGTAATTTGAGCCAGCGGAATATATAGCTGTAAAACTTATCCCTATCAAAATGGCTACGGCTAAAACTAAATACCAATCTATGTTTGAAACAAGCCGATGAAAAAAGCTTTTATCCTGTTCTATCATCTTGCAGATTCCTTATTATCTTCAGTTTCACTTCCTATATTAAAATAAGCTTCATAAATTTTTCTTCCTATAGGTACAGCGTTAACACCGCCGCCGCCGCCATGTTCCACTATAACGGCAATGACAATTTCCGGATTATCAGCAGGAGCATAAGAGATAAACCAAGCATGATCTTTCCCATGTGGATTTTGTGCCGTACCGGTTTTTCCAGCTATTTTAGTATATTTGAATTTACATCTTTTCCCTGTTCCAGATTCAATGGTTTCCAATAAAGCTGTATGAAGTAAAGACCAAGTGCGATCAGAAAGATCTATTCTCTCTTCCTTTTCAGATTTATGTCTGTACAATTCTTCGCCATTTGCATCAACAATTTTTTCAACAGCGTAAGGTTTATTGCATACACCTTTATTTGCAATGGAAGACATCATGTGCGCCATTTGAAGAGGAGTTACCCACAATCCTCCCTGCCCAATTGAGAATATAACAGTGTCTCCTTGAAGCCATTTCATTTTCTGCTTAGACTTTTTCCATTCAGGATTTGGAACAAAACCACTTTTTTCATTAGGCAAATCTACACCGGTTTTTCTTCCTAAATAAAACTTTTTTGAGAATTTCTCAAGATTTTTTACGCCTAATTTAAGTCCTAGCTGGTAAAAATATATGTTGCACGACTGAGCTGTAGCGTGAATCAAGTCTAACCATCCATGTCCGTGTTTGTGCCAGCATGTATAATGTCTGTCTCCGAGTTCAAACTTTCCAGTACATAAAGCTTTTTCCGAAGGATTTATGTTTAGAACTTCAACAGCCGCAACAAAAGTAACTACTTTAAATATTGAACCGGGCGAATATAACGCCTGCAAGGCTCTGTTGAAAAGAGGAATATTTTTATCTTTTAAAAATTTACTGAATTCTTTGTGTCTTATTTTATTTGTATCAAAACCGGGACAAGAAACTAATGAGAGGATTGCCCCAGTTTTTGCGTCCAACACTACAACCGCACCTTTACTACTATCGCTGTTTTTTAAAGCATCGTAAGCGGTTTTCTGGAGTTTTGAATTTATTGTGGAGTATATACTTGCGCCTATCTCCGGAGGTATATACTTTGACGCCTTGACTCTGTATCCTCTAGCATTTACTTCAACCTGCCAACCGCCGGTTTTGCCTTGAAGGTACTCGTCGTAAGCCTGCTCTATGCCACCTCTGCCTATGTAATCTCCGGGTTTGTATCCTTGCTCGGACAACTCCTCTATTTCTTCAGGCTTTATTTCGCTCGTATATCCTGTAACATGGCTTGACGCTTCAGCTAGAGGATAAACTCTGCGAGGTTCTCTCGCTACACTAACACCCCGCAGACGCATGTTTTGTTCGCGAACTTTGAACATCTCTTCTTTTGTAAGATTATCAGCAAGCTTTAAAACTTTTCCGTATTTATTGTTTTTGTCAGTTTTCGGATTTATATCTCTCCCTAGAATAATCTCAAGGTCTTTCAAAGTTTCATCCGATATTTTTTTATGACCATCAGGCGGATAATATAAAGCTACGTAGAAAAATTCGTTACCGACAAGAATGTTATTATCGGAAGAATAAATTATGCCTCTTGGAGCAAGCTCGTTTGTGTTGTGTAGCCTTTGCTGCTCTGAAATAGCTTTGTATTTATTACCTTTTATAATTTGCAAATAAAAAAGTCTTATTGAAAGACAAATAAAAAATAATATAAAAAACACAAGAATAACCTTGTGTTTTTCAATAAAATTTTCGTAAGCAAAACGATCTTCTTTTTGCCAAACCATTTATGTATCCCATTGAACGAAGAGTTCTAAACGGTCTAAAATAAAAAATATGATAGGCGCTATCAGAACGGTTATCAATATTTTAAATGCAGCTTGAGCTGTGATAAAAGACGAAGAGCTGCTTTCACTTGCGGGAAGAACCCAGTAAATAAAGCTAAAACCAAACCAGTAAACTAGATTAGCCGATAATACTATTACAATTTTTGCGAGTGGGCTGTCTTTGTCAAAATGTTTATTCATCATTCCCGTTAAGTAGCCAACAATTGTAAATATCACTGCACGCATACCAAAAATATCAGTTGAAAAAACATCCCAAGTAAGACCAAACAAAAAGCCCGCTATTTCCGCAGACACAACTCCTCTTGTTAGTCCGAGATAAACAATCAATATAAGTATAAAATTGGGGAAACCTCCACAAATATTGATATATTTGCCGAAGAAAAACTGCAGAGTGCAAAAAATTATGTAGAGAAGAAAATAAGTAATAAATTTTTTCATTTATACGCTTTCACAAGGAACAAGAATAACAGCGTCGTAAATAACATCTGACTCAAAATATACTTCGGCTGTAGCCGTTTTAAAATCAATGTATGTTTCTTCCATAACTTCTTTTATAATTCCAACGGGAATACCTTTTGGAAATACTGAACTTAACTCACTTACTACAATTTCGTCGCCTGGCTTAACGTCGGAAACCGATGGTATATATGTTATTTTTATAAGATTGGAATCAAAACCTTCAGCAAGGCAATTTATACCTTTGTTTTTGATTTCAACAGGAAGCTCATAGATTGAATTTGTTATTAAAGCTACTTTTGCAGATGATTTATAAACTTCTAATATTTTCCCCATAGCACACAATGTATTTTTGCCTTTATTAAATATCACTACTGGCAAATCTTTTCTTAAGTCCGCATTTTCACCTTTATCTATTATAAGCCATTGATACCATTCGCCGGATTCTCTGGCTGAAATCCTTGCAAAAACAGATTTGGTATATTTGATTTTTTCAAGATTTAAGAGTTTTGATAAGTTGTCATACTCTTTGGAAATAATATTATAATTACGGATTTTATCTTCAAGTTCTTGATTTTTTTGTTCATAGGCAAGATTTTCTTGATACAAAAAGACCATAGATTTAATATTTTCGGCAAAACGTCCGGTAGTATGAAATATCTTATTTGCCGCCGCTACATTTGGATAAGCAATATAATAAACAAGATTTTTTATAATACTTACATACGGGGTAGTTCTGCCGATTATAAGTGTAAAGCCAAACGTGAGAAGGGCAATAAATATTATATTACCATATCTTGTTTTGTGAGATTCATGCATTAAAAAAATCCTAATGTTATATGTTTCTTTTTTTGGATCTTTTTATGTTGTCCAACTCTTCTAAATACGCGCCTGTACCTCTGGCAACACATGTAAGAGGATCGTCGGCAAGATTGACGGGCAATTCTGTTTCTTGAGAAATAAGTTCGGGGAGTCCTTTAACAAGTGAGCCTCCTCCACTTAAAATTATTCCTCTATCAACAAGATCAGCTGAAAGTTCGGCTGGAGTTTCTTCAAGAACACTTTTAACAACTTCTATTATTTTTCTGACAGGATCTGAAAGAGCAATTCTTACTTCTTCAGAAGAAATAGAAACAGTCTTTGGCAGACCTGTAAGCAAGTCTCTTCCTTTTACATCCATCGTCAATTCTTGGTCCAAGGGAAAGACCGACCCAATTTTCACTTTAACGGATTCTGCTGTATTTTCACCAATGGAAAGATTATATTTGCGTCTAAAATACTGAACTATGGCTTCGTCCATTTTATCTCCGGCAACTTCAAGAGATTTAGCCACAACCATTCCGCCGAGAGAAACAACCGCAACTTCAGTAGTTCCACCGCCGATATCTACTATCATACTACCTTCTGAGTCTTGAATTGGTATTCCTGCCCCTATTGCCGCAGCCATTGGTTCGTCTATAAGATAAACTTCTCTAGCGCCAGCCTGCTCGGCGGATTCTCTTACGGCTCTTCTTTCTACTTCCGTAATCCCTGAAGGTACGCCTATAACTACTCTAGGATGTAAAAGAGTTCTTTTATTGTGGACTTTTTTAATAAAATATCTAATCATTTTTTCAGTTGCTTCAAAGTCCGCTATAACACCGTTTCTCAAAGGTCTTACGGCAACAATATTTGCCGGAGTCTTACCAAGCATTTTTTTTGCTTCTATGCCGATGGAAAGAACTCTTTTAGAATCGCGCTCCATAGCTACTACAGATGGCTCTCTTAAAACAATGTTTTTACCTTTTATATAAACGAGGACTGAAGCGGTCCCAAGGTCAATACCCATATCATTAGAAAACAAGCCAAAAATATAATTAAACATTTATTTCCTCGCATGAATCAAAAAAGCGGAAACCAACAAGAATACAAATAAACAGATTCCCCGATTATTTGACTTCATTGTCTGTTCTCCACTTTTAAGTTTGTGATTGTTAAATTACCAATTTCACTATAGCGACATCAGCGCTGTCACCACGTCTTGTTCCAATTTTCAAGATTTGCGTATAGCCACCATTCCTTTCTTTGTATCTTGGCGCTAAAACGTCAAAAACTTTTTTTACAATTTCTTTATTATGTATCTCAGCACTTACTGCCCTTATAGCGTTTAAATCGGCTTTTTTCGCTTTAGTCAAAAGCTTTTCAGAATAGCTTACAAGCTCTTTGGCTTTAGGCAAAGTCGTTTCTATTTTCTCGTGGAGAAACAACTCTGTTACCAAATTACGAAGCATAGCTTTTTTGTGGGAACTCGTTACTCCGAGCTTGCTCCCATTATAAGTTTTTATCATTTCTTTACTCCATTTTTAAATTCCATTCCAAGCGACAAACCCAATTTTTGAAGTTTGCTCTTAATTTCTTCAACCGAACGTTTTCCGAAATTATCAAACTTTATTAAGTCATTTTCTTTTATTTGAACTAACTCTCCTACCCTTTCAATTCCTGTATTTTTTAAACCGTTTGAGGCTCTTGTTGAAAGCTCCATAATACTTATGGGCTGGCTATAAATGCCGACTTCTTTTACAGGATTATTTTCAACTTGAGCTTCAATAATTTCTTCTGATTCAACAGAATCGTTTGTAAATATTACAAGACTGTTTCTCAAAATTTTTGCAGATTTTATTAAAGCGTCCTTCGGAGTAACAGATCCGTCCGTCCAAACTTCCATAACAAGTCTATCATAGTTAAGAGTCTGCTCTACGCGGGTATTTTCCACCTCGTAGTTGATTTTTGTCACAGGGGAATATAGAGAATCTAAGAATATGGTGCCTACAGGATATTTACCTGCCTTTGCTTCTTCTGCAAGAACATACCCCTTACCTTTAGTGGCTTCCATTTCTATTTCAAGAGTTGTTCCATTATCTATATTTGCAATTTCCTGATCAGGATTCATTATTTCAACATTGAGGTTTTGTTCAATGTCTTTAGCAGTTATCTTGCCTGCTTTTTTAACTTTCAAGTAAAGTCTCTCAGGACCGTCAGAGTTTATTTTTACTCTTATTTTCTTTAAATTTAAAACTATCTGAGCCACATCTTCCTTTACTCCTTTTAAAACTGCAAACTCATGCATAGCCCCAGTTATTATTACAGAAGATATTGCGGATCCTTCCATGCTTGAAAGAAGGATTCTTCTCAACGAATTACCTATCGTATGACCATAACCGCGTTCAAAAGGTTCAGCTGTGAAACGTCCATAAAACTCAGTTGCGATTTTTTCATCTGAAGTAAATTTACGTAATTTTTCTAAATCTAATGCTTTCATTCTTTATAACCTCACTTAACAAGCTTCACAGCTGGTTAGTTTATTTTGAATAATATTCAACTATAAGCTGGCTGTTTATAGGGTGAGAAACTTCTCCTGCCAAAGGTTCGCTTACAACAGTTCCAGCAATTTTATTTTTGTCAAAACTCAGCCAAGCAGGAACATTTGAAGATGTCCCTTCAACCAATTTCTTTATAACGGCATTTGACTTGTACTTCTCAGGTACCGTTATAATATCGCCCGCTTTTACTTGATAACGAGGTAAGTCTATTTTCTTACCATTTACTAAAACATTTCCATGATTTATTATTTGTCTCGCCATTCTCTTAGATGAAGCCAAACCTAAACGATATACTACATTGTCAAGCCTAAGCTCAAGAATCTTAAATAAGTTGTTTCCAGTTGACCCCTTCATTTTTTCAGCCGTCTCGTAATAGTGAACGAACTGCTCTTCAGTTAAACCGTAAACTCTTCTGGCTTTCTGTTTTTCGCGCAAGTGTTTGGCGTAGTCAGACATTTTTGACTTCATTGCTCCGTGCTGTCCGGGAGCATTCTTACCTCTTTTTTTATCAAGAGCGCAATTTGAAGAACATCTTTCTCCTTTTAGAAAAAGCTTTTCTTTTTCACGGCGACACAATTTACATACTGAACCTAAATAACGTGACATCTATTAAAACCCTCCCAGGTTATTTTTAGTATATCTAAATAAATGTCCGACAGCAGCCGTTGTGCCGAACATCATTTCCAATATTATACTCTTCTTGGTTTTGGAGGACGACATCCATCGTGGGGAACAGGGGTAATATCTCTTATAGCTGTTATTGCAAGACCTGAACTCTGTAACCCTCTTATAGCTGTTTCTCTTCCTGGTCCAGGACCATTTACAAACACAGCAACGCTTTTCACGCCAATATCCATAGCCTTTCTGCCTACTGCAGTTGCAGTCATTTGCGCTGCAAAAGGTGTTCCTTTTTTAGTACCTTTAAATCCCGAACCGCCTGCAGACGCCCAAGACAAAGTATTCCCTCTTTCATCGGTTATATTAACAATCGTATTGTTAAATGTTGACAATATATATGCTCTTGCTACTCCACCGTTATATTTTTTCTTCTTAGAGCCCCCAGTCTTTTTTTCCTCTGCCATACTTCCTCCATTCTTGTTTTACGAATATATAACTCTTTAAATTAAATATCCATAACTACTAATTTAGGATAACTTACTTTTAGCCCTTCTTACCTGGAACTGCAGCCTTGCCTGCTCCAACTGTTTTTCTTTTACCGCGTCTCGTGCGGGCATTGGTTTTAGATCTCTGTCCTCTTACTGGAAGATTTCTTCTGTGTCTCGACCCTCTGTAGCTTCCGATTTCTATAAGTCTTTTAATATTTGCCTGGATTTCTCTTCTGAGATCTCCTTCAACTTTTAAATTTTTTGTTATAAGATTGTTTATTTTATTTACTTCTTCTTCGGTTAAATCTTTAACTCTCTTAGCAGGATCTAATGAAAGTTCCGCTATAATTTCGTTTGATATAGCATGACCTATACCGTAAATATATCTTAGCGCTATATCTAATCTTTTGTTTTTTGGTAAATCTACTCCGGCAACGCGAGCCATTTATCTATCCTCCAGATGTTTGCTTCTATTTTTATCTAATTTAAAAATCAAAAATAACAGGCGTTCTACTTGTTATTTCAACCTTACTGTTCTTATCCTTGTCTCTGTTTATGCTTAGGCTCCGAACATACAACGCGCACTACGCCTTTGCGTTTTACAACTTTACACTTCTGACAAATAGGTTTTACTGATGCTCTGACTTTCATTTCATACTCCGTTATTTCTATATCTTTTGACAAGTTTGTATTATATCATAAAATAACAAAAAAACAACGCACACCACACACTTTTGTAGTTGCATATTTTGTTATTTTACAACAATTTTCTACTTCTCTCTGTATGTAATTCTGCCTCTTGTTAAATCATAAGGAGAAAGTTCAACTTTAACCTTATCGCCGGGGAGTATCTTTATATAATGCATTCTCATCTTTCCGCAAATATGTGCCAAGATGACATGTCCACCCTCTACAAGTTCTACTCTAAACACAGCGTTTGGCAGAGATTCCAAAATTTTTCCGTCAACAATAAGTTTCTCTTCTTTAGCCATTCTACACCTTTGTTAGAATTTCGTAACCGTTTTCCGTTATCGCCACGGTATGCTCAAAATGAGCGCTTAGGCTTCCGTCTTTTGTAACCACAGTCCAACCGTCATCTAACATACAAACTTCAAAACTTCCTTCGTTTACCATAGGCTCTATAGCAAGAACCATTCCGGGAAGAAGTTTAACACCAATTCCTGCCTTGCCATAATTTGGAATTTGAGGCTCTTCGTGCAGATTTCTACCTATTCCGTGTCCGACAAAGTCTCTTACAACAGAAAAACCACCATTCTCAACAACTACTTGCACAGCGTTTGAAACATCACCAAGCCTGTTTCCAGGCAGAGCCTTTTCTATACCTTTCTGTAAAGAAAGTTCTGTAATTTTAAGAAGATTAGCGGCGGTGTCGGATATACTGCCGACTGCGTAGGTTCTTGCTGCATCGCCATAATAGCCTTCATAAAAAACGCCCAAATCTACAGAAACTATATCTCCTGATTTTAGCACACGAGAAGCATTCGGAATCCCGTGTACAACCTCATTATTTATTGATACGCATGCGGACGCAGGGAATGGATACCTTGCTCCAGGCACACCTAAAAACGCAGGCGTCATTTTCAATTTTTTTATATACTTTTCCGAAAATTCGTCTATGTATTTCGTCGTTACTCCGGGCTTTATTATTTCAGAAAGATTTTCTAAAATTTCCCCTACAACTTTACCAGCAATTCTCATCTTCTCAATTTCTTTTGCCGTTTTTTGCTCTATCGCCTGCTTTTTAAAAAACAATTTATTTCGCCTCTATGTATTTTTTTATTTCTTTAAACACTTCGGATTCACTTTTTAAACCATCTATATTAACAAACAATCCTGTTTTCTTATAATAATCTATTAAAGGGCTTGTTTGCTTCTTATAAACGTCTAGTCTATCTTTCACAACGTTTTCTTTATCATCGCTTCTTTGTATAAGCTCACCGTTGCAAACATCGCACTTTCCCTTAACTTTAGGAGGAATAAAGTTTACGTGGTAGCTTGCGCCGCAAGAACAAACTCTTCTTCCTGAAATTCTTTTAACTGCTTCTTCAAAATGAACATCTATAAAAAATACCGCATCTATTTTTATGTTTTCAGACTTAAGCATTTTATCAAGCTCTTGAGCTTGATTGACAGTTCTTGGAAAACCGTCCAAAAGAAATCCTTTTTTTATATCGTCTTTTTCAAGACGTTTCTTTACCATATTGACAACTATTTCATCTGGAACTAACCGTCCTGACACAAGAAATTTTCTTATATCTTCATCAGACTTTTTGGCTTCTCTAAACATATCGCCCGTTGAGAGATGGACTATACCAAACTTTTCTACAATTTTTTTTGCTTGAGTTCCTTTTCCTGCCCCGGGAGGACCCATAAGTATATAATTCATTTTGAACTCTTATCGCTCTATTTTTTTATTATTTCAACTTTCAACAAAATCTCAATTTTTAAAAAACTAAACTTCAGAACTAATTTTAAGAACATAGGATTTTGGGTCTAGATGACACTTGCTTTAACGAAACATACTCTAAAGTACGTACAGCGCAAGTTGGAGGCACAAGAAAGTATAAATTTAAAAGACAAGTTCTCTAACGCACATTGAACCAACGCCCTTTTATTCTCCCCTCTTTCATAAAACCCTCATAATGTCTCATTATCAAATGCGACTCTATCTGCCCTATAGTATCAAGCGATACACCGACGACAATGAGAAGAGATGTCCCGCCAAAGAGAAACGGAGCACTCATTACGCTTCTCAAATAATCGGGCAAAACTGCAATGCAAGCAACAAACAATGCGCCACCAAGGGTAACTCTTTCAAGAATTTTTTGTATGTAATTAGCAGTAGGTTCTCCAGGTCTAATGCCTGGAATAAAACCACCTGACTTTTTCATGTTTTCAGATAAATCTTTTGGATTAAAAGATATTGAGTTATAAAAATAGCAGAAGAAAATAACAAGCCCTGCATAAATTAAACTGTATATAATGGATCCACCGTTGAGCCATTCCATAATTTTCTTAGCAATAGGAAAACCAAATACCGTCCAATTGGGAGCGAATTGAGCTATAGTCAATGGAGCTGTTAAAATAGATATGGAAAATATAACTGCTATAACTCCAGACTGGTCAACTTTTATTGGAAGGAAAGAAGACTGTCCTCCGTACATTTTTCTGCCTACCATTTTTTTTGCATAATGAATAGGAATTCTTCTCTGAGCAGTTTCAATCCAAACAACAGAGATCAAAACAGCAACCACAATAATCGTAAGAGTTAAAACGTACAAGATTGAAATTTCTTCCATTTGAACAAGCTTTACAAGACTCAAAACAGCATGAGGAAGTCTTTCAACGATACCCGCAAAAATTATAAGAGAGATTCCGTTGCCAATACCTCTTTCCGTAACTTGCTCACCAAGCCACATTATCAAAACTGTTCCTGTAAGCAGAGTTGTAATTGTCAAGAATATCCAAGACCAAGACGGCTCTAGCACTATAGGCATACCAGAAGGAGTTGGGATCTTTGTTATCATCATAGTAAGACCAAAAGACTGGATGGCACCTAAAATAAGCGTTCCATATCTAGTAATCTGCGTAAGCTTTTTTCTGCCTTGCTCGCCTTCTTTTGCTAATCTGTCCAAATAAGGAATTATATGAGCGCCCTGCATTAAGCTCATAATAATAGACGCGTTGATATATGGCATAATACCCATAGAAAAAACTGACATCTTGTTGAGCGCTCCACCAGAAAACATGTCTAAAAAGCCCAGTAATCCGTTAGCCTGTGCCGCAAACAAAGATTTTACAGCTTCACTATTGATGCCCGGAATAGGAACAGTAGCTCCTATTCTATAAGCAACGATAATAAGCAATGTGAAAAACACTTTTTTTCTTAACTCAGGTACTCTAAAGATATCACTAAAACTTTTTAGCATAATCTAATCCCATTATTTTTTTAGACATTTTTTATAATATTATTCCTCTAATCGCCATATCCATTATTTATATCTGCTTAGAGAATAAAGACTCAGCCTGCGACATAAGTCACGGAAAGGACAATAAAATATTTATACACAAATAATCCAACTCTAAAAATGAAAAATGACAGACAAAGCTTTTTTGCGCTTATATCCTTCATTTTTCATATGTCAAATACATATCTTTTCAACCGTTATTTAACGATCTCAGTCTTTCCACCTGCCGCATTAATTTTTTCAACAGCAGATTTTGAGAAAGCTGACACTTTAACCGTCAAGGCTTTCTTAAGATCGCCTACACCCAAAATCTTTACAAGATTTGCCTTTCCTATAAGACCTGCTTCTTTAAGAAGTTGTGGCGTAACTTCTAAGCCTGAGTCAAACTTATTTAAGCTTTCAACATTTACGATTTCATATTCTTTACGGAACGGATTGTTAAAACCTCTTTTAGGAATTCTCCTAAAAATAGGCATCTGCCCACCTTCAAAACCTATCTTCTTTGAACCGTCGCCTGAACGAGACTTCTGTCCTTTAGAACCACGTGTAGAAGTGCGACCGTGTCCAGAGCCAACGCCGCGACCAACAATTTTTTTTCTATGCTTTGAGCCTTTTGCAGGCTTTAAATTATTCAAACCTATCATATTTCTGCAGCCTCTTTCTCTCTGATTTTAGCGACATACTCTTTTGAACGGAGAGACTTAAGCGCTTCTATCGTCGCATAAACTACGTTAAATGGATTAGAAGAACGCATTGATTTCGTAAGAATATCTCTAATTCCTACAGCCTCAAGAACAGCTCTTACTGCTCCACCAGCAATAACACCAGTTCCGGGAGCTGCAGGCTTTAACAATACTTTCCCAGAACCTGAAACACCAATAATTTCGTGAGGAATCGTACTGCCTTTAAGCTGTACTGAAACCATATGTTTTGAAGCTTGCATGCTACCTTTTTGTATAGCGGCTTGTACTTCGTTTGCTTTGCCAAGACCGCAGCCTACTTTACCGGTTCCGTCGCCTACTACTACCAAAGCGTTGAATGAAAACCTTTTTCCACCTTTAACAACTTTTGCTACTCTGTTAACGGCGACAACAGTTTCTTTCAAGCCATTGTCATTTTGTTGTTTACCTATTTTCTCAGCCAACTTGTCCTCCTAAGACTACACGCTGTATTCTTTAGCATATCTTTATCTTAAAATTTAGGAACGCTCTTAGCGCTTTACTTGAGGATTTTCGCCAGAAACATATAGTTCCGTTAAAAATCCAATCCACTTTCTCTTGCGGCATCCGCGAGAGCTTTAACTTTTCCCGTAAATTCATAACCTCTACGGTCAAACACAACTTTTTTAACGCCTTTCTCAGACGCCTTTTTAGCTATCAATTCACCCACAGACTTTGCTGCCGCAACCGTATCAGTAACTTTGAGTTTTCCTTTAAATTCAGGAGACAATGTTGAAGCTGCTGCCAAAGTGGTACCTTTGCTGTCATCAATAATTTGAGCATAAATATGTTTATGCCCACGGTGAACACTTAAACGAGGTTTTTCTTGCGTTCCCTCAATTTTACTTCTTACTCTTTTAACACGATAATCAAATCTCTTATTTGAATCTTTCATCTAAAATCCTCTATTTTTTGCCTGAGCTTGCTGCAGCTTTTCCGGCTTTTCTTATTATCTTCTCGCCTAAATATCTTATGCCAAAACCTTTATACGGTTCAGGAGGTTTAACCGCTCTAATTTTAGCAGCAAATGCACCAACTTCATATTTGTCAATTCCCGTTACTGTGATTAAAGTGTTTTTATCAGGCGTAAGAGCTGCCGTTACTTTTACAGTTGAAGGTATGGGGATATTTACAAGATGAGAGAACCCCACTGCTAAAACTAATTTCTTTCCGCTTTCTATACTGACCTTGTAGCCAAGTCCTATAGCTTCAAGTTCTTTTTTGAATCCAGCTGTAATGCCTTCTATCATATTAACGACAAGCCCTCTTGTTAGACCATGAAGCATATTATGCTCGCGAGATTCTCCAAGAGGTTCTACAAGAATGCTGTCCTTGTCAATCTTTATATTTATTTTATTATCTATAACTTGCGAAAGCTTTCCCCCGGGACCTGTTATTCCTAGTACCCCGTTGTTGAATTCTGCTTTTACCTTTTCCGGCATATGAACCGGTTTTTTGCCTAAGCGACTCATCGTTTGACCCTCAATATAAATTTTTTGCTGACGCACAAATCCCATCTAATGGAGACCAGTTCAAAGCCAATATTACCAAACGTATCCTATAATTTCTCCGCCAACTTTTTCTTTTCTTGCTTGATTGTCGGTCATTAATCCTTTTGAAGTAGAAACCAAGGTAACGCCTAATCCGCCTACAGTTTTAGGCATGTCTTCGTAGCCTTTATAAATCCTTAAAGAAGACTTTGAAACTCTCTTTATTCCCTCAAGAACAGGTTTACCGGAAGCCGTATATTTGAGATAAATTCTCAAGATTCCCTGCTTCTCGTCATCCGTAATCTTATAACTTGCGATATATCCTTCTTCTTTTAAAATTTTAGCTATTTCCATTTTCATTTTTGAAGACGGAATATCAACTTTTTCATGCAGCTTTATATTCGCGTTTCGTATACGCGCAAACATATCTGAAATTGGATCTGTAATCATTAAACCGACCTCTTTTAAAATTTAGTGCTATTACCAGCTTGATTTTGTAAGTCCCGGTATTTCGCCATTGTGCGCCAATTTGCGCAAACATATCCTGCAAAGACCGAAATCTCTATAAAAGCCGCGCGGTCTTCCACACAGGCGACATCTGTTCCTGTACCGCGTTGCAAATTTCTGAGGTTTACGCATCTTTGCTTCTGCTGAAGTTGTTGCCATAGAAAAATATCCTCTGCTTTATTTGTTTTCTCTTTTTTTGAACGGCATTCCAAGATGTTCCAACAACGCCTTCGCATGCTCGTCTTTCTCAGCCGTTGTTACAACAGTAATATTCATTCCTCTTGCTTTGTCTGATTTCTCAACGTTAATTTCAGGAAAAATATACTGTTCATTAAGCCCTAAATTAAAATTGCCTCTTCCATCAAAACCATTAGGCTCAATTCCTCTAAAGTCTCTTATACGAGGAACTGCTACGTTTATAAGTCTGTCTAAGAATTCATACATAATTGCATTTCTTAGAGTAACCTTTATACCTATAGGCATTCCTTGACGAATTTTAAAGTTTGAAACGGACTGCTTTGCACGGCAAACCAAAGGCTTCTGCCCCGTAATAGCCGCAAGTTCTGCGGTTGCCGTATCTAAAACTTTAATATTTTCTTTTGCTTCGCTTAATCCAATATTTATGACAATCTTCGTAAGCTTAGGAATCTGATGAACATTCTTAAAATTGAACTGCTTTTTAAGTTCGTTTACTACATTCTTCTGATAAAATTCTTTTAAACAAGGTTGATTCATTATTCTTTCCTTATCTATCTTCTTTACTTACAACCTAATGCGAAGTATTTTGAGCTTTTTGCTAAGAAAACTGAGTGAAATTTGCTATTATACTGCAATGAACGTAAGTTTTTCAAAGCAAAAACTTAAAAGACAAAGCTTATATTAGCATTTCTCCGCATTTGCGACATACTCTTACCTTTTTACCGTCAGAAAGCTTGTCAAATTTAGGTCTAAACGCTTGCTCGCATTTTGGACAAATAAGCATAACTTTGCTTGCTGCGATAGGAGCTTCTTTTTCGCGAATCCCTCCAGGATCTTTCTGAGTAGGTTTCGTATGTCTTTTTACGAAATTAATTTTTGAAACTATAACTTTATCTTTCTTAGGAAAAACATCAAGAACTTCGCCTTTCTTTCCCTTATCTTTTCCAGTTAAAACTATAACTTTGTCTTTCTTCTTAATGTTAAACATTTTGTTATCCTGTTTTGTTTTTCGCCTATATATTCTTTACATATATGTCTTTTAATTAGTTCCGCTTTTACCAATAGAAAGCAGAAAACAAACAAAAGACTTATATTACTTCTGGCGCCAAAGAGATTATCTTAAGATAATTATTTTCTCTAAGTTCTCTTGCAACTGGTCCGAAAATACGAGTACCCTTTGGTTCACCTTCATCGTTAATAATAACGGCAGCATTGTCATCAAACTTTATATAAGTTCCGTCTGCACGGCGAATTTCTTTCACTGTGCGAACAATTACTGCTTTAACAACTTCGCCTTTCTTTATATTTCCGTGCGGCAAAGCATCTTGTACAGACGCATGTATTACGTCGCCGATGCTTGCATAACGACGCTTCATACCTTTTGTTACTCTGAAACAGCGAATTTTTTTTGCTCCTGAGTTATCTGCTACGTTTAAAATAGATCTTTCCTGAATCATTACGGTATCCTTCGTTAAACTTATTTTTTAGATTTCTGCCACTTTATTTATGACTTTTACCAAAACCCATCTTTTCATCTTTGACATCGGTCTTGATTCCATTATTTCAACTTTATCGCCTAGACGAGATTCATTCTTTTCATCGTGCACGGCAAATTTATTTTTACTGCGAAGGACACGACCATACAAAGAATGACGGTATGTTCTCTCTATAGAAACCAATCTTGTTTTGTCACTTTTATCACTTACAACTATGCCTATACGGCTCTTACGTTTTCCTCGTTCTGACATTGTTCCTTCCTATTATTTTGTCTTATTTGGACTCTTTCTTCTGAGCTATAAGAGTTTTAATCCTTGCAATATTTCTTTTAATCTCTCTTATTTCAAGAGGATTTTTTACAGGAGCTGTCGAATGACGGAACTTTAATTTGAAAAGCTTATCCTGCAATTCACTAAGCTTTGCGCTAAGCTCTACGTCCACCATATTCTTTATATCATTCCAAAGTTTACTTTTCATCTTATCCTCAAATATCTACTCTGACTAAAATTTTTGTGTGTATAGGAAGTTTGTTTGAAGCAAGAGTCAAAGCTTTTCTTGCTTCAGCTTCTGGAATACCTTCCATTTCAAACATTATTCTTCCCGGCTTTACTACAGCAACCCAAAACTGCGGATCGCCTTTTCCTTTACCCATTCTCGTTTCTGCAGGCTTTTTTGTGATTGGTTTATCAGGGAATATTCTGACCCAAACCTTTCCGCCTTTCTTTATAAATCTAGCAAGCGTAACGCGTGCTGCCTCTATTTGGTTGCTGTTTATCCATACAGGTTCAAGAGCTTGAAGACCATACTTACCAAAAGCCAAAAAGGTACCGCCCTTAGCTTTACCTTTCATTCTTCCCCTGTGCGTCTTTCTATATTTAACTCTTTTTGGCATCAACATATAAATGTCCTCTGACTTTATGTCTTAAAATTTATTTGGGTTCTTCCTGATTGAGCGTTTGTTCAGATGATGTAGCCGTATCAACAAGTTTTGCCTCTTCAAGCAATTCTTTAGCTGTTTTCTTGAAAAGTTCTTTTTTAAATATCCAAACTTTAACACCAATCTGACCCATTGTTGTATATGCTTCAGAAAAACCATAATCTATGTCAGCTCTGAAAGTCTGCAGAGGAATTCTTCCTTCTTTAAGCCACTCAGTTCTTGCAATTTCTGCTCCCCCAAGTCTTCCAGAAACCATAACTTTTATTCCTTGGGCGCCTGCAGCCATAGCTTTTTCAATAGTTTTCTTCATTGCCCTTCTGAATGCTATCTGTTTTTCCAACTGAAACGCTATGCTTTCAGCTGCAAGCTGAGCATCAATTTCAGCTCTTTTTATTTCCATAACATTTACAAAAGTTTTTTTCATAGTCATGGATTCAACTTCTTTTCTCAAATTTTCTATTCCTTGCCCGCCTTTACCGATAACAATTCCAGGGCGAGAAGTATAAATATTTACACGCAAATATTTTCCAGGTCTTTCAATAACAATTTTAGACACGGAAGCCAATTTGAGTTTGTTTTTTAAATAAACTCTTATGCGACGATCTTCCTCTATAAAATCTGGCATCTCTTTTAAATTAAACCATTTAGATTCCCAGTCTTTAATATATCCTAATCTTACGCTTTTGGGATGTACTTTATGACCCATGTTTTCTACCTTTCCTAAAAAATTTTATCTTACTTTGCTTCAACGGCTTTTACCATTTTAGCCGCTTTTTTCTTTCTCTTTCCATCAGAAACACCTTCATCGGTAATGATTATCGTAAGATGAGCCGTTCTCTTTTTTATCGGCATACCTCTACCCTGCGGACCAGGTCTCATTCTTTTCAATATGGGACCATTGCCTACCCAAGCTTCTTTAATTTTTAGTTTTGAAAAATCACTTAGCTTTCCTGAATTTGCGGTCGCGCTTTTTAAAACTTTTTCAACGAGCGTCGCAGCAGACTTAGGAAGAAAAGAAAGAACTTCAAACGCTTTCTCAACTTTTTTATTTCTGATAAGAGAAAGAACTTGATTAACTTTTCTTGGAGTATATCTAACAAATTTTGCTGTTGCCTTTGCTTCCATCTTTATATCCTTTTTTTCTGTTTGACAATCGCCTTACATCGATCATTGTCTGTTTATGTTTTTAAAGCTCAAGATGTTTATTTTACGTTAGAGATGTTTCCTGCTTTGTCATTCCGCCATGACCTTTAAAAACTCTTGTCGGAGCAAATTCGCCAAGCTTATGACCTACCATTTGTTCCGATATAAATATAGGTAAAAATTTCTTGCCATTATGTATTGCTACAGTATGACCTACGAATTCTGGAGTTATAACACTTGATCTTGCCCACGTCTTTATAACTTTTTTATCTCCAGCTTCGTTAAGCTTTTGCATTTTCTTCAAAAGCTTTTCATCAACATATGGACCTTTTTTCGTCGAACGACTCATTTATTTTTTCCTCCGCTTACTTCTTATTGCTTCTTAGCTTTATTACGATGACTTACTATTACCCAATCCCAAACTTTCTTAGGTCTTGTCTTGAAACCTTTAGCAGGTTGGTTCCAAGGGCTTCTGGGTTGGTTGTTACCTTTAGATCTACCCCTGCCTCCTCCATGAGGATGGTCAACAGAGTTCATTGCAGTTCCGCGAACATGAGGCTTTTTACCAATGTGGCGGTTCCTTCCTGCAGATCCTACCGTAATGTTTTCATGGTCCAAATTTCCTACCTGACCAATTGTTGCGTAACAATTTACTCGGATAAGCCTTATTTCGCCAGAAGGCATTCTTACGTGAGCATAATCGCCTTCTTTAGCAAGCAGCTGAGCCGCAGCTCCAGCTGAGCGAACAAGCTGTCCGCCTTTTCCTGCGACAAGTTCCAAGTTATGTATGAAAGTACCTACGGGAATATTCGTAAGAGGAAGAGAGTTTCCCGGTTTTATCTCGGCATCCGGTCCGGACATCAAGAAATCTCCAACTTTTACGCCCACAGGCTGAATTATATATCTTTTTTCTCCGTCTTGATATTGCAGAAGCACTATTCTGCTTGAACGGTTAGGATCGTATTCAATTGCTATTACTTCGGCAGGAATATTGAATTTATCTCTTTTGAAATCTATTATTCTGTAAAATCTTTTATGACCGCCACCTCTAAAGCGAACCATTACTTGCCCAGTATTGTTACGACCACCTTTTTTCTTTATAATCATGGTCAAGGATTTTTCAGGCTCTGTTTTTGTAATATCAGAAAAATCTGAAACTGACATCTGTCTTCTAGACTGAGTGTACGGTTTAAATGTTTTAATCGGCATTTCTTTTTCCTGTTATCGGGCAGCAACTCTATCATGTTTAAATTGCATATATCTATGCACACCCATATTTGCTTCTTTAGCAATCGTTTCTTGATTGCCGTCCGCTAAGCTTATTTAATTAAGCCTCTTCGACCATTTGAATTTCTTGACCCTCGCCAAGTTTTACTATAGCTTTCTTCCAATCGCTTCTGTATCCTGCATGCATACCAATTCTCTTGTTCTTTCCCAAATAGTTGGAAGTATGAACACTTTCAACTTTCACATTAAACAAAGACTCAACAGCCTGTTTTATCTGGAACTTGTTGGCGTCTTTATCTACAACAAAAGTATATTTGTTGTGTTTTTCTTTCAAAACAGCAGCTTTTTCCGTTACGATAGCTTTCTTAATAATATTTCTCATATCCATTGTTATTTCCTAATACTAAAAGACAATCTCTTATATAGATTGTCTTTCTTTTATTGAATCAATCGCTTCAGGCGTAAGAACCAATTTATCCGCCCAAAGAACTTGATACGCGTTGATATTCTTTACGTTTTCTACTACTACATTTTTTATATTTTTTGCTGCAAGTCTAAAATCTGCGTCGTGAGAAACTGCAAAAACAACTTTTTTACCTTCAAGTTTAAGATTTTTCAAAAGCTCTGCAACTTTTTTTGTTCTAGCTTCATCAAGATTTACAGAGTCTAAAACTATGACATTGCCGTTCTGCAATTGGGCTGAAAGAGACATACTCAAAGAAAGTTTTCTTTTTTGTTTTGACATCTTTGTATAATAATCTCTAGGCTGGGGACCAAAAATGATTCCACCCTTTCTCCACAAAGGAGAATTTCTCTGTCCCGCTCGAGCATTACCCGTACCTTTTTGTTTCCAAGGTTTTGCTCCCGAGAAAGACACTTCGCCTCTTGTTTTTGTCTTATGCGTTCCTGCCCTTTGATTATTTAAATATGCCTTTGTAATTTCGTGCAAAAGAGCAGGGGAGACTTCCGTATTAAAAAAAGCAGGAAGTTCCAAATCTCCTTTTTCTTGACCTTTTGCGTTATAAATACAAACTTCTATTGTCTTCATTTTCTCTCTCTTTTCAATAATTATTATTCTTCCTTATACATTTTACTTCAAAATTTTCCCCTGTCTCAGTAGAGCGAGATCTAATAAAAAATCTATGATATGAACTAGGTTTAGTTTTTACCTTCTCTACTTCCTCAAAGCATTCAGAAACCTGTTGATCTATGAAACACAACAATAATGAACATTGAAATCGTTAAGATAAGAAGACTCTGCGACAACACGAACACATTTTTCAATTTCAACATCGTCAATACTGATATTTAACATCTGCGCGTCAACATTCAAGACAAGAAAAAGAAACAATCCTAACAATAAACAACTCCACTTCAAAATAAAGATCCTCAACACTTTTGCTACATTCCATTTTTGTACTAGCTTTATGACGCCCCACAAGTACTGTTTGGTAGTTTATTTTTTCTTATTATTTTTATTTTTTATTTCTTTAACAACAGGAATCTTTTTAAGCGTATTGCTTATAAACAATGTTCCCATCTTAACGGCAGGAACAGCTCCTTTAATAAGCAAAACATTTTTTTCTGCGTCAACATTTACGACAAGCAATTTTTGTATTGTAACAAATTCGTTGCCTAAATGTCCGGACATTCTCATACCCTTCAACACTTTCTGAGGTCCCTGTCCACCGCTAGAGCCTCTTGCTCTGGTTCTATCAGACTGACCATGCGTTGTAGGCTGCATGCCAAAATTATGTCTTTTTATAACGCCTGCATATCCCTTACCTTTTGTTACTGCAGAAACGTCCACATAGTCGCCAGCTTTAAAAATACTAGCTTTTATTTCTTGTCCTACAGAAAATTCGGCTACATCTGCAAGTCTAAACTCTTTAACAACCTTTTTGGGAGTAATATTATTCTTTTTGAACAACCCCAACTTTGGTTTGTTAAGATTTTTTTCTTTAGCATTGTCAAAGCCAAGCTGAACTGCGGTATATCCGTCTTTTTCAGATGTGCGGACTCCGGTTACTACACAAGGTCCAGCTTCTATTACAGTTACAGGTATAAGATTTCCTTTATCGTCAAAAACCTGCGTCATACCTACTTTTTTTCCAATGATTGATTTTAACATATTATCTCTCTACTCTACTGTTTTTCGTTATTTACTTACATCTTGATTTCAATATCAACGCCTGCAGGCAAATCAAGCTTCATAAGTTCTTCAACTGTTTTTGAAGAAGGTTCGCGGATGTCAACCAATCTCTTATGAATTCTCATTTCAAACTGTTCACGGGATTTTTTGTCAGTATGCACAGATCTATTTACTGTGTACTTTTTAATGTTAGTAGGCAAAAGTATCGGTCCGGTTATTGCCGCACCTGTACGCCTCGCTGTTTCTACTATCTTTGCAAGCGAATCATCTAACATTTTATGATCGTACGCACGTAACTTAATTCTCAAACGTTGAGTCGCTACTGCTTTTTCATTTACCATAATTTTAACCCTATTTAATTTTGATGATGAAGGTATATTCTATACTAAAACAGGCTTATTTGTCAATCAAAACCCGAATAATTTAGTTATTCGGGTTTTTGATTTATAAAACTATCTTATTCCAAGATTTCAGTAACAACGCCTGAACCTACAGTCCTTCCTCCTTCCCTTATTGCAAACCTCAACTGCGGCTCCATCGCCACTGGCATTATCAACTCTATCTCCATCGTAACAT
>JAITDI010000001.1 GCA_031282625.1 Candidatus Endomicrobiellum meruensis | reverse complement strand
TACATTCCTCTCTTACATAAATTTTATTATTATAAACTCTCTTTTAGCACTTCCGCCTTTTCAATATCATTTTTTTGTGTTGATTTATTACCGCCATTTAATAATATTACTAACATGTTACCATCTCTGCTGCAATATATTCTATAACCATTGCCGACATGAATTCTTAACTCATAAATCCCCTTTACTCCTTTCACATGTTTTATATCGCCAAAATTCCCATTTTTAATTCTTGAAATTCTAACTCTTATTGTCGTAACAGCTTGTATATCTTTCAAATCTTTAAACCACTTATCAAATCAAACCTTTCTTGACTTTCTTTTTAAGGTATAATCAAAAGACGTTTTTTAGATTTAATGCAAAATACAGACACTTACTGTTGTAATACGCCAAATAATCTACAACCAATCCATTAAACTTTTCTTCGTTTTCTATCAATTCTGCATTTGCATTGTTATTTATAAATTTTTTCCTTAAAGGATTGAAAAATTATTGCAAAGTTTAGTATAAAAAGAGGTATAAAATGTATTGGATTTTGGAGTTGTAAGACTAAAATAAGACTATTTGAAGAGATAAAAATACGGTCGCCCCGATTTCATGAAGGCTTGCGAAAAATCCTTATTTTTATGGTGTCAAAAAATTCCATGACTACAATCCTACAGGAATTTGTAAATTTATGGATTTACTTGCCAAAATTTCAAAAGGAACTTTAAAATTATCTTCCTTTGGGATTATAGAACTTTTTGTCATTGTCCAGCCTAAATCTTTCAAAACTTCTTTTATATTGCAATCTTCATTAACAGTCTCTATCCATAAATTAAATAGGTCTTCAAACATCAATTGAGAGCTTGTTTAAGATTGTCTCCATATGTTGTAAGTTCTAATGACGGATAAGCTTACACTACCTTTACACCCTAACCCTTAAAATGCTAAAACTGAACCAAACAGAAGTTAGAGGTTATTAACTTCTGTAATCTAAATTCAAAGGATACTGAAATAA
This sequence comes from Candidatus Endomicrobiellum meruensis, assembly GCA_031282625.1. Taxonomy (GTDB): domain Bacteria; phylum Elusimicrobiota; class Endomicrobiia; order Endomicrobiales; family Endomicrobiaceae; genus Endomicrobiellum; species Endomicrobiellum meruensis. Next base: position 20,095 of record JAITDI010000001.1, on the reverse strand, counting down.
AAAAGTTTGTGTTAGCAGTGATGATGTGTTGTACTTTTTCTGTAGTTAGTTATGCAGATAGGTGTTCTGACCTTTGTAACGAGTGTAAAAAGTCTCCAAGCGACCTTAGTACTTGCTGTCAAGCAGAAAATGCTTGTTATGAAAACAAAGTGCAAAAATGCAAAGCTGCCATAGATAGCTGTAAATCTTTAGAAGGCGTTGGTGGAGACGGTGACGATTACGGTAATAATCAATATCGTCCCGTATTTGATAGAGATATCTGGAACTATCAACAAAATTTTCAGAATCCACCGCAACATGGATTTCGGAGTTGATAAACCGAGATATATTAACACAAATATCAACTGCTGCGGATTTAAAGCGTAGCAGTTGATTTATTTTAGCACAATAATTAATAACAGTTGATAAATTCGGCTTGGCTTTGAGCAATAACTTGCGCTTGCTCAAGAAAAGATTTGTTAAGTTCGGTTTTAAGTTTAATGACTTCGTCCTCTTCACAGCAGGCTGCCACAATCGCCTCTGAGAGTTTGAGGTTGGTTCTGCAGTAAGCACCATAAGCGTCTATTGTTTTATATGAGGCTTTCGACGCAGGAACTGAAGCCAATTGCGCATCAGAAATTTTGTGAGCCTTATGTAATTCAACGGCATCGTCAAATTTGAAACAGCAAAGTCTGTCAACTTCTGGCAATTCAATGCTGCTCTTGGCGACTTTAGCGTAGGCTTTAGCAGCTTTATCGTAAGCTTTAGCAACTTTAGCATAAGCTTTAGTAGCTTTATGTAATTCAATGCGGATAGCAGCAACTCTGGCGTAAGCTTCAGAAACTTTTTTCAGCTTCTTAACATAAGTTTGATATTTAACCCAAGATTCAGCAGCTTTCCTTTTTTCAGCAACGTAAGTTTCATATTTAGCATAATATTTAGTACTTTTTACTTTTTCGGATTCTCTAATAATGACTGGGCTAACAGAAGAACAAGCAATCACAATATCCTCGGAGGCTTTAATGGCTTTATCGTAAAGCTTAACGGCTTCGATGCTGTTGGATTTAAAAGTTTCAGTTTGAGTTTCAAGTAAGATAGCGAACATCTTAGCAGCGTTGGACATTACTACGTCAGTTTTAATCCTCTACTCATTCTTAATGCTTACTCATACGAGTGATTATAGCATGTTAATATCATTTTGTAGCAAAAAGCGTACAATTTTATAACATAATAAAGTCTAGAATGTTAAGCGATTATTTTAAAATGAAGTTTATGAGATAGGTGGGGATAGAATTCTTAATAGATTGAAAAATTATTACAAAGTTTAGTATAACAAGAAGTATAAAATGTATTTGATTTTGGAGTTGTAAGGCTAAAATAAGACTATTTGAGAAGTTAAAATACGGTTGTCCTGATTCTTTGAAAAGGGCATTTCTTACTTCAAAATTCTATATATTTTAACTTTAAAATAAATCAAGCTGGCGGTATCCTTCCTTTTCTTGAAATACCGTTTTAAGTTTACTAAACCTTAGCAGTTCGCTCTCAATTTTCTCTAAGAATGGCGAGGGATTTAAGTTTTTATAAGTTCCAAGCCATTTTCTTCTGATAGTCCGAGTTAGGAATAGCCTTTGTTCGGCTCTTGTCATACCAACATATAATAAACGTCTTTCTTCTTCGAGTTCGCAAGCTTTTTGAGTTCGGTAAAAAGGAATAATGCCGTCTTCCAAACCGACTATAAAAACACATTTAAATTCCAATCCCTTTGAAGAATGCAATGTCAATAGCGAAATTCTATCTCCTCTTTTATCAAGTGTATCTATTTCAGATAAAAGAGAGACTTCATGAATAAATTCATTTTTCATTTTATAAGTTTGCGCTAGTCTGACAAGATATTGTAGGATATGGTCATCAATTTCTTCATTAAATTTCTTATTAAGTTTATCAAGCTGCGATATGACCGGCTCATTATTTGTTAATTGGCTTAACAGTTTTACAATTGGTTTTTTGTTACACAGCAAGTCATTAGATAACTTTACAAAAGGCATACCTGATCTTTGCAATGACTCAAGTAGAGGTTCCAGCTGTGATGATGTGCGGTATAAAATAGCAAAGTCCGAAAACGAAAGATTAGTTTCCTCTCCGCAAGACCTGTTAGTGTCAATAGAAAAAAAGCTATGCCCACCAATCAAATTTTCAATGGTGCTAACCACAAATTCCGCTTCTGATTTGTCAGTAGGTGCTATATGTATAGTAATTTTTTCATGAGGCTTATCATATTTTGCCGTTGTATTGTATGAGCAAATAATTTGATTTGAAGCGTTGACAATAGTTCCAGTAGAACGGTAATTATTTTTTAAACTAATTATTTGAGATAAAGGGTAATCTATAGAGAAACTATCAAAAAATTTTGAATCTCCACCTCTAAATCCGTAAATTGCCTGATTAGGATCTCCTATTACACATAAATTGCCATCTGGAGGAGCTAATAATCTGATTAATTCATACTGACTTGCATCGATATCTTGGTATTCATCAACTGAAATATATTTAAATCTATTCCGATATAACTTGGCAATATCTGGATTATCATTAAGAAGTTTTAGTGTAAAGATTATCAAATCGTCAAAATCTAGAATGTCATCTGATTGAGATTGTTCTGCATATAAATTTATCTCATGTTTGCTTGCTACTTTAAAATTAGGAGTTAATCCTGCTTTATCAGAATTTTCTTTTAAAATAGAAAAGCATAAAGAATGGAAAGTATGAATATTGATATTTCCATAATTTTTAGGAAATAATAGATTAAGTCTGTTGAGCATTTCATGAGCTGCTCTGCGTGTAAAGGTTATGGCAAGGCAGTTTTCAGGAGAAATATTGTTTTCTAAAACCATATAAGCTATACGTTTTGTCAGTACTGTAGTCTTGCCTGATCCAGGACCTGCAATTATTAAAAGTTGATTGTGAGTATTCTTAATTGCGCTTAATTGGTATTCATCAAGACTTGAAAGTATTTCTTTGTTTCCCAAACTAAGTGTAGTTATATCATAGTTGTGACTTTGATAATTCAATTCTGATATTTCTTCTTTAGGTAAGGTTAGAGGTTTTTCCTCTTTTCTTACAGGTATTTCCATATCAAACATCAGGTTTGTAAAACTATTTCGTACTAATTCCTCTTGCTCAAAAAGTTTTATAACGCCGTACTCACCGTCAAATCCTGCATGTTTTATAACCTTACCTTCTCTTAATCGCGAGATTGCTTCTCCAAGGAGAGAAGAATGGGCTTTTGATATTTCATCTATAGAGATATTTCTTAAAATATCCAATTCTGGACCTAATTTTTGTATTAACTTTTCGTATGTAATATTTACTGACTTACTAGAATCTCCAACTTGCATAATTTCAGATAAAATTTCCTGCAAAGGCACAAGACTAAATACTTTTCCTGCTGTTTTGGGGATTGTAAAATCTTTACCTTTGCGATCAGCTAACTCATTAACCCTATGCATAACTCCTATTGTCAAAGGTTTGTTGCAGACTGGGCATATCCCGTTAAGTTTTATTGTTTCTGCTGGACTTAGACAAACATTACATTTTCTATGCCCGTCTTCATGGTATTTACCTTCCTCAGGGAAAAACTCTACCGTGCCAACATATCCTTTGCCAGTTTTTAGAGCTTTTCTGATAGAGAAATAGTCGGAGTCTGTATCAAAAACTGTAGCTTCTCTGGCAAGTTTAGATGGGGAATGCGCATCAGAATTAGATATTAGTCTGTATTTGTCAAGATTAGACACTTGCCAGTTCATTTCCGGATCAGAGGATAGTCCAGTTTCTACTGCGAAAATATAGTCTGCAAGATCTGCATAGCAATCACTTATAGAATCAAAACCTGATCTTGAACCTAATACTGAGAACCACGGTGTCCAGATGTGTGCTGGAACTATATATGAACCTTCTCCTGACTCTAAAGTCATTTCAAGGAGATCTCTTGAATCTAATCCCAGTATAGGACGACCGTCAGAAACTATGTTTCCGACAACAGAAAGTTTTTGTCTTAGGTTTTCAGCACTTTTAAAATCAGGAACGAATATAATATGATGAACTTTTCTTGTTCTTTCACCTTTCTTATATATGGTTGATATTTCAACTGACAGCAGGAATCTTAAATGGTAGTTATTTTTAAAAATGTGTTTCTCAATATCATCTTTTAGTTTAAAAACTCCAGATTCGACAGGAACAAGCTTTTCTTTTATTTCATTAAACCATGCAGGATGAGTAAAATCGCCTGTTGATATGACGCTTAATCCTTTTTTTTGCGCCCAGACGGCAAGTTCTTCTAAGTTACAGCTCTTACTTGTTGCTCGGGAATATTTTGAGTGTATGTGTAAGTCAGCGTAAAAAAACATTAGAAAACCCCAACTAAACTCAAGTTCTAAGTATAGTTTATAATATAATAAAAATTAAAATCTACTATTTTAAAAAAGTGTTACCTTATAATAGATAATATTTTAAGTTTTAATTGTTTAATAAATGAAATTTAAATCATATAAACTATTCGGATTCAAGTTCCAATCCTAAATCTTTAACCATTTGTTTATCTGTAATAATGTCTCTGCCTAATGTAGTAAGATAACCGCCTGTCATCATGCCGTTTGCTCCAGCTTGAAATATCCATGACTGTAAATCTCTTAAGTTGATTTCTCTTCCTCCACAAACCATAATGTCTGGCGTTTGCAATATTATTCTAAAGACAGCTATAGTTTTTAGGATTTCAATAGGTTTTATTGTCGGCAAATGCTCAAGCGCAGTGCCTTTTATTGGCATAAAAAAGTTCATAGGGACGCTATCTGAGTCTATTTCTTTTAAAGTAAACGCCAAATCTACTCGGTCTTTTAGGCTTTCACCTATGCCGAAGAGTCCTCCAGAGCAAATCTGAAATCCAAAATTTTTTGCTCTTTTTAATGTATCTATTCTCTCTTGATAACTGTGCGTAGAACAAATATTTGGGTAGAAATTTGCGGAAGTTTCAAGATTATGATGCATTTTTTTTATGCCGGCTTCTTTAAGTTTACAAAAACTTTCGTCAGATATTCTTCCTATTGACACGCCAAGATGTGACGATTTTTTATGTTGTTTAAACATTTCACATAGTTTGCCTATTTCATTGTCGTTTAAAGCGTTTCCGCTTGAAACAATACCAAAACAGCCGACATTTTCTAAAGCTTTTTCGGAAACTTCTTTTATTCTTTTTGTATCAAGAAGAGGATAAACTTTTACGTCAGTTTTGTTAAAAGACGACTGAGCGCAAAACTTGCAGTCTTCGCTGCATTGCCCTGATTTGGCATTTATAATAGAACAAACTTTTACTTTATTGCCCTTATATTTTTTTCTTATTTTTGCCGCAGCAAAACATAAATCTTCTATTTCTAAATCAAAAAGCTTAAGAGCATCATCTTTATCTATTTGTTTGTTGTTTAAAATCTTAATTATTAAATTTTCCATTTGTAAGCCTCGTTTAGGGTGTTAATCTTAGTGATTATATAACATATAAAAAACTCGGTCAATCTATTAAAATAAGGGTTGACCGAATTGTCAAAAGTGAAAACTACTTCTATTTTTTTAAGATAATAATTCTCTTAAATTTTTTATATTTTCCGACACAATTTCAGGAATAGATTTCTTTATTTTTAATATATCTGCGTCCCACCAGCGTATATTCAATAATTCTTTAATAATATTTTCGTTAAATCTTTTTTTAATAACCTTTGCTGGAATGCCTCCAACTACTTCATATGGTTTTACATCGCGAGTAACTACTGCTCTAGAGCCTATTATAGCTCCATCTCCAATATGTATGCCGGACATTATAAGCGCATCGTAACCTATCCAAACATCATTGCCAATCACAATGTCACCTTTATTATCCCATGCGTTAGCTACGCCTAATCGTGAATTAAATAACTCTTCAAAAATTGCAAATGGAAAATTTGCTAAAGAAGATGATTTGTGATTTCCAGCATTAAACAAGAACTTTGCACCGTTGGCTATAGAACAAAACTTGCCTATTATAAGTTTGTCATTATTTACTTCTGGATAATGATAAATAACATTGTTTTGTTCAAAACGCATTGGATCGACAAAATCATCGTAATAAGTAAAATCTCCAATAGAAATATTTTTATTTTTAACAATATTCTTTAAAAGTACGGTAGTTGTACTATTTGTTCTAGGGAAAATAGTGTCCTTGTTCATTTTAAATCTCTATTTTAATTTTTACTACTTTGGATTTTACTATAGACTTTGTGGCATTAATTTGTTTTAAAGCTTTTTCCAAATTCTCTCTGCAGGTTTTATGCGTAATTATAATTATCTGGGCACAGTCGTTGTCGCTTATGTCAGATTGAGTGAGGCTTGCAATTGAAACTTTAAACTTGCCGAGAATGCCGGAAATTTTTGACAATACGCCGGGCTTATCTAAAATTGAAAACCTTAAATAATAAGAAGCTTTGCTTTTGCCTGAATGAAGAACTTTAATTTTTATCCTTTTATCATAGACAACGTCTGGTACAATCCCTGCAGTATTTGTAACTATAAACTTTGAAAGATTTATAATATCCGATACTACAGCGCTTGCAGCAGGTTGCTGTCCTGCGCCTTTGCCGTAGAATAAAACATCTCCAGAATCTTTTCCTGTAATCATGACGGCATTGTATTCATTTTCAACCGTTGCAAACGCATGATCGTGATTTACAAGACAAGGCTGTACGGAAAGGTCTATGCCATCTTTTGTTTTTTCAGCGGAACCTATAAGTTTTACGTCGTAACCAAAATTTTGCGTTATTAAAACGTCTTCAATATCTAAATCTGATATGCCCTTGACGGATATATCTTTTACTTTTATCCAGTCTCCCCAAGCAAGTGAAGAAAGAATTGCAAGTTTGTTTGCTGTGTCTATACCGTTAACGTCAAAAGATGGATCAGCTTCGGCAAACCCTGAATTTTGCGCGCTTTTTAAAGCAGCTTCATAATTTACACCATTTTTTGTCATTTCGCTCAAAATAAAGTTTGTTGTGCCATTTAGAATTCCTTTTATTTCAAGAATTTCTTCCGAAGCAAGCCCTTCGCTTAAACCTTGAACTACAGGTATTACGCCACCAACGGAGGCTTCGTAATATATTGACTTTTGGCAGTCTTGAGCTGTTGTAAAAATTTGATCCCAATATTTTGCAAGAACGGCTTTATTTGCAGTTACTACATTTTTTCCGGCTTTAAGAGCTTCTATTATTATTGTTCTTGCAGGTTCGTATCCGCCGATAAGCTCAACAATTAAATCTATTTCTGGGTCTTTTATTATGTCTTTAAAATTTTTTACATAAAGTTCAGGTTTGTCTATAGATCTTAAATCACATATTGATTTTATGCGAATAGGTTTGCCTACTTTTCTTAAAGCTATTTTTTTGTTTTCTTCCAAAATTTTAACTACGCCTTTTCCTACTGTTCCATAGCCTACAAGCCCTACATTGATATATTTGTTCATAAGCACCTCATTTATTTCATTGAAGCTTTTGTAAACCTGCCTATCCTAAGAAGAGCGTCGTGGAATCTTTTGTCGTGTGTTACAAGAGACATTCTTACGTATCCTTCGCCGTGCTTGCCAAATCCTACGCCTGGAGAAACAACAACACCGGTCTCTTTTACAAGTCTTTTAGCTACAGAAAGAGATCCCTCTTTAGCCAAATAATCTGGAAGTCCGACCCATATATACATAGTTCCTTTTGTTTCTTTAGCTTTCCACCCAAGCTTTTGAAGACCATGAACCATCTTCTTCATTCTTCTTTCGTAAATGCTTGATAATTCTCTAACGCAATCTTGTGGACCGTTTAAAGCTGCTACGCCGGCAAGCTGCATAAAAGACGGAGACCCGTAATCTAAAAATGATTTAAACTTTTCTAACGGATAAAGTAGTTTTTTTGCTCCGCAAACCCAACCAAGCCTCCATCCAGCCATATTAAAAGTTTTTGAAAATGAATGAAATTCCAGCGCTACGTCTTTTGCTCCAGGGAACTCAAAAATTGAAGGAGCGTAATAATCACCGAAGGTTAATTCTGAGTATGCGTTATCTGAGATGAGAAGAATATTGTACTTTTTACAAAATTTTATAGCTTCTTTCCAAAAATTATTGTCTTTAACAACTGCCGCTGTTGGGTTGTTAGGATAATTTAAAAACATTATTTTTGCTTTTTTTGCTGTTTTCTCAGGGATTTTTGTAAAGTCCGGAAGATAATTATTTCTTTCCAATAAAGGCATAGAATAAACTTTACCTCCAGACAAAGCTACACCGTTAAAATGTACTGGATAAGCAGGATCGCAAACCAAAACTAAATCTCCGAGATTTAAGTAGGATATGCATAAATGGGCAATTCCTTCTTTAGAACCTATTAATGTTAAAACTTCATCTTCAGGATCAAGTTCCACTCCAAAACGTCTGGACATCCATTCTGTTATCGTTTTTCTGAACTTAGGCATGCCTTTAGCTTGAGGATATTTATGCGTGTTTTTGTGGTGTTTTACTGTATCGCAAAGTCTATCTACTATGTGATGTGGCGTAGGCAAATCTGGGTTACCCATACCCAAATCTATAACATCAAGATTTTTAGCATAAGCTTCTTTCTTTATTTGATTGATTTTTGTGAACAGATAAGGCGGCAATTTTGCCAGATTTTTAGAAGGTTCTATGTTTATCATATATTGCTCAAATTATATTATTTTCCTCAGAGTTGTAGTAGGTTTAAATGAAACCTTTTTCCCCGGCGGAATAGGTATTATCTCCCCGGTTTTGGGGTTTCTGCCTTGTCTTGCTTTTCTAGATTTAACTCTAAAAGAACCAAGTCCCGATAAAGAAATAACGCCCCCATTTTTTAAAGTTGATTGTATAACTTTGACTAATGCTTTGATAGCTTTATTGGCGTCTCCTTGTGTTAAACCTGAAACATCAGCAACCTGCTTAATTACATCAGGTTTTTTCATCAGCTTAATACCTCCACAAAAGTAAATATACAAAAACTATATATTTTCCAAAATGCATTCATTTTATAATAAATTTTGTAAATTATGTCAATCAGAGGCAGTAAGCTGTTAGATATAAAATAGTATCTAAACAATTGCATAATAATTTATGTACAGCATACTAAAATATTGTATTTGTCAATATGAAAAGACTACAAAAGGATATTTAAAAATTTATACAATGTATCTAAGCTGTAAACGTACTTTTCCTTTTATTTATTTTATTAAAAAGGAGGACTTTTATGGATAGAAAAGTAAGAGTTGCTCAGTATGGCTGTGGGAAGATGTCTGTTTACACTATGAGATATGTTTATGAAAAAGGAGGGGAAATATCTGTTGCATTTGATATCCGTCCAGAAATTATAGGAAAGGACATAGGTGACATTATGGGGGTTAGTAAAAAAGGCGTTATAGTAAAAAATGCTGCAGAAGCCGAGAATGTTTTTAAAGCCGATAAACCTGACATATGCATAATTACCACCATGAGCCTTATGCAAGATTTGAAAGAAGCGTTTTTAGTATGTGCTAAAACTGGTGTCAACGCAATATCTACTTGTGAAGAAGCTTTTTATCTGCAAAACTCATTACCTCGTTTGACTTCTGAAATAGATTCTCTAGCTAAGAAAAACAGTTGCACAATTTGCGGTTCTGGGTATCAAGACATCTTCTGTGGAAATCTCATAATCGTTTTATCAGGGGCGACTCAGACAATAAAAAAAATCAAAGGCAAATCAAGCTACAATGTTGAAGATTATGGTTTAGCTTTGGCAAAAGCACATGGAGCAGGGCTAGATTTGGAAACTTTTGATAAAGAAATTGCTTCTGTAGATAAAGTAAGCGATGAAGAAAGAAAAAAGATTATAGATTCAGGAAAATATCTTCCGTCTTACATGTGGAATGTCAATGGTTGGCTTTGCGATAAACTTGGTCTTACGGTAACAAGACAAACTCAAAAAACTGTTCCTCAAATATATAGTAAAGATTTAAAAAGTTCAACACTACAAATGACGGTAAAAGCTGGGAATGCTACTGGTATGTCTGCAGTTGTTACCACAGAAACAAAAGAAGGAATAGCTATAGAATCTGAATGTATAGGAAAAGTTTATGCTCCAGAAGAGTTTGATCAAAACGATTGGATAATACAAGGAGAACCTGATTCTGAAGTGTTAATCAACAGACCTTCCACAGTAGAGCTTACTTGTGCTACTATAATCGGCAGAATTCCTGATGTTATAAACGCCAATCCAGGCTATGTGACTACGGATAAAATGCCAACGTTGCAATATAGAACAAAATCTCTAAACGAATATGTTAAATAGATTATATTGTAACTCCCCAACCTTCTACATGCCGCAGAAGGTTGGGGAGTGAGGAAACTATCTATAATGAATCAGTACTATCAAGCTTATCATTGTTTGGTGTTTCTTCTTTAGCAAGCATTGCAGCACCTATAAGTCCAAGCTCTTTTGTGTGTTTAGAAACTACAATCTTGCAAGTCTTAACTGCAGATTTAAATGCTCTACTTTTAACTTCTTTTAATACAATTGGCATAAAATACTTACTTGATTTGCTATTTCCTCCGCAAAGAACAATTGTATCTATGTTAACAAAATTTATAATATTTGCAAGCAAAATTCCAAGTTTTTCTCCATAATATACCCACATTTTTTTAGCAATTTCATCGCCTCTTTCAGCTTGATGTTTGGTGTAGTATTATATCTACATGAAGTATTTGAAATGAGGGGAGAAGGCATGGACTAAAATAGTTTGATGTATAGTAACTGAAACAAAGCAATAACCGTAAGCTACACTTTTTGTTTTTGTACTTTGTTTATTTTTTAAGAGCTTTATTATTTTTAAATTTTTTCACACTGTCGTCTGGATTATCAACAGGAACTATTTTACTGTTGCCCAGTTCTAAAAGCCCTTGCGTTAAAGAATAGTCATTACCGCCTTTTTCAGTTCTATCGCCAGAAAAAATTATTAAATCTCTTACAAATTTGTAAGAAAATAATTTAGTCGTAGATATTATATCTTTATGAGAAATATATAAATAATTCTTCTTTTGTGGTGGACACTAAACGATATATTTAGGTAGATTTTAAAAGGTATCCAGATTGGCTGCCCGACCTGGACTCGAACCAGGAGACTTCTGCTCCAGAGGCAGACGTGTTACCAATTACACCATCGGGCAATTAAGTGACTAATAGGACGATATTATAACAGAAAATTAAAAAAATATCCAGATTTTGTAGTATCTCATAACATATTAAACTTTGTTGGCAAAGACAAGATAAAAACAACGACAAGAATAAATTTAAATGCAGCTGCTGGAAAGAAGACATATGGGTATTATTACGTTAAAGAGAAAGTCAGGAACGTTTATCGCATCTTTGTCGGAAGGAACATAGAACAGATGGTGCGCACGCATTAGGCTTTAATGGTACACATATAAGCGTTTGTTGTGTTGGAAACTTTGATTTAGATAGTCCTCCGTTTGAACTTTCTGATAATCTTAATAATTTGCTTTATGTTTTGAAAACCACCTATGACATAAAGATTTAGATATTATAGGTCACTACGATATTTTTCAAAAATTGTATTTGGTAACGCAATAAAAAACTGGAGCGCATGTTTTTATAAACATGCGCTCCAAGTATAAACAAAATTTGAATTTTAATAGAGCTAATTCAAAGCCTCTTAATCTTCAGTCTCTGGAGCTGGATGTGAAAAAAGAGCAGAAATCGCAGCTAAGAGCATGAAAGGAGTGGTGTAGGATGATGGTTTAATGCTCTTTACTACAATATCATTTTCAGGGTTTGAATCTGGAAATGGACATCTGAGAGCATGACTGACAGTACGACTGATTTCATATAAGTCTCTCGTATAAACTTTGTAATCACTGTCTTCCATTAACTGTGTAGCATATCGTTGTACATCTCTTAGGAGGATATGAAGATTATTATAGACCTTCCATAAGTAGTCTATACAGTCATCTTGGTTACTCAACTGTTTATTTTTTATATTGTCCTTTACATTTTTTATGAGAAATCGATAGCTCTTTTTTAAATTTTGATCTAGACGTTGATCAGTCTTTTCTTGGTATTTGGAAATGTTTAGAAGCATTTCAAAAGGATCCATGAAAGAGATATCAATTAACATAGAATCCTCGTCGGCTCCTGTTGGATTATCCATCAAACTGTCATCATCTAATATATTAAACAGTCCAAAAGTATCTTCATTTGAAAGATAGACACTAATTTTTTCGCCATTATAATGTTTTAGAATGGATTTGTCCTCCATTATAGATTTTATGTCATACTTGTTCATACTAAAAAGACATTTGTGTGGCTCTTCCAGATTGAGGAGCAAATCTTCGTACGAATAAAATTCAATCTTTAGTTTATCTTTTTTAATATTCTTATGTAATTCCATACCTTCTTTCAAAACTGTTTTCCCAAATTGTTTTGCTATATCCCCTATCACTGCTATGGAATGGTAGTTTATGGTCTCCTTATCTACCCTAAAATATGTAGCTATTCGCACCGTGATGCTCTTTTTTAGTAGTCCACCTGTTAGCCCTGCTATGACTATATCGAACATATTTATAGTAGTATGTGTATAATCACGCTTCACAAAATCTGATATTCCTTCGGCAATGAAAGCATTGAAAAATTGATTGTCTATCTTTGGTTTTAGTATTTTAGAAATCGCTGATTTTATAATTCCTTTTAGTGCGTGAGCGAATATCGCCTCATCCTTCCTAAGTAATCTGTCACAAGGTCTCCCTGTTACGTACTGTGTTATTATGATGGAAGCCGTCTCTCCTGAAGCATAACCTACCCCTTGTTTCAAGATCTGCAAAATATCAAAGATTAATTTATAGTTCTTATTATTCGGAATCAATCTTGCTGCTTCCTTAAATGTAATATAAAAAGTGGACGTTTCTATAAAAAACTCACAGTAATTTCCCACCATACTAGAAAATAGTTCAGTCTTCAGTGGAGAGATAAAAAAATAAAATATTCCACTCACTGCTTTGTTAATTAACTCTCCATACTTAACATTACCCTTGCCATAAGACAGAGGAAATCTACCGGCTTCTGCTTGTGAAGACATCACTACGAATGCGAGAGACAACACCAAACACATAATTTTTTTCTTAATCATGGTCATATTTGTAAAAAATATGTAAAAGTTTTATAAAATCTGATATTTAATTTATAGGAAATGTAAAAAAGTAAGATTTAAGAAAGAAAAGATGTAAAAATGGTCATCTTTTTAGGAAAAGGAAGGAAAAATAGGCAAAGATGTCTGTTTTTTATACAAACAAATTAAAAAGCCGATTAAAAATAATCGGCTTTGTCTGTTTATTTTTTAGGAGAGTATTAGGAAAAAAATCTGAAAACATTTAAAAGTACGACGACGAACAAAAATACAGTTGTGGAGGTGGCGGGAATTGAACCCGCGTCCGAAAATGTTTTAGTAAGACCGCTACAGGCTTAGTCCGAAAATTTATCTCGTTTATAACGCTGTAATCGGACAGTACTACGTTATAAACCAGCGCCGTTTTATTTCATTTTAAACTGACGGCACAAACCGCTTAAAACTAACCTGCTCTTGTCGTTTTATTCCTATAGCAGGTGTCTAAGATAAAACGAAGCTACGTTAAGCAGCTATTGACGGAACAACGAATCCCATGCTAGGTACCGCCACATTAGGTACTATTGCACTTTTAACATTGTCCATAGAAATAACAGTTTCGTTATTGTTTATTTTTCGGTCGATTTTTGCGGAGCCATCGACCAACTCCGGCCTGCTGTCATTACCTCTGCCACTCCCGTCGAACCCTGTTCACCCCCATTAGTTTTTACGTCTTTCCTTAAAGAAATTCTTAATTATATCTGCGCACTCTTCGTTCAAGTATTTTTCTTTTCCGCCGTCAAATTCTATTTTGTGATTTAACTTTTTGCTTTTAGTTATTTTAAAAACGCTTTTACACGCTCCAGATTTCACATCGTACGCACCAAAAATAAGCTTTTTTATCCTCGCATTTACAAGAGCGCCCACGCACATTGCACAAGGCTCAATTGTAACATATATAGAGCAATCATTCAAACGGTAATTATTCAATTTTTTAGCAGCTTTGCGCAAAACTACAATTTCCGCGTGCGCTGTAGGATCAGACAATATAATACATTTGTTAAATCCTCTTGCAATTATTTTGTCGTCAAAGATTATAACTGCGCCTATTGGCACTTCACCGAGTTTTTGGGCTTTACGGGCTTCTTTTAGGGCTTGAGACATGAAGTAAGCGTCATTTTTGATGTTTTTATTTTTCAAGATTTTTTTCCAGCCTCTTTCTTATGTCTTTTGGGAAACGTACAGGCTTTAAATATTTATTGACGAAAGGGTGTTTTGTTTTACCTATAACTAAAAGCTTTCCTTTACATTTAACTTCGTAATAGCACGTTATGCTAGCTGCTGTTATTTCTGATATTTTTGTTTCTATTTCTATGATGTTGTCGTATTTTGCAGGAGACAAATATTTGCACTCGACATGAATAACAGGAAAATAAAAACCGCAATCTTCTATTGCTTTATATTCAAGACCTATGTCTCTGAGAAGCTCCGTGCGTCCTCGCTCAAAGAAAGTTAAATAATTTGCATAATAAACCATCCCCATTTGATCTGTATCAGCGTAAGCAGTTCTCACTTTTAATGAATTCATAATCTTCTCCGTTAATCTTCTTAACGAATTATAGTACATTGACTCTAAGAAAATCAAAAATAAAATATTGTTTATGCACAAAAAGTTTGACTAGAGGACGCTGTTTTTATATACTTTCTTATTATTTTATTTAGTTCATTGGTGCGGTACCCAAGTGGTAAGGGAGCAGTCTGCAAAACTGTTATTCGCCGGTTCAATTCCGGCCCGCACCTTGTTCATGTAAAATCATATGCTGCCCGGTTAGCTCAGTTGGTTAGAGTACTTCCTTGACATGGAAGGGGTCAGAAGTTCGAGTCTTCTACCGGGCATCAAATTGAACGCTCGGGTGGATAAAAAGGAAGGGGGGGGAAGGAATTTTTGCCCGCACTCGCTTTTGTGTCTCCGCCAAATTTCGTATTTCGCTTTGCGAAATGCGTCGTTGTGATTTGACAAAAGCAAAAAATTTCATATACTAACTGTCGATAATAAAGTTTTTGTATCCCTACTAACTATCACAGTAAAGTTATATGGATATGTCAAAAGTAAAATCCACAAAATGAAATAAATTATGAATAAAAATTTAACCATTGCAATTAGTACTGCCTTTCAAGACGCTGGCGATGCCACCAGGTCCATTGAGATTGCAAAGGTGTTGCGGAAATATCAACCAAGCGATATTTCAGTTTGGATAATTTTTATCTCCCACGGCAGTAAATTTGAGCAGAAGGTTCTTGATCTTGGTTTTGAAATATATGAGGCTGAACCGAAATTGCCCGGAGTTGGCTTGTATCAAGACCTCGGTATGACCATCACCAATCTTGTCGGTACAGAAAAACTTGCCGAGGACATGATTAAAGGCGAGAGCAAAGCGTATAATGAGCTAAAACCGGATATTGTCTTGCACGGTTTCTGGCCTATAGCGAGCCTGGCGAGACGAATGACGGACAAAGAAGTCCCAGGAATCTGTTTTGTTCCGCTCCCACTTGTTTCAAGTTTCTTTAATGTCATTCCTGATGTACCAGGACAATTAAAGATATTTTCCATTTTTCCCAAGTCAGTCAGATTGTGGCTTTTTCGTCATGTTCCTAATTTTATCAAAAGTCGAGTGCCGATACTTCGGCAAAACAACATCAGGCACGCCGTTTACAAACTCGGCTGGAAAGGAGAAAAGCTGGTCAATACTTTTTTGATCTCTTGAAGTCCGATATAACTATTGTCAATGATTTGCCCGATTATTACGATCAAAGTAAGTTTTCATCGAACGTGAAATTTACCGGACCATTGTTTTCCGTTCCTGATACCGACGAGGCAGTCGATCCTGAAATATTGAAAGTGTTTGATCCGAAAAATGATAAGCCGAAGATTTTTTGCACGTTGAGCAGTTCGGGATCGGAAGAAATGCTTAAAGAGGTTATTAAAGTTTTCACTTATGGAGAAGGATTGAATTGGAATGCCGTTATTCTTTCGCCGCATTTTTCAGTTCAGAAAGCCAGAGAGTTAGTCGGCAAGCGTGAGGGTGTGTATATAACCGACAACTTTATTCCGTCTCCTAGAGTCAATGCCATGGCCGATATTGCGGTAATTCACGGCGGACAAGGAACCGTGCAGACAGCGATTTATTCTGGAACACCAATTATTGGCGTAGCCGTCCAACATGAACAATTTATCAATTTGTCCAACATGGAATCTCGCGGATCCGGTATCCGCATTTCACGAGCCAAATGGAACACGAAAAATATTCAAAAATCAATTGCTAAAATTTTGGCAGATAAAAGATATAAAGAGTCTGTCTTGAAGTTAGAGGATCGCATCGCGACAACGAACGGAGCAAAAAACGCGGCCGATGTGATCTGGGAGAAAATTAAACAGATCAGGTAAGTAAATTAGGAAAAATGAAAAAAGCATCTAACGCACAGTCCAAGGCTCATCTATTCGACACTCTTTTAGCACATGCAAAGAGGGATGTCACATCTTTTCATTGTCCGGGACACAAAAATGGTAGAAGTATAGATAAAGAACTGAAAGATTATGTTGGCGAAGAGGTTTTTAAATTTGATGTTACGGTTTTTGACGAAGTAGATTCTTTACACGATCCTGTCGGACCAATAAAAAAAGCTCAAGAACTTATGGCAGAAGCATATGGGGTTAAGCATTCTTTGTTTTTGGTAAACGGCACGTCCGTCGGTAACATGGCTATGTTTCTTTCGGCATGTAATCCGGGTGACTCAATAATAGTTTCAAGAAGTTCTCATAAGTCTATAATGGCAGGAATTATTATGTCTGGTGTTTGGCCTATTTGGGTTCAACCTAAAATAGATCAAAATCTAGACTTGATTTTTAGCATGACTTACGATCAGGCTAAAGAAGCTTTGGATAAATATCCTGAAGCAAAAGCTGTGTTTATAACGAGTCCTACTTATAATGGCATTGTTAGTGAGTTGAGCAAAATTGCGGATTTGTGCCATAGAAGAGGTAAGATTCTCCTTGTTGATGAAGCTCACGGAGCGCATCTGCATTTTAACGATATATTGCCTGAATCTGCTGTTGAAGCTGGCGCTGATTTATGCGTTCAGTCAACACACAAAATTTTGTCAGCAATGTCTCAAGGGTCGGTTTTACATTTTAAATCTAAATTTATTGATTTTAACAGAGTAAAAAAAATAGTTTCAATGCTTCAAACCACAAGTCCTAATTATTTAATTCTTGCAACTATTGATTTAGCTAGAAGACAGGTTGTTTCGCAGGGAAAAGAGGACTTTGACAAAGTTATAGACGCGGCTGAGAGGGGACGTTCTTATATAAATAAAAACATTGGCAATATGAAATGTTTTACCAGACAAGAAATAAATAAATTGGGTTTTGATTTAGACGTCACAAAGCTTACTGTGAATGTGACAAAAACGGGGCTTTCTGGTTATGAGATTGAAAACATTTTGGCTAAAGAATATAATATTCAACTTGATTATGTCGATTTGTTTAATTTGGTAGCAATTTCCGGAGAAGGCACAATTAAATCTGATATAGAGGCTTTTGTAAAAGCACTTGAAAGTATAAGTAAAAAATATCACGGTAAACAAAAAAACTGGATACTTAAGATTCCATCTTTGGCTACCGAGATGGTTATGAAGCCTAGAGATGTGTTCCTTTCAAACAGCATAACAAAGGTGAGCTTGAAAAAGTCCGTCGGACATATAGCCGCTCAAACTTTGACGCCTTATCCTCCGGGAATACCTGTAGTAATACCTGGAGAAAGAATAACTCAAGAAATATGCGATTATCTTATGGATACAGCGTCTAAGGGCATAAGAGTAAGTGGTCAAGAAAACGATAAATTAAGAATGGTTAAAGTGTTTACAAACTTCTAAACGGAGAGTACAATGAATAAAAAAGATTTAGCAGAAATAAAAAAGCTCTTGATAGAAAAGAAAGCCGAACTTTTAAATAAAACCAATAATGCTCAAAGAGATATAAATTCCGACGATATAAACGTTGGAGACGAAATAGATACTGCAAGCCAAAACAGTGACAAGGAAATGTTTTTTGAACTTGTCGCTGGTGATAAGATAACATTGAATGCTGTAAATGACACTCTTGCTAAAATAGAGAAGAATACTTACGGCACATGCGAGTGTTGTGGTGAAGAAATTCCTGTAGAAAGATTAAAAGCTATTCCTTGGACTAGGTATTGCATAAAGTGTCAGGAAGAAGCTGAAAATCCTAAAAGATAACAATGTTATTGCAAGTTTGGAGTTGGATATTAGAAAAAAGTTTTTTGTGGATAGAGAGTGTGTCTCTATTTGTTTTTATATTCATAATAGGTTTTTTGTTTAAGAGGTATGTAGCAAGGTTTGTGCAAAATATTCTTGCAAAAATAGAGCTGGTTCTTCACGATAAGATTGTAGTAATAACAAGTGGTTACATTTCTTTTTGGTTTTTTCTCATAGCTCTCTATGTTGGAATTTTAAAAGCTCCTATAAATACTAAAAGTGCTGTTATTGATAAAATTTTTTATGGAGTATTTGCTTTTTCAATAGATGTTCTGATTGCGTCTATACTTTCTAAACTTTTCCGTAGGGCAATTCAAGAAAAAATCGGTTCAAATATATTAAAGTTTTCAATAACGTTTATAGGATTGATTTTAATATTAAATCAAGCTGGCGTGAAGTTGACGCCGATCTTAACTGCTTTGGGCATAGGTTCTCTTGCAGTTGCGTTGGCTCTTCAAGATACTCTTGCCAATTTTTTTGCCGGGATAAATATTCTTGCCAGTAAACAAATTGCAAGAGATGACTATATTAGACTTGATTCAGGACAAGAGGGAACGGTTGTTGAAGTTAACTGGAGAACAACTTTAATAAAAGAGATAAATAATGCTACCATTGTTGTGCCTAACAGTAAAATATCTTCGTCTATAGTTAAAAGTTATCATTTTAAAAAGTCTGAAGTTACATCTTCAATAACTTGCGGCGTATCATACAGAAGTGATTTAGACCAAGTTGAGAAAATTGCAAAACTTGCGGCTAAAGAGATAATAGACAAATATGATTCAGCTTCTAAAGATTATCAGCCTATCGTTCGGTTTACAGATTTTGGAGATTCTTCTATAAACTTTATTTTATATTTTAGAGTTAAAACGGTTTATTCAAGAGCTTTTATAAAGAGCGAAGTTTTGAAGAATTTATATAAGAGATTTGGTGAGGCTAAAATAGAAATTCCTTTCCCTCAGAGAATAGTTACTATTAACAAAAATTGATGCAAATGCTATAATATCGCTGTGATTTAATTTAGTTTGGAGGCAGTTGTGATGAAGTTTGTTTTAAGTTCAAAAATTTTTAAGGCTACGGTGACGGAAGCCAATTTGAAATATAAAGGTAGCATAACAATAGATACTTATCTTTGCGATAAGGCAGGCTTGTGGATAGGGGAAAAAGTTTTGGTGGTATCTAATAGTTCAGGAGCAAGGCTTGAAACTTACGTAATCCCTGGTAAACCATGTTCAGGGGTAATTTGCATGAATGGCGCAGCCGCTCACCTTATAAAGGCTGGTGAAGAAGTAATAATAATGGGTTTCACTCTTTCAGACAAACCTATTGACCCTAAAATTGTTTTTGTGGATAAAGATAACAAGATTGTAAAAATAAAGTAATTACTTGCAATATTTTTTCGGGGCGTGGCTCAGCTGGCTAGAGCGCTCGGTTCGGGACCGTGAGGTCGCTGGTTCAAATCCAGTCGCCCCGATTTCATGAAGGCTTGCGAAAAATCCCTATTTTTCAAGCCTTTTTTTATTTCCAGACGACCGATAGATAATTCATGATATATTCAAGATAATTAAAGATAACTCAA
>JAITDI010000023.1 GCA_031282625.1 Candidatus Endomicrobiellum meruensis | reverse complement strand
TACCTAAGAATCAGGCAAGAATACGAATATCCCTTACAGCAGGTCATACATTGTTCAATAATCAGATAATTAACTTCAACTCGCCAAACCAGTAGTTATAAAAAAATCACTATTTTTTTTATTTTTATTCAAAAATAAATCACATCTATCTACTACAATCATTTTAGGACTGACATACATACGGATGGGTCTGAAGTTGACAAAGAAACAGGGGAGGTAAAGAAAAACCTAGAAGAGGATATGAGTAAGTTTTGTCCAGAAAAAAAAGGAGAATAAATGAAAAGACTTTTATTATTAGCAATGATGTCATGTTTTGTATCTTTAAGCTTTGCAGGACCTATTTATGAAGTTGACATAAACGAAGCCTGCCGTCCAGAAGTAGAAGCTGAAGTAGAAGCCGAAGACGTAGGATTGCCAAGGGAATTTATTATTGCATGGTTAACACTACAAAGAACACCAGCAATTCCCATAAGAATTGGAGGAGACCAAGATGACGCTTCGCTTTACGACTAGGATTGTTTCTTTTTGAAATCAAGGATTGTATTTGTATTGTAAAGTCAAGCCGATAACACAGCTTGACTTTACAGGTTTTATGCCAGAATTTATTAAATATTCCCAATTATATATAGTACATTCGTCCGATTGTATTGCCACTACATTAACCATAACGTTTAAAAATTACAGTATAACTTTCATTATTTTCAATCTCATTGTAAATAGGATAATATTCTTTATAAAGATAAAACTGGCACGAGCAAAGGAACAATCATCATATTATAATGAACAAATGGTCTATCAGAAATTGCAATTAAAAATACAGTCCCAACAAAAAATATCAAATAAGCTATATAAAATCTGTACCGTTTAGTTTAGTTTACATTTATTATTTGCAAAGGTCACTATAAAAATCAACGTATGGAATTTTGGACTGGAGAAAGAAGCGATCACCTGTTAAGAAAATACTTAAATCAGTTTCTGGCTTATCCTCCAGAAAAGGGGTTTAGAGAAAAATCATATAGACAAACAATGCAACGAAGAATAAACCAAAAACAATCAACAGTTTGTTATATTTACATATAAATCCATTTAATTTAAACTACATAAATTATGAATTCTCCCTATACAGCGGCTCCAGTGTGAAAAATATAGCATTTATTTTTCGCATATGTTAGAATATTTTATGTTTGATTTCAATGTTTTTGGAGACAAATATGGATAATGAGATAAAACAAACAGTACAGCTTAGGGCAAGAGCGGCAAAAGACGCAGCAGTTAAGCTTTCAGCTATGGACGCTCAACAGAAAAATAATATTCTTGCGGCAATGGCAGAAGCTTTACAACAAAATATAAAAGAAATACTTTTTCACAACGAAATAGATGTTCAAGCAGCAAAAGACGCAAAGATAACATCTACACTTATAGATAGGTTGACTCTAAATGAAAAACGAGCCGCAGACATAATAGCAGGCGTAAAAAATGTAATACTTTTACAAGATCCTGTCGGAACTGTTGTTGAAGAAACAAAGCCTTCGTTTGATATTGACGTTAAAAAGATAAGAGTGCCTTTAGGAGTTATAGCTATGATTTACGAAGCTCGCCCGAATGTTACCGTTGACGCGGCAATGCTTTGTCTAAAAGCAGGAAACGCCGTTATTTTGAAAGGCGGCTCTGAGGCTTTAAACACAAATAGAATTCTTGTAAAAATAATTTACGAGGCAGGCATAAAAGCAGGCATGCCTGAAGGTGCTGTTCAGTTTATTGACACTGCAGACAGAAGCGCTGTGCAAGAACTTCTGCATTTAGATAATTACATAGATTTACTTATACCACGGGGAAGCGAAGAATTTGTTAACTTTGTCAAAAAAAATGCTACTGTGCCTGTGCTATCTCATGGGAAAGGCTTGTGCCACACATATATAGACAAAGATGCCGATATTGATATGTCTGTAAATATAGCTGTAAACGCCAAATGCCAAAGACCTTCCGTATGCAATGCAATGGAAACATTGCTTGTACATAAAGACATTGCAGATAAAATTCTGCCGAAATTATGCGAAATATACAGCAAAGAGAACGTTGAAATTAAAGGCTGTGAGATTTCAAGGAATATTGTAAACACTATAAAACCTGCTGAAGAAAAAGATTGGAGCACCGAATATTTGGATCTTAAAGTATCAATAAAAGTGGTCAATTCTTTACAAGAGGCTATAGCACATATCAATAAGTACGGCTCTAAACATTCAGAAGCAATTGTAACAAACGACAAAGCAACTGCAGACAAATTTGTAGCTGAGGTTGACGCAGCGGCAGTTTTTATAAATACTTCCACAAGACTTCACGACGGCAGCGTTTTTGGTCTTGGCTGCGAAATAGGGATTTCAACACAGAAATTGCACGCACGAGGAGCTATGGGAATAAAAGAGCTTACCACTACAAAATACGTAATAAGAAGCAACGGAACAATAAGAAAATAATTAACTTTGAGGTTTATATGAAGCTTGGTATTGTAGGACTCCCAAATGTTGGCAAATCTACCCTGTTTAACGCTATAACAAAAGCAGGAGCTGAATGCGCCAATTACCCTTTTTGTACAATTGATCCAAACGTCGGAGTGGTTGAAGTCCCCGATAATCGTTTGAACTTTCTTGAAAAGGTGTATCATGCAAAGAAAAAGGTCCCAGCAGCAGTTGAATTTGTTGACATAGCTGGTCTAGTAAAAGGAGCATCGCAAGGAGAAGGTTTGGGCAACCAATTTTTAGCTCATATAAGAGAAACTGCAGCAATAGTTCATGTTGTAAGATGTTTTGAGAGCAAAGATATAACGCACGTAATGGTCGAAGTTGACCCTTTACGCGATATAGAAATTATAGATACTGAACTTGTTTTGGCAGACATGGAATCTCTTTCAAAAAGGCTTGAAAGACTTCAAAAAGCCGTGAGGATAAACGATAAGAAAATGCTTGCCGAAATGGAGCTTGCGATAAAGGTAAAAGCCCATCTTGATACAGGAAATCCCGCTAGAACACTGAAACTTAACAACGACGAGAAAATATTATTAAAAGAATTTTTTTTGATAACGACAAAACCTGTTTTATATGCCTGCAATGTCTCAGAAAATGACTTGCCGGAAATGAGCAATAAACATACGGCAACCGTAAAAGAGAAAGCTAAAAACGAAAATACTCAAGCCATTCCTATTTGTGCAAAAATTGAAGCCGAACTTGCAGAATTGTCTGAAAGCGATAGAGAAACTTTCTTAAGAGACTTGGGTATTAAAGAGCCAGGTCTTAATCGCCTCATAAGAGCAAGCTATAGCTTGCTTGGTCTTGAAACATTTCTTACAGCCGGAGAAATTGAAGTAAGAGCTTGGACAATCAAAAAAGGATCTTCTGCTCCTCAAGCCGCAGGCTCAATACATTCGGACTTTGAAAGAGGCTTCATCAGAGCAGAAGTCATGAGTTTTGACGACTTATTTAGGCTCGGAAACGAAAAAGCTGTAAAAGATGCAGGTCTTCTTAGAAGCGAAGGAAAAGAATATGTAGTTAAAGACGGTGATATAATAGAGTTCCGTTTTAATGTTTAAGATTCCTATATAGCTGTAAATATTTGGAGATTTAATGGATACAAAATTTCTAATGTGGTTGCTGTTTTGGACAATCGCAACAATCACTCTCTTTATTGATTTATCAATACTTAATAAACATAAAGGTAATATAAAAACAAAAAAAGCAGCCATAATAGTTTGTGTTTGGATAAGTCTCTCGCTGTTTTTTGGGGCAAGTATATATTTTACACTTGGACGCGAAAAAGCATTGGAATTTTTTGCAGGATATGTTGTGGAATATTCTCTTTCTATAGATAATATGTTTGTGTTCCTTATGATATTTTCATATTTCGCAATGTCTAAAGCTAATCAGTCAAAGGTTTTAATTTACGGCATTGGAGGAGCTATAATTTTAAGATTTTTATTTATACTTATCGGGATTGAACTTATAAACACTTTCCATTGGATAATATATATTTTCGGTGTATTGCTAGTTTATACAGCAATTAAAATGTTGTATGGAAATCACAAAGAAATAACCCCAAAATATAATATTGCATATAACATAATCAAAAAATTAATTCCGTTTAAAAATAATACTGAAAATAACACATTCTTTATAAAAGAGAATAAAAAAATATACGCAACTCCTATGCTTGCAGCCTTAATTGTAGTAGAGATGAGCGATTTAATATTTGCAGTAGATTCTATACCAGCAGTTCTTTCAATTTCCAAAGACACTTTTATAGTTTATTCTTCTAATATTTTTGCAATAATAGGCTTACGTTCCTTATATTTTCTTCTTTCAAACTTTGTTTCCAAATTTAAATTTTTGCATATCGGGATCGCAGTCATTCTTATATTTGTAGGGTTAAAAATGATTCTTTCCAGATACGTACCTATTTCCACAGGATTATCCTTAGTCGTCATAACTTTAGTTATAGGCATTTCAGTTCTTGTTTCAATAAGAAAAAAAAGCTGATGTTTGACTAACAAAAAGCAAAGTAGTAAAATTTTGCATTACCGTGTATTATGCTTTATATTAATAATTTGCGACACCATAAAGGAGACTCAAGTGAGAAAATTAGCATTAACTATTACTGCCGTAGCAGCTTTTGGGCTATCTTTACCGGCATGCAAAAAAGATGAGCCGTTTGTTATTAAAGTAGGCAATGAAAAAATTACAGAAAACGACTTGAATGATAAATTATCAGCTACATCTGCTGATTTTCAAAAATTTGCAGCTACACCTATAGGAAGAAAACATTTCGTAGATCTTGTAGTACAACAGTCTGTAGTAATAGAAGCAGCAAAGAAAGCCGGCATAGAAAAACAAGCTGAATTCAAGAAAGCCTTAGAAGATTTTAAAAATGAACAACAAAAACAACTTGCTGACTATAAAGACGGACTTCTTATGAATATTTACTTAAAAGAGATAAAAGCTTCAGATAATGAAATTCAAAACTACTATAATGAAAATAAATCAACATTTGAAAAACCAATAGCATATACTGTGAGACATATCCTTGTCTCAGACAAAGAGACGGCTCAAAACGCCTACAAAAGGCTTAAAAATGGTGCAAAATTTGAACAAGTAGCTAAAGAAGTCTCTAAAGACACTACAGCTCAAAATGGTGGATTGCTTGGACCTGTAAAGCAGGGTGTTCTTGTACCTGAATTTGAAGCAGTAGCTTTAAAACTTAAAAATAATGAAATGTCAGAAATTATAGAAACGCGCTACGGTTTCCATATAATACTTAAAGTATCTGAACAAAAACTCTCACCTATATCTGTTGACAAAGCAAAAGAAAACATAAAAAGAATTTTGGAAAAAGATAAATTTGACACATGGTTCAATAAAGAAAAAGAAAATCTTGACGTTGAAGTAAATTATGAAGTCCCATCTTCTGAAAGCGAGCAACAAAAATAAATTGCCATACCAGGAGAACACAAACAATGAAAAAATTTGCGGTGTGTATTGCGATGTTATTTCTTGCCGTAGGCACTTTATTAGGACTGTCTAAAGACGCTGATAAAACTTTGGCTGTAATAAATGGAGAACCCATCTTTGAATCTGAATTTAATACTATTTTTATTCCGCTATTGGAAGAATATAGGCAAAACGTATCAGCTTCAGAGCAAACAAAACAAAAAGAAAATGAATTAAGGGAAATGGTTTTAAATCAGCAAATAGCTGAAATCATTTTGAAACAAGAAGTGAAGAAACAAAAGATTAAGCCTTCAAAAAATGATGTGCAAGAAGGTATTGCCGAAATTAGAAAGCGATTTGCAAACGATTCTGAATTTACAGCTGAACTGAGAAGAGAGAATATGACAATGTCTGACTTTGAGAAAAAGATTTCTGAACAGGTTTCTATAAGAAAGCTCCTAAAACAGAGTCTGGAGTCTAAAGTTCAGATGCCGACTGAAATTGAAGCAAGATCTCTTTACGACAAGATTATTGCTAAAATAAAAGGTGCAAAAGCAAACTTATCACCTGAACAAGACGCTTTAGTTTCAAATCTTGCGGCTGCCTTGAAGAGAATGTCAAGCGAACAGATAAGAGTACGTCAAATTTTTATAAGTTTGCCTAAAGGTGCAAACGATGACGCAGTAAGAGCTGTTCAAGCCAAAGTTGCCACAATCAAAAAAGAACTTCAAAGACAAACTTTTGCAGATGTTGCTGGGCAATATTCCGAAGATCCCATATCAAGACCAAGAAATGGAGACTTGGGCATAATAGCAAAAGGTGATCTTTTACCTGTCTTGGATAAGACTGCGTTTTCAATGAAAGTCGGCGATTATACCAGAGAACCTATTAAAACAGATATGGGATTATTCTTTTTAGAAATTGAAGAAAGGCGTGCAAAGAAAGACGTTACCTTTGATGACATCAAAAATGATATAGCTGAAGTTTTAGCTCATATAAACGCAAATAAAGCTCAAAATGAGTATATTGATGGATTGAAGTCTAAAGCTAATATTAAAATAAACAAAACTTGGTAATATATGCCTACCCCCCCTTTAGCGATTACTTTAGGAGATCCTACGGGAATAAGTTATGAAATAGTATGCAGGGCTGTAAATTCTTTGGAAGTAAAAAGAGTTTGTAGCCCTGTAGTTTTTGGCGATAAGCAAGTTCTTGCAAAATATTTTATAGGTAAAATACCGTTTCATTTTGTAGAGTCTTCTAATATAGGTCATTCTGTAAAGATAGGAATTCCTTCAAAAAAGGCAGGCATAATTGCTTTGTCAGCAATAAAAAAAGCCATAAGCTATTGCATGTCGGGCAAAGCAAATGCCTTAGTAACAGCGCCTATTTCAAAAGAATCATTAAAACTTGCCGGAGTAAAATATCCTGGTCATACAGAACTACTGGCTACACTTACAAAAAGTAAAAAAGTCGCAATGCTAATGGCATGTGGTAATATACATGGCACTATGGTAACAAGGCATATTCCAATATCAGAAATTCATAAAACCATAAAAACAAAAAATATTATTGATACAGTAAAATTAAGTATAGATTTTATAAGCAAAAAAAATATAAAAGTTGCTTTGTGCGCTTTAAACCCACACGCAAGCGATAATTCAATTTTTGGATCTGAAGAGCAAAAAATTATAATGCCAGCTTACAAAGTATTGCTTAAACAGGGAATCAATATAACCAAGCCTTTACCTGCAGATTCAGCTTGGTTAAAAACCAAAAACGGTTCTTTTGATTTAGTGTGTGCAATGTACCACGACCAACTTATGATACCTTTAAAGTGTATAGATGAAAAAAAAATAGTAAATGTTACCGCAGGGCTGCCTTTTGTAAGAACATCTCCAGGACATGGGACAGCTTTTGATATTGCTGGCAAAAACAAAGCTGATATCTCCCCAATGATAGAGTCTATCTTATATGCTGTAAATCATATAAAAAAATTACATAAATAAGTAAAGAGTTGCAAATGGATTTGGTAATCTTTTCAGAAAATTTTCTAAACGATATATTAAAAATTGAACACGAATCATTTACTAACCCATGGAATAGGGAAATGTTTTTGGATTCTGCCAAAAATAAAACTGTAATCTTTAAAATTCTCATAAAAAACAAAATTGTGGTTGGATATTATATAATCTCTACAATTGCAGATGAAACCGAAATACTTACTATAGCTGTATGTCCAAAATTTAGAAGACAAAATTGTGGCAGATTTATGCTTACAGATATAGTAAGAGAAACTTTGCTGAAAAAATCCAAGTTTATTTTTCTTGAAGTCCGAAAAAGCAATATGTCAGCATTAAATTTGTATAAGACTTTCGGCTTTAAAGAAATAGGACTAAGAAAAAACTATTATAGAGACGAAGACGCTATTGTCCTAAGATTGACTAATTGACGGAAATTATATTATGAAAAGAAACAAATTATTTTTTATATTATTGCTATTATTTTTTTTAAGCAAACCTTTGTTTACCGCAAACTACGAAGCGTATAAAATATTTCTTAAAGGAACTTTTGATTTAAAAGCAGGACATATTGAAGATTGCATAAAAAGTTACGAGAAAGTTATCGGTTTGGATAAAGAAGCTTTTAGTGTATATAAAAATTTAGCATATTTATATTGGCAAGCCGGAAAAACAGACAAAGCTTTTGAAACATCTCAAAAAATTGACGAGATTGACGGTTTAAACCCAAAAACAACGATCTTCTTAGCAACATTTTATCTAGTGGTAAATAAACCTGAAATTGCAAAACAATACTTGGAAAAAACATTAAAGCTTGATCCTGAAGATGAAACAGCTACAGCCTATCTTGCTTCATATTATTATTCCGGTAACGAATTAAAAAAATCTAAATGTTATTGGAATAGATTTCTGCAACAGCAGCCAGACAATGCCATGGGTTATTTTCAACTTGGAATGGTTCAAGAAAAATTAAATATGACAAGTGATGCTCTGGCATCTTATGATAAAGTTATAACAATAAATCCTGAAATTAGAGACGCTTATATAGCTAAAGCAAGAATCTATGAAAAAATAGGACAGTTTGATTCGGCAATAAAAGAATACGAAAACTATGTGTCACTATTTCCGGATAATGCACTAGTCCTTATGTATTTAGGAAAATGTTTTTATGAAGCACAAAATTATCAAAAAGCTAAAGACTACTTACTAAAAGCAAAAAAGAAACTTCCAAATAATACAACAATAAATTTTTGGCTTGGAATAATATACGAAAAAAATGGACAATTTGATAAAGCAGCCTCAGAGTTGGAAAATGTTGAAAAAGCCGAAGAAAAAAACATTTCAATAATTACAAGGCTTGGATATTATTACTCAATATTAAAGAACTATCAAAAATCAGAAAAAAAATTCTTAAAAGCTATAGAAATTGCTACACAAAACCACGAAATTTTGTACTTGGCATCTTTAAATTATATGGATTGGAAGCGATACAACAAAGCTATAGAATACTTTAAAAAAGTCATAGAAATTGAACCAAAATTCTCAGATGCATACTTTTATTTAGGGTTGGCGTTTGATAAAGAGAAAGACTTTACAAACGCTGAACAATCACTTTTGAGAGCTATAGAGATAAATCCAGAACATGCAAAAGCTATGAATTATCTTGGTTACACATATGCAGATAAAGGAATTAAGTTAAAAGAATCTGAAATATTTCTCATAAGAGCTGTAACTTTAGAACCAAAAAATAGCGTTTACCTTGATTCGCTTGGTTGGCTTTATTACAGGCTTAAAAATTTTGAACTTGCCGAAAGATTCCTTCTTGCAGCCGTAAAAATAACAAAAGACCCTCTTATGTACGAGCATCTTGGAGACACTTATACAGCATTAAATAAACCTGTACAAGCTTGGATAGCATATTCTCTTTCTTTTGATTTTAAAGAAAATAAAAAAATAAGGAAAAAATTAGATTCTGCACAAAAACAAATGCCTCTTGAAGAGCTTTACAAACAAATGCTTCTAAGAAGCGAGAGCAACTATCTCAAATTATTTCCTTTTAAAACTGGATTTAAAACAAAAATAAGTTCAAGTTTTTTAAGTAAGAAGTTTTATATTCCATTTTCTTATTCTAAAACCAACTCGCTAAAAATAGATTTGCCTGCAATACTTATCCCCGGAGGGATGTCAGTACATATAAAAAATGGAATTTATGAATTTGTTCCAAAAGCCATAGAAAACCAACTTCCTCAAGAAATATCCAATATTATTTCTAAAACTTGTGATATTTTTAGCGGTAATTTTTATAAACAATTTGTTGATGCTAAAATAACGCAAAAAAGCAAACGCATCATTTACTCTAAAGAAGACAAGGAACTGGTTTTAAATCTTGATACAGCGTTAATAGAAAGTTTTTTTGATAAAGATTTAACAGTTACCATTTCAAAATATGAAAAATTTGTTATATCAAATCTTCCTAAAAAAATTAAATTTGCATTTAAAAACATAAAAATTAAAGGATTGCTAGAAACAACAAAAATTTCTCCCATACTAGGTGATAATCAAAATGAAAATAACTCTCAAAGCGCAAGCAAAGATTAATCTTTTCTTAGAAATTAAAAACAAAAGAGAAGACGGTTACCATCAATTAGAAAGTATAATGCAAACTGTAAGTTTGTATGACGAACTTTCTTTTGAGCTTACTGACAAAAACATATTTTTAGAATGCGATAGTAGAACATTGCAGACAGATTCTACCAACATCGTTTATAAAGCGGCAAGGGCATTTCATGATTATTTTAAAATAGATAAAGGCGTCAAAATATGTTTAAAAAAAATAATTCCTATGGGTGCGGGACTTGGCGGAGGATCTTCAGATGCCGCAGCAACCCTTGCGGCTTTGGCTAAACTTTACAATGTTAAGACAAATAAAAAAGAGCTAGAGCAAATAGCCGCCAAACTGGGAGCAGACGTCTCATTCTTTCTTACAGGAGGAACAGCTCTGTGCGAAGGTATAGGAGATATTATTACTCCTTTAAAAACTATTAAAAATTTAAACGTAATTCTTGTAAATCCGGGTTTTGGCGTTAATACGGCAAGCGTCTATAAAAAGGTCAAATTTCCGTTGACAAAGAAAGAGGAAATTACTAGAATCAAAGCTCAGATTGACAATGGCTCTTTTAATACAAGCGATGCTTTTAGCTGTTGTTTCAATAGACTTGAAGATTTTGTCCTTACGGATTATCCAGAAATAGCAAAAATTAAGGACGTTTTAAGAGCCAAAGGCTGCATAAGTTTAATGTCCGGTTCAGGATCCACTGTTTTTGGACTTTTTGACTCAAATGTCAACTTAGAATCTATAAGAACAACTCTAAACAAATACAGATGGAAGTTTTGGTTTGTCAATTCAACGGAATTCTCTTTTCAACATCAACTTTCAACTAATAGTATATAATTCCGGGATTGTGTAATGGTAGCACAAGGGATTTTGGATCCCTTTGTCTAGGTTCGAATCCTAGTCCCGGAGTTTTTTTATTTCGTCTTTTTGTGCGCTTGTTGACTCAGAAAAATTCTATTCTTTTACCTCATCTAGAAAATGCTAATAATTCGCGCGTTTTGGCTGCCGTTGGGAAATGTATAAACTAATCGCTGTAAATGAGTTAGTATATAGAAACATTTTTGAGCTGTGTGTAAGTAGTGTGCCTTTCATTTCAGCCCAAAACCAAAAATTTTACGTGAAAAATATCATAAAACACAAAACTTATTCCGTTAATAGTTACTCTTTTTTTAATATTTAAGTTGTTAATAAATTTTTTTAAATATTTTTGACGTTTCAGAATATTTAAAATAAAATGCTTCAAATTATTTTCTGCTTGGACAATCTTGATTATTATTTTTTCCTTCTTTGATCCATTCTCAACCAAAAATCTCAATTTTAAAAATCCGAGCTTATATAGCATTTTGGACATTCCTCACTATTTCTTGTTTTGTCCATCGTAGATTACAATATATTTTTTTTCAACTTCTTTTTTAAAATTAGTTGGCAAGCTATTAAACTCCAAAACGTCTATTAAAAAAGGTATATTACTTTCTTGGAAAGCTTCTCTAAGTTCAAAGATGTTATGGTTATCTTGTCCAAAGTCTTTAATTGCTAAATCCAAATCGCTACCGTTGTGAACATTGTTGGAATCGTACCCGACTCTACTTCCATACGCCCAGACAATAGCTTTCGGATACAATTTTTTTATAATTGACCGCAACTCTTTTAACGATTTATTATCTATAAAAATATCATTCATTATCTATAGCTTTCTTAAGATTTTTCGCATCTTTTATGAAATCTTTAATAAAAGATAAAGTTTCTTGTGCAAATTTCTGTCCGTAATCATGAGCTGTATTGTTTCTGTTATCTCTATATTTTAACCATCTTTCCACTTCATCTTGGGATAATAATCCATATCTAACACCACTACGGAACAAATCTTTGAAAACCAAAGTATCAGCTGATTTTTTTGTAGAAAAATATGGAGTTATTTTCTTCCTTAAAAGTTTGCCACTTTGTTCTAAAGTCATTTCAAAAGCTTTTACCAAAGCATTGCGATACATTTCATAATCTATACTCCCTTCTTCGCTTTTCATCAATAATTCATAAGATTTTTCAAACGTTGTTATGCATCTTTCTAAAAATTCAGTGCTGATTTCGCTCATTGTAACTCCTTATTTACTACAAAACACTTGAGAATTAGTTATTAAATTTTTTGCATGATCTAAAGCTGTTTTTGATATTTTTTCACCTGATACCATTCTGGCAACTTCTTCAATATGCTCGCATTCTTTTAAAACTTTAGCCCTTGTGTATGTTCTTGAATTTTCTATTTCTTTATAAATTTTAATGTGCGTTTTGGCAAAAGAAGCAACCTGCGCAAGATGCGTTATAGAAAATACTTGCTTTCTTTTAGCAAGCTCTGCAAGTTTTTCACCAATTTTTTCCCCTATTTTTCCGCCAGTACCCGTATCAATTTCATCAAATACTGAAGTTTGATAGTTCTGAATTTTTGTAGATAATTCTATTGCAAGCAAAACTCTTGAAAGTTCGCCGCCTGAGGCAGTACTTCTCAAAGGAAGAATTTTCTCCCCTTTATTGGCGCAAAACATGAACTCTGCAACATCGTATCCTTTAGCCGAAGGTTCTTTTTTCTCAAATTTAACTTCAAATACGGCATTTTTTACTTCCAATTCCAAAAGTTTATCTTGAACAGATTTGGAAAAAACTTTGGCTGTTTTTTGTCTTTTTGCGCTTATTGCTTCGCAGACTTCTAACAAGCGTTTTGTGTTTTCTTCAAGCTCTTTTTTAAATCTATCGGAATTTTCTTTATAACCGCTTAAGGAGTTGAGTTCATAAACAATTTTATCTTTGTATTTGATAATTTCTTCTATTGTATTGCCATATTTTTTCTTTAACTTTTTTATAAGTTCCGCCCTCTCAAGTGAAGCGTTTAATCTTTCAGGGTCTAAACTTGTCTTTGAAAGTATATTTTCAACTTCTCTATACGCCTCTTCAGCCTGATAATACGATTGCTCAATTAATGATAATGTCTCAGAAGCGTCTTCACCGTAAGAATTTACCAACTCTATACTCTTTTTAGCTTTTAGAATACCGTCTAAAACCGCATTGTCTGACGAATATAATATGGCTCTTACTTCTTTAGATAAAGAAGTAATTTTCTCAGCATTTTTTAATTTAGGAAGTTCTGCTTCAAGTTTTTCATCTTCACCAAGTTCAAGTTTCGCATCGTTAATCTCTTTAATTTGGAAAGAATACAAATCAACTTTTCTTGCTCTTTCTGTATCAGAGAGATTCATAGCCTCAATCTTTGATTCTAAATCTTCAACTTTATTATATAAATCAGCTGATTTTTTTAGCAAAGGTTTTAAGTCTTCAACTTCATTATCTAATATTTCTAGTTGAGAATCTAAATCAAGAAGAGAATGTTTTTCATTTTGTCCGTGAAAATCTATGAGCAGCTCTCCAATAGAAGCAAGAGCCGATATGCTAACTTGCGAATCATTTATAAAAGCTTTGCTTTTTCCGGTATTTTCTATGGTTCTGCGGATTAGAATTATATTGTCGTCAAAAGGTATTGAAAAATTATTTAAAAACTCTGATACCTTATCACTTTTAGTTTCAAAAGAGGCGCTAATTGTGCATACAGAACAATCTGCGCGTATAAGAGCTAAATCTGCTCTAGCTCCAGTAAGAAGCTCCATAGACTTTATTAATATAGATTTCCCAGATCCAGTCTCACCACTGATCACTGTAAATCCACTTGAAAAATCTATACTTAAATCATCAATCAAAGCAAAATTCTTAATTGACAGAGAGGACAACATTAAATGCTCCAATGCAATTTTGTCTTTAAAGTCTCAAAATAAGATTTACTACGGTTTTTTATAAGCTTTAATGGTTTTTTATAGAGATAAAACTTTACTACAGAACCGTTGGGCAAAGTATAATTCTCCTGACCATCTATTGATATCATAATTTTTCCTGACCCGTATTTATTTTTGGCAGTAAAAGAAACGCAGCTTTTGTCAGATAATATCATAGGTCTTTGCGTTAATGTATGAGGAGAAATGGGTGTAAGAATAAATACTGGGATATTTGGATAAACTATAGGACCTGAAGCAGCAAGCGAATAAGCCGTTGAGCCTGTTGGCGTAGATATAATCATTCCATCGCATTTATATTCCGCCGTAAAATCTTTATCTATGTTTACGTCAACAGTTATAAGTTTCCCTCCAGTTAAAGAACGAACCACACAGTCGTTTGCAGAGATTATTCTTATTTTTTTACCATTGTATTCAAATTCAACAGACAGTAATATTCTCTTTTCTATCTTAAAACCAGAAGAAAGCAAATTTTTTAAGAACTCAAAAACTTCATTTGCATCCGTATCGGTTAGAAATCCAAGCGAGCCAAGATTTATGCCTTTTATCGGAACTGATAACGGTGAAAATGTCCTTATAACTTTTAGCATTGTTCCATCACCACCGACAGACAATATAAAATCAAATTTTTTAGGTCTTACTGAAATAGAATCACTTAAAAATACTTTGCACTTGTTCTTTTTAAGCCATGTCGCAATTTCAAGTGCAAGTTTTTTAGCGGTTGATTTAGATTTATTATAAATAACGCCAGCATTATATTTCATACAGTTATTATAATATTTTAACAGAAATTTTTACAATCGTAAGGCGCGTAAATAAGCCTGAAAACCATTTTTGTTGCTATTGAAACAATTCGCATTTTAAAATATAATTCTTTACGTTATGAGATATCAGCTTAAATTAAAAAAAAAGACATTTTCTAGATTTATCTTTATCACGCTATTTTCTGCACTAACTATAATCGTCTGTGGTAAAATTATTTCAGATTTTATAGACAATCTTCCGTCAATACAACAGCTGGGAGACTACACGCCTAATTTATCAACAAAAATTTACGATAAAGATAATAACTTAATAGCTGAGCTTTTCATGGAAAGACGCGGTCTCGCTACTATAAATGATATACCGGCAAATTTACAAAATGCGTTTATTTCAATTGAAGATAATGATTTTTTCAAACACTGGGGAATTTCAACAAAAGGCATAATAAGGGCTTTCTCAAGGATGTTATTAAAAGGAAGAGCTACCGAAGGCGGATCCACAATTACTCAACAATTAGCAAAAACTATATTTTTGACCCGCGAAAAAACCATAGTAAGAAAAATTAAAGAAGCTTTGCTTACCATACAACTTGAAAAAAATTATTCAAAAAATGAAATTTTACAATTTTACATAAACCAAATTTATTTCGGAAGCGGAGCACACGGAGTACAGGCAGCGGCAAAAATATATTTTAATAAAGATATAAAAGACTTAAATCTCGCAGAATGCGCCATGCTTGCGGCGATACCTAAATCACCAAATTATTACAATCCTTTTAAAAACGTAAAAGCCGCTCTTTTAAGAAGGAATCTAGTTCTATCAAGAATGAGGCAGCTTGGTTATATAACGCAAGAGAAAGAGAAAGAAGCTATCGAAACGCCTTTGCCTGTACAAGATACTTCGCTAAAAGAAGAAAAAGGACACTATTTTGTGGAAGCTTTAAGACTTATCCTTGAACCAAAATACGGAACAAACGTTTTGCTTAGGGACGGTTTATCAATTTACACTACTCTTGATATGCAGGCTCAAACAGCAGCTGAAAAAATAATTGAAGAATCTCTTAGTGATTTTGATAAAGGTAAAACTGGTTTTTTTGAGAGAACAAAACAAATACCAGTTAAAGTTCAAGGCGCTCTTATAGCAGTAGATCCAAAAAATGGTGCAATTAGAGCTATGGTTGGAGGTCGCAGTTTTAAAGAATCGCAGTTTAACAGAGCAACTCAAGCTAAAAGACAAGCAGGATCGGCTTTCAAACCGTTTGTATATCTCACAGCAATCCAACAAGGATTTACACCTGCGTCCATGCTTGAAGACAAGCCTTTGGTTTTTGTGTATAACAGAGGTTCTTGGGATTTAGTTTCAAGAGATATAACTTATCTTGAAATAATAGCCGAAAATGTTTCTGAAGATGATTTAATTGATACAAACAAAGTTTGGGCTCCAAAAAATTACAGTAAAAAATTTAGAGGAGAAGTAACTTTAAGAACGGCTTTGGCATTATCAATAAATACTTGTGCGGTTGAGTTGATAATAAAAACAACACCTATAAAAGTTATTGAAGCAGCAAAAAACCTTGGTATAAATACCCCTCTTATAAACTCCTATTCTCTTGCACTTGGAGCAAGTGACGTTATTCTTGAACAAATGGTTTCGGCTTTTGCAGTTTTTGCTTCAGGAGGAATTAAAACAACGCCTTACATAATAACACGAATACTTGATAAAGATGGGAAAGTATTGGAAGAAAACATTCCAGAACAAGAAGAAGTTCTATCCCCTCCAGTATGCTTTATTTTAACCAATATGCTTAAAGCTGTTGTTGAAAAAGGAAGCGGTTGGTATGCCAAAAATTTAGGAAGACCTTGCGCAGGAAAAACTGGAACCACAAACGATGGAAGCGACGCTTGGTTTGTTGGATATACCCCTCAACTTGTTGCGGGCATTTGGATTGGATATGACAATCGTTCAATGCCTTTGGGTGATAGAGTTACTGGAGGAGGTCTCGCGTGCCCCATATGGACTAAATTTATGAAAGAAACACTTGAAGGAAAGCCTGTATTAGATTTTAAACAGCCCGATGGTATAGAATGGGCGCTTATTGACCCAAGCACAGGTCTTTTGGCGTTAAGTAAAACGCCTGGATCATTTTTAGAAGCGTTCAGGCAAGGAACTGCTCCTACTCAATATTATAATCAATCAACTAGTAATTCCGACGACCAAAAAAAGCAGGATTTGAGCATAGAAGAAGAAGGGTTCTAAAAGATTATTCAAAAATTATTTGGTATTCTTCTCTAGCTATTTCCTGACTTGTTTTTATTTCAACCTCTGCGTTAAACAATTCTTTTAGTCTGGACTTTCTTTCTTTGAAGTAATCTACAACATCAGGGTGAAGCTTTATTCTTATTTTGCCGTGATATTCGTCAAACTTTAATTGTTCTATTTCATCACAAACATTTATAAAAATAGATTCTTTTGACAAAACAAGCCCTAACCCTTTGCATATAGGACATGTATCGCCAAGTAAAGAAAATAAAGATTCTCTTTTTCTTTGTCTTGTCATTTCTATAAGCCCGAGTTTTGTTATAGGCCATATTTTTATTTTTGCTTTATCACTTTTAGTCGCCTCACGGAGTTTTTCCAAAATTTTCTGACGATTAGTGGCTTTTTTCATATCTATAAAATCTATAACTATAATCCCGCCAATGTTCCTGACTCTAAGCTGTCTTGCTATTTCAGATGCCGCTTCAATATTTGTAACTGTAGCCGTGTCTTCTTGAGAAGTCTTTGCCGTAAACTTTCCGCTATTTACATCTATAGCACAAAGAGATTCCGCTTCTTGTATAATCAGGTATCCTCCTGATTGAAGCCTTGTTTTATTTGAACGAAGTCTTTTAATCTCTTCTTCAATACCATAAGCCTTAAATATAGGAACATTTCCGTCATATAAAACTATTCTGTTAAGCAATTCTGGAGAAACTATTTTTACAAACTCAGTTACATCTCTGAATTCCCTAGTAGAGTCTATATGCATAAGGCTTACATTATCCGAAAAATAATCTCTTATGGTCTGGAAAACAACCCCTAAATCCTTATGTATAAGACTCATTGGCTTAGCGTCGTTAAACCTTGAAACAATAGACGCCCAAAGCCTTGTCAAATACTTTATCTCGTTTCTAATTTCATATTCATCGGCGTCTTCAGCTTCTGTTCTTACAATTATACCGCCAGGAATATCTTTTTTCATTTCAGTAATAATACTTTTTAATCTATCGTGTTCTTTTTCATCTCTGATATTTTTTGATACACCTATATTATTGCTAAAGGGCATGTACACAAGCAATCTTCCAGGTAAAGAAATGTCCATTGTAACTTTAGGACCCTTGGTACTGATAGGCTCTTTATAAACCTGAACCATCACGTCCTGCCCAACTTTAATCATATTTTCTATATTTTTTTCTTTCAGCTGAGCAATTATATCGTCAACTCCCAGATAAGCGCTTTTGCCAAAACCTATATCAATAAAAGCAGAACCAAGCGCAGGCACGATATTTTGTACAGAGCCTTTATATATATTGTTTAAAATTTTTTCTGATTCTCTTCTCTCAATAAACAAGTCAAAAAGCTTGCCGTCTTCAAGCACTGCAACTTTTATCTCTTCAAAAGTTCTGTTTACTACTATTTCTTTGTTCACCTTTTTCCTACTTCAACGAATTAGGGCAAAAATAACTCTCCCTTCTTCGTTTCAACATACAAATTTGTTCTTTCTATAGCGTACATTCTGCCATAATTTTTTTTATTTTCCAATAATTTATTTAAAACAGCTTCAGGCTTTACAGTTTTACCGCTACCAAAACGGAGCTGAAGCTTTAAAGTTCCACTTGCACTAATAAATTTCCTAATTAAAGGCTTAGCATTAACACTTATAATTCTGTCTTTTTTTATTTTTTCAATCATTATTGAATCTTGCATTAAAAACTTGTCAATTTCTGTTTGAATTAGTTCGGTATTTTTTATCTTATATTCTGCAACATTTGACAAAATATCAATTGACGGAAAATTTAAAGGTATTCTTTTGGCACCGAGTAATTTAAAACCTTTTGGCAAAATTCTTGCAAATTCTTTTTTAACTTCTTCTATATCAACTTTTTGTGTAAAATACAACTCCATGTATTCGCTTGCGCTTTCTTGCCCTATAGACAAAGGTGGTCCGTAAGAAGATTTTACTTTCGGACTAAATCCTGCCGTAAAAGCTATAGGAAGATTTGAACGTCTTGCGGCTCTTCTGAAAACTTCTATTTGTTCCAAGTGAGATATAAATTTGACTGCCCCTCTCTTTGAGAAACGGAGGCGTAAACGCATAGCGGGAGGCAAAACAGATATTGTGGGTTCAACATAATTTGCAGACAGCGAACAGTTTGAATTGTCAAGCTGTTTAACCAAAGTATCTGCTGTTTCATTTATTCCTTTAACATAATCTTTGTATAGTTCCTGCTTAGACATGCCGAAAAATAAATGATCCCAAGGGAAGACTTCATCAGGTTTCCTATTTCTGTATATGTAAAAACTTAAATCTACATTACTTTCAGCAAGAGCTTCATCCCATATATTATTGTCAAACTTATCAGCCCACTGGTTAAATCTTGCGCCTTTCTGCCATGCTTTATAAATAACCCTTGA
The DNA here is from genome assembly GCA_031282625.1 of Candidatus Endomicrobiellum meruensis. Classification (GTDB taxonomy): domain Bacteria; phylum Elusimicrobiota; class Endomicrobiia; order Endomicrobiales; family Endomicrobiaceae; genus Endomicrobiellum; species Endomicrobiellum meruensis. The sequence continues at coordinate 27,896 of JAITDI010000023.1, read as the reverse complement.
GAGACGCCTGTCTCCTTTTGCTATCAACGCCTCTAATATGCTTACTCTGTGATTGTTAGCTTTAACATGTGTGGGAAGCAATTTATTCAAAAAATCTATCTTTTGTTTTATAGTCTCTACCTCTGCCATAGATGCCCACTGAAACGCAGTTTGAGATTTTGGAACAAAAGGTGAAACCGTTACGATAAAATTTAGTCCTTTTGCTTCTTTTTTAACAAGTTTCACCAGACGTTCAATTCCCGATAAATCTTCGTCACTTTCAGTAGGAAGACCTATCATAAAATGAAGTTTTATTGCTTTCCAACCCATAGCATTTGCAGTAAGCAAAGTCTCAACTATCTGTTTTTCTGAAAGATATTTTCCTATGACGTTTCTCAACCTCTCAGAACCTGCTTCTGGAGCAAATGTAATAGTAGATCTTTTACTTCTGTTTATATATTGTGCAACTTTTAAAGAACGTTTATTACATCTTAAAGACAGCAAAGAAATATTTAATTTGGATTTGCCGTACAAATTTTTTGTTTCGATGAGAAGCTTATCTAAATGTTTATAGTCGCTGCAAGAAAGAGAAGAAAAGGCTACTTCTTCAAAACCTGTAGATTCTATACCCTTCTTTACAAGCTCTAACAAATTCTCAAGAGGTCTTTTCCTCCAAGGATGATAGTATTTTGAATCTTGGCAAAAACGGCACTGTCCCGGACAACCCCTTGCAACTTCAATATTTAATCTATTGTGGACGGTTTCAACAAAAGGGATTATTTTTTTCTCCGGAAAATATGCGTTTTCAAGATTCAAAATCCTCTTTTTTACTATAGGCTTTATATCAGAAGAAATAGGCATTACAGACTTTACTGTGTTATCTTCATTATATTGTATATTGTAAAAAGATGGAACATAAACTCCTTCTATAATTGAAAGTTTATCCTTTTTGGCTTCCTTGCATACCATTATTATATCTTGCAAGACTTCTTCGCCATCACCCAAAACAAATAAATCAAAAAAATTGCAAAAAGGTTCTGGGTTGGTTAATGCCGGACCGCCCGCTATAACAAGTGGCTCTCCTTCATTTCTGTCTTTTGAAAGTATTGAAATACCAGATAAATCTAAAATATTAACAATGTTAGTTGCAACCAACTCGCACTGTATTGATATTCCAAGAATGTCAAAACTTCTTAGTTGACTGTGAGATTCTAAAGAGAATAGTTTGAGTTTTTCTCTTCTTAACATATTTTCTAAATCCGTATCGGGAGCAAAAGCTCTTTCGCAACGAGCAAGGTTCTTCTCGTTTACTAAATGATATAATATTTCAAGTTCAAGCCCTAAGTTTGAAACCCCAACTTCATAAATATCTGGAAAACACAAAACTACCGAGAAATCTGCAGACATATCGGCTGGATGAGAATTAAGTTCGCTATTTATATATCTTGATGGTCTTTGTACTAAATTTAATATTTTTTCAATTTTTGATAAATTTTTCATAATGTCGTATATTATACATAATTTACTTATCATATCTTTGTTCAATTTCTTTGGGCGGAATACAAATGCACGAATATAAATTGCTTGAAATCATGGCTATAGGATTTGGTCTCGCACTAACTTTTGGTTTCATAACACAAAAGCTTGGGCTTTCTTCTATAGTAGGGTATTTATTAGCAGGGTTCCTAATAGGTCCGTCTTCGCCTGGTTTTATTGCAGATCCCGCCTTAACATTCCAACTTTCCGAAGCTGGAGTTATTCTTTTAATGTTTGGTGTTGGGCTGCATTTTAAACTTGATGATCTGATGGCGGTTAAGGGTGTGGCTATACCCGGCGCTATTATACAAAGCAGCATCGCTACTGTGTTTACTACATTTTTGGGTTCAGCATTGGGTCTTAGTTTGAAGTCTGCCTTGATATTAGGTTTTGGACTTGCCGTTGCCAGTACTGTAGTACTTTTAAGAGTTTTGGAAGATAATGATACAACAAACACAATACACGGGCATGTAGCAGTAGGTTGGCTTGTTGTAGAAGACATTTTGACCGTACTAATACTTGTCGTTCTTCCAAGTCTTTCGACAGTATTGTCAAGCTCAAACGCAACGGAAGGAAGCTTTGATATACTTAAAGCAGTAAGCATAGCTATATTACGCATAACGCTTTTATGGATTATTGTAATGAAAGGCGGTGGGAAATTTGTCCCATGGATTTTGTCAAAAATTGTAAAAACACGATCTCAAGAGTTATTTACTCTTGCAGTATTGGTTATAGCTTTTGCAACAGCTGTTTTAGCTGCCTTTGTATTTCAAGCATCGTTTGCTTTAGGAGCTTTCTTAGGTGGAATGGTTGTTGGAAAAAGCAAATTAAGCCATCAAGCCGGTGCTGATATTCTACCGCTTAGAGACGCTTTTGCGGTTCTGTTTTTCTTAGCAGTAGGAATGCTTTTCGATTTCAAATTTTTAATTGAATATCCTGCTCTTATATGCATATGTCTTGTAATAGTTCTATTGATAAAACCCTTAACTGCATTAATTACTATATCCATACTTGGTTATTCACCAAAAACTGCACTTACTGTTGCGGCAGGTCTTGCTCAAGTTGGAGAATTTTCATTTATATTAGCTCAAGAAGCGAGACGTTTAAATCTTGCAGGCAGCGAGGTTTACAATGCAATAGTAGTGTGTTCAATTATTTCAATAACGTTGAATCCATCAGTATTTGCAAAAATAACAACACTTGAAAACTTTCTAAGAACAAAGAAAGTATTATGGAATCTTTTAAATTTCAAAGTTGAAAAGAAAGGTATTAAAAACAATAAAAGTAACCAGTTTATACAAAACGTTCTGCCTGCAAAAAATTTTCCTGTTCAAAAGAATGCAATCGTCGTCGGCTATGGTCCAACAGGAAAACAAGTTGTAAATGCCCTAAAAGAACAAAATCTAAACCCGGTCATTATTGACATAAACATAGATACCATAAACAGTTTAAGTACTCAAGGGTTTTCTGTAGTATATGGAGATTCTTCGCAAAAAGAAATTTTATTTGCAGCAGGAATAAAAAACGCAGAGTACTTAATTATTACCATACCGTCTTTGCCATTAACGTTGGAGACAGCTACTCTTGCTTCATCGTTAAATCCTAAAACAAAAATAATTGCCAGAGCAAGGTTTTTAGACCACAAAGAAAACCTCAAACAAGCAGGCGTTTCACAAGTTGCCTTTGAAGAAGCTGAAGTGGCAAAAGCTTTGACCTCATTACTTCTTGATGACTTAGAAAACCAAAACCTACTTGCCACAGCATCAGAAATGGCTTCTCAATCAACAGAAGAAGAAAAACATAAATAAAAAAAAGCCTTCGATGAAGTTATACATGCCGAAGGCTTTTAGTTTAGCTTTACTTTTTCTTTTTTTTGACTTTTGATTTAGATCTGTTAGGTTGGATCAACTGTCTTTTTAAATGATGCAATTCATCTTTTATCGCTTTTACTTCCTTATGGGTTATAAAGCCCATTTTATCAACCGCATTTTTTACAGCTCCGTTAATCTTTTTTGATAAGTCCTTTTTCGCAGACTCCACGTGTTTAACTGTTTTGTCTATAAACTTTTTCCCTTCCGCAACCTCAAGTTTGTTGTCTTTAACAAACTTTCTTGCCGCAGCTTCAACTTTATCTTTACTCTTTAGCACAAGACCCACACTTGCATAAAACGCGTTTTTCAAGTTTGACATGTTTTATCCTCCCTTGAAAGAAATAATAACAAATAATTATACAAATTACAGCTTGCTTGCTGCACGTTTTGCTAGTAAATCAACTTTATTATTTTTTATATTACCCGTATGGCTTTTTATATGCCGCCACTCAATTTCCACATTTGTTTGACGAATAAAATTTATGTAATCTTTTGAAAGTTCGTTGCCAGATTTCCATTTGCCCGATGCAAATTTTTCTATTCCATCATAGTCATAGTTGATTCTTATCTTTTTAACATTGTTTTCATCGCACCATTTTAAAGTTTCAATAACAGATTTCAATTCACCGCCAAATTGTCTAAATTGCGTATTGGGAACCGTTCCTGAAAGTTCTGCCTTTATTTCATCGCCTAGATAAATGACAGCACCGTAACCTGTAGTTCCATTAATATAGGAACCGTCAACAAACGCTTCGTAAATACCGCTCTTAGCTGTATAAATTTCTGAACCGTTGAGTTTGTTCCATAATGAATCTATAAACAAATCTGTTTGGACGTCTTTTATTTGTCGTTTCAAAGAATATGTATCTTTTGTCGGTTTATAATAGATAAACAAATTTCCTTTTGTTATTCCTTTTTTTGTTTTAACAACAATCTTTACAAGATAATCTTTAAAAGAATTATCATCAAAAATAAGCTCTAAATCCTTTTTATCAAATTCTTCTTTAAGTTCTAGTGCTTTGTTTTTAAGTTCGTTTTTATACAATGTTGTTTTCTGTACGTTCATTTTCTCCTCAACTTATATGACGCTATTGGTGTCGTTTAACAAATCTTTAGGAATCTCTTTGCTTGTAGGAGATCCCAATTCTTTTAACTTTTGAGCCCTTGCCACCAAACTGTCACCTTTCTTATCAGAAGAAGAAAGCCTTTTTAAGGCTTCTTCCGTCTTGTCTTTTGCTTCTGTTATTTTTCTATTGACATCAAGCAAAATTTCAGCAAAAGTTACAAATTTATCGTAAAGATTTCCTCCTACTTTGGCTATTTCAAGAACATTTTTTTTCTGGTTTTCTTGACGCCAAATATACTCAACGGTTTTTAGAGTAGCTAAAAGCGTTGAAGGTGTAACTATTATAATATTTTTCTTAAATGCATAGCCTACTAAATCTGGCTTATCTGCAACTGCCAGAGAAACAGCGCCTTCTATAGGCACAAACATTAAAACATATTCAGGTTGGCTAAGTCCTTGCAAATTGGCATAATCTTTTTCCGCAAGTTCATCAATGTGTTTTTTTATACTTACGGAATGCTCTTTTAAATAAATCTTTTTATCAGCTTCATTTTGAGAATTATAATATTTTTCGTAAGCTCCTAAAGATGTTTTTGCGTCAACAACTATGCGCTTTCCATCGGGCAAGTTAACTATATAATCTGGAATCTTTCTTCCGCTTTCTTCTTTAAACTGCTCTTGAGAATTATAATGCACACCTTCTATCATGCCTGCATACTCAAAAATTCTCTCTAAAGTAAGCTCTCCCCATATCCCTTGTAATTTATTCTCACCTTTTAAGGCTCCTGCAAGATTATTGGCTTCTTCGCTTATCTGCTTATTAAGATTAATCAATTTTTCCAATTCTTTCTGTAATCCAGATATTTTTTCTGCTTCATATATCTGGAGATTTTCAACCTTGTTTTTAAACTCATCAATTTTTACTTTAAATGGTGCGACTACATTTTCCAAAGAAGTTTTATTCAAGTCCCTAATTTTCGCATTTTTTTCCTCTAAAACTTTTGAAGCAATATTCTCAAATTCTATTTTCAAAGAATCGTTTATGCCCAATTGTCTTTTGATATTTTCCTCTAAATCTTTTATCTTCTGTTCTTTAGCAGCATTATCTTTTACAATCGCCATATACTTGTGCAGATAAAAAGAAACTCCAGCGATAATTCCAATTAAAATATATAAAATCGCACTCATATTCATTTTAGTATCGGAAATTTTATATAGAAAGTCGTACCTTTTCCTATAACACTCTTAACCGATATTTCTCCTTTCAAATTTTTTACTATGCCATAACATATTGATAAACCAAGACCTGTGCCTTTGCCCGTTTCTTTTGTCGTGAAAAATGGGTCAAATATTTTAGAAAGAATTTCGGGAGCGATTCCAGATCCTGTATCAGAGACGCTCAAAACATAATTGCCGCCTTCCTCCTCACTTTTTATAGTAATTTTTCCTCCGTTAGGCATAGCGTCTTTAGCATTCAGTAAAATATTTAAGATTACTTGCTGCATTTGCATAGCGTTTGATTTAACAAAAATAGGAAATTTTATTAAATCTTTAATAATTTCTATTCCAGCTTTGGCAAAACCTTTTTCAATTATAAGCAAAGTGGACTCCACAACATTATTTAAATCTATCTTGAGAATATCTGCTGAATTCGTTCTTGCAAATTCAAGCATATTTTTAATAATCTTTTGGCTTCTTAAAGCAGCGTCATAAATATTTTTAAGTCCTTTTTTGGTTTCGCTGTCAAGTTTTTTATTTCTGGATAACACTTGAGCAAATCCTATAATAATACTTAAAGGATTGTTTAACTCATGAGATATGCTTCCTGCAAGTTCTCCAAGCGCGGCTAATTTATTTTTTTGTATCAATGAGGCTTGAAGACTATCTCTTTCAATCTGTATTTTTCGCTCTTCAGTTACATCTAACAAAACTCCTATTATTCCTCCAAATTTTCCATCAATATTTTTAAACGCTGCCTTATAGAAAATCAAATTTTTTATTCCCTTATCTGATAAAGATACTGGTAGTTCGTAGGAAATTGGCTTCATATCTTTTGATATTTGTAAATCAGTTTTCATTGAAAATAATATGTCTTTTTGATCAGAAAATAAATATTCGGTTGAATTCCCTATTATTTCGCTCTTTGAGTGCGATATTATTTCTTCAAACGCTTTATTGCAGCCTGTTAAACGCATTTGCGCGTCTTTATAGTAAACAGCCACTGGAATATTATCCAATAAAGATTGCAAAAACTGAAACTGCTCTTCAAGAGCTTTTTCGGCTTTCTTTGTCTCTGTTATATCAAGACCCGAGAAAATATAGCCAATCACTTTCCCAGAAACAGAAAATTGAGGAATAATATACATAAGAACATCTATATATGTTCCGTCTTTTCTGCGGCAAAGCCATTCAAGACCACTTTTTCTTTCTGAACTTACAGCTTTGTTAAATGTTATGGATTTTTTATTTTTATCAAAAAATATTATTTCAGAAAAATCTGTCTGAATAAGCTCTTCAATATCATAACCAGTTAAAATGCGAGTCCCACCACCACAAACCACTATTCTGCCTTGCAAATCTGTTGAAAGTATAATTATAGATTTTGCAGAATCCAAAATATCCTGGTGCAATAATGCCAAGGCTAAAACTTTATTGGACTGATTTATTGAATAAGATATCAAGAGCAATATAACTACCAAAGCGCTCGTTATCAAATACCCTAAAGATTTAGACTGACTTATAGTGCCTAAATGCGTTAACTTTACTACAGACCATTTTTCTCTATTTAAGAATTTTTTTGACACATAAAACTGTTTGTTATTTATTGAAATAATATCTTTATCTCCTACTTCTGATAATAGCAAAGACTTTCTTTTTCCAAACACACCATCAGGGTTCCATAAATTTTTAACACTTGCGTTTTCTTCGCCAGATATTAAAATTCTACCACGCTCATTTATTATAAAAGCATTATCAAACTCATTTAATTTCTTAACAATCCCAAGTACTGAATCTTTTACAAAAACAATACCATCTTTGCCATAGCTATTATTAATTACATAAGCACAGTAAAAAGAGCTATCGTTTATATAACTATTTTCCTTAATAAGAGCTTTATTTTTAATCAATGTTTTCAAATGTTTAAAAAATTTTGCGTTTTCATTATATATTTTATTTTTTTGTGAGAAATTCATATCCAGATAATTTGAATAGAAAACAATTTTACTATCCATGTCCAAAACACACACTAAGGAAACATCAAAACTATTTTTATATGCATTTAGCATTTTGGCAATTCTAGGAATATTATCAGAAGATGGATTAGACAAAGATTCTTTTAAAAATGGCGAATTGGATAAAGATTTGGATATTTGATCTATTTTCTCAAAAATAATTGAAGATGTTCCAAGTATATCTGTAGTTGCTGAATCTGTATTTTCTACAATCGTATTTTTTGCATCTGTTTCAAGATAATTGGAAAAGAAGAATCCTAAGAGAAACAATAAAACTAAAATAGAAGCCAAAGGAATGTGTTTCCAATAAAACGGAATATAATCGTATATTTTTACATTCTTCTCTTTTAAGATTTTAAAATATTTGAAAATTAAATTTGATATTGCAAACGCCGAACAAGCTATTATCATCCGCATCATAGCAAATATTTCTGTAGAATCTACATTCAGAAATATTAAAATTTTTAAAATGCACACATTAATACCAAAAAACGCCGAACAGATAATTATCGCCAAGATTTTGTTCTTCTGTTCAGAAGCAACTTTGTAATATCTGTACTCTATAAGCAAAATAAGAATCCAAGCCGTAACAAAAAAACAAATAAACACAAGCATTTTAAATACGACAATACCGTAAAAACAATATCCAATCAAAGGGATAACAATTAGCGGAAATATAGAATACTTTATTACACTGCTGCGTTTAGAGATTTTTAAATATGCGACTTCTGCTCCGAGAAACAGAAAAATATCGCAGACATAAACCAAAAGCCAATATATGGCTGATAGAAGTGAGTTTGAAATAACATCACCGTATGAGAAGGTCTCTATAAACTTAACAAATGCTTTACAAACGGCAAATAAAATAAACCAATGATATGAAATCTTATTTAATTTTGTTCTTTGTCCAATAAAACAAGACAAAGCAAGAAATATATATGACCATGCAGAAATAAAAAGTATATAATTATAGTTTTTACCAAGGAAATCCATTTAATGCCCGATAAAATGAATCAATTTTAAAATTTGCTTGCGCGGCAAATTTCTTTATAATTGCAGTATTTACAAAAAAACGTGTTACAGGTAACAGGAAACTCTTTTTTATCTTTAGGTATGTTTTTCTCAATATCAATCAAATACTCATACATATCTTTTGTCTCTAATTCTACAGTATTTGCAAATTCAGATACAGATATATCATTGATTTTTACATTTTTTTCTTTGTATTCAGGATAAAGATATACAATCATTGGCACAATATCTGTAGCTTTCTTTTCAAAATGGTAGTTTGCCCACAGAGAGTATCCAGTCAATTGCTTTGAATGTTTAACATCGTCACATTTGCCGGTTTTCCAATCTATAATATATATTTTATCTCCTATGGGAAATAAAAAATCTACTTTGCAAAACGCTTTATAATTATTTATTCTTGTTTCTCCAAAACCTGCAGGCTCTATAACCCACTCTGAGCTTTTGGGAACGGCGTTTTTCTCAATCCAGGAAAAACGAGAGCTGTTTAAAAAATTCTCAAGTATATTTTTAACTTTTGAGTATATTTCTTGAACGAGAATTAAATCACCATTGTAATAATGTTCAAAGAAAGTTTTAGCACCACAATATTCTTGAGTCATATTAAACGCATATTTAAAAAATTTATCTTTGTTTATTGGTTTTGAGCTCTTTTGAAATCTTTGAAGCATGTCTCTTATAACATCATGGACAATATTTCCTATTTCCAAAGCTTTTGAAGTTAAACTCTTTAAAAATACAATTTTCTCAAGAGGATTTTCTTTATCATGCTTTGCATAATAATCGTAGAAATATTGACGTTTACAGTTTGAGAATCTGTCATACCTTGATATAGACCAACCCAAAATATCGGTATATGGAAACTTCTTTATTTCGTTCTTCATTGTTTAAAATCTCCAAAACCACTTATCATAATATTATAAATCAATGTCCTATTATACGTTCTACAGCAAGAACAACAAACACTCCTGCAAACAACATAAGTGACGTAATTTTATCCTTTGACTTATGTGTTTCCGGTATCAAATCTGAAGCTGAAAGAAAAATAAAAACCCCTGCCGTTATTCCTAAAAATGCCCCTACCATATGTAAGGACATTCCTTTAAACAAACAGAGACCGACTATTGTGCCAAGAGGCGTAAATAATGCAGTAAGAAGAGAAAAAAGGAAAATTTTCTTTTTAGAAGTACCTTTATGAAGTAAAATTCCAGAAATAGTTATTCCATCTGGAAGTTTATGAAACAAAATAGCAAGCGTTGTAAGAATTCCTAATTCCGCATTAGCCTCAAAGCCAATGGCTATCATAAGTCCATCAATAATTGAATGTAGAGATAAACCTACAACAGAAGCTATATGCGTGTGAGTGTGGCACTCATGATCGTGGCATGGGTGGAATAAAACAATAAATTGCAAAAAAAACATAACCAAAAACCCAATTAAGACATAAAACATCGTATTGGAATTTAACTCAAATCCCTCCGGTATTAAATGAGTAAAAGCAAGAGTAAGCATAACGCCAGCTGCAAAATTTATTATAAGAAAAGAATTTCTTTCAGACCATTTATGAAATGTTAAAATTATTAAAGTCCCCACCATCGCCGCGCTTGCAGCTATCAAGGAATAAACAATTCCCATTTTTTCTCCCAATCTAATCAAAAAAATAGCCTGCCGAAAAATTAGCAAAAACTAATATTATAACGACAGGCGCTCTTTGTATAAAAAAGCTAAACTATCTTTGATTTATTTTCCAATGTGTACTTTATAACATTACCCATCATAGCAACAGCTTTCTCAGGATAATGCCCTACTGATGTTTCAGCTGAAAGCATTGTATAGTCAGTTCCGTCCAAAACCGCATTAGCCACATCGCTGACTTCTGCTCTTGTAGGCACAGGATTTTTAATCATACTTTCCAACATTTGCGTAGCCGTAATTACAAACTTATTGTGAGATTTGCATTTCTTTATTATGTATTTTTGCATTATAGGCACAGAATAAAGAGGCAAAGACACGCCCATGTCACCTCTAGCAACCATTATTCCGTCAACAACATTAAGAATTTCATCAATATTATTGATTCCAGATATATCTTCAATTTTAGCTACAAGTTTACATTTAGCTTTCTGTTCTTTTATTATATCTATTATGGGCTGCATGTCAGCAGCATTTCTAACAAAAGAATTTGCCACATAATCAACATTTTGACCCAAAGCAAAAAGCAAACCTTTAAGGTCTTTATCTTCCAAAGGTTTAAATTTTAGTTTTGTATCAGGAATGTTTACACCTTTATGAGTTTTTAAAACATAGTCCATCTGAACTTCAGTAACAAGCTCATCTTCTTTTGAAGATAAAACTTTTAATACAAGGTTTCCATCATCTATAAAAATTGTAAGACCTTTTGTAATATCTGTAAGAGGATTTAGATAGTCTATTGAAATTTCTTTACTGGTTCCTACTATATCTTTATTATTAAGAATAAGCTGTTGACCTTTCTTTAATTCTACTTTCCCACCTTCAATTTTACCGACTCTTATTCTGTGACCTTCCAAATCGGCAAGAATTTTTATATCTTTCTTATACTCTTCGTTCAAACTTCTTACTAAAGAAATATCTTTTTCATACTCCGCAAAAGTCCCGTGTGAGAAATTAAGCCTTACTATAGCTATACCGCTATTAGCTAGATTCTTCAAAATTTCAAGGGAACGTATTGCTGGTCCCATTGTACAAACTATACCCACTTTATTCACCTGCTACTCCTTTATTTTACCATTTATCAAGGCTAAAAAATTAAAAATCATTAAAAATCAACTAATAAAACACCCTGACAATTGGATAATTACATATAACACATCTAATATTAATGTTTGCTTGGATAGGATAGAAGTCGGAAGAAAAATTTTCACAATCAAACATATAATGCAAACAAAATGCTTGCTTGAAATTCTATTTTATATAAATCCTAACCCTAAAGTCAAACTTAAACATGCAATTTTGTATAATGGCTTCTATGAATAAAATTGAGTTATTAACCCACAGGGTCAAAAAAAGCGTTTATTGCCGCAATTGAAGCCGGCACAGATGCAGTATATTGTGGATTACAAAATTTCAGTGCAAGAAGTAAAGCTCAAAACTTTAGCAATTACGATTTTTATAATTATACAGCTTATGCTCACAAAAAATGTAAAAGTTTATGCTGCTTTTAATACTCTTTTACAAGAAAATAAAATTCATGCAGCTGTAAAACAATTAAATTTTTTATCTCAATTTGAAGTTGATGCGCTAATTGTACAAGATTTAGGAATAGCAAACATTATAAAAAATATTTTCATAATTTAAAACTCCATGCAAGCACCCAGCTGTCAATACATAACAGCTACGGTGTTTTTGAAGCTCAAAAAGCAGGTTTTAAAAGAATAGTTTTATCCAGAGAACTCTCTTTCCAAGAGATTAAATCTATTGTAAAAAACACAGATTTATTCAAACGCTTTAATTATTTTGAACTACCAGCATATATAGAAAAATTTGGTTTGCAAGAATTTCAAAAAACTGTAAAATCTTCATTTTTTTCTTGCAGTGTTAAATAAAAAATGAAGATTTTACAGTTTTTTTCATTTCCGTTTCTTGTAAATTTCATACAAAATTACTGCACAAGCGCATGAAGCGTTAAGTGAAGATATGGCGTTTTTCTGAGGTATTGATATTAAAAAATCACAGCATCTCTTGGTTAAACTGTGAAGTCCAAAACCTTCGCTTCCTATGATTATAGCTAACGGGAAAGACAAATCTGAATCTTCTAAACTTTGTCCGCCGTTTTCCGCACCGACTATCCAAAAGTTATTTTCTTTTAATAAATCTATTGCTTGATTTATATTTGCAACTTTTGATATTGAAATATGTTCTACTGCTCCGACAGATGCTTTTGAAACGGTTTCATTTACACCTGCAGCTCTCCATTTGGGTATTATCACGCCGTTAGCTCCAAAAACTACGCAATTCCTTATTATTGCGCCCAAATTATGAGGATCTTCTATACCGTCTAATATTACAAGTAACGATTTTGGCGAAGATTTTGATTGTTTTATTAAATCTTCAAGCTCTATGTATTCTGTTGGCGAGACTTCTACAGCAATGCCTTGCGATTTCTCTGAAAACCTGTCAAGTTTTTCAGGAGGAACTGTATGCACGGCAATACATTTTTGTTTTGCAAGACTAATAATTTCTGTAACTACAGAGCCTCTTGCAGTCTGCGAAACCATCAATTTGTTTACAGTACGTTTACCTGCTTTAAGAAGCTCTAAAACCGAATTGCGTCCATATATAATATTTTCAAGCGATAATTCTTTTCTATTGTTTCTATTTTTATACATTCGATACCTTTTAAAATTTTAATATTCCCAAGACATAGTTACGGAAATTTTATATAAAAAACTATTCAAGGGTTCTATTTTTATTTGCCAGTTTAGAAGCTGCTTTGTCAATATTAGACGCATTTATTTCATCAAAAATTTCAACAGAAAGTTTTTTTACTAAATTTATTTTATTTTCATCTTCTTTTGCAAATTTTGACAAAACAAAATCAGACATGTCCATACATTTTGGCAATGGACCTATGCCGAATTTTATTCTCGGAAATTTATCCGTATGAAGCCGTTCTATGATGGATTTTATGCCATTGTGTCCGCCTGCAGAACCTGACATTCTAATTTTATATCCGCCAAGAGGTATAGAAAAATCATCGTAACAAACAACTATCTCTTCCGTACTGATTTTATAATATTTTGCAAAAGATGATACGGCGTCTCCGGAAAGATTCATAAAAGTAGTAGGCTTCAAAAGCCATACTTTTCCTATAGAAGAACCCTCATAAAAAGAAATATCCGCCACATTGTCCCAATTTTTAAACTCAAGATCTTTAGCCAAAGCTATTGAATCCAGAACCATAAAACCGAGATTATGACGGGTATTTTTATATTTATGACCAGAATTGCCAAGTCCGACAAAAAGCTTGATCTGTTTAGACACCGGCAACTCCATAATCTATTTTATTATTTCTTTGCTGCTGGAGAAGGAACTGCCGCTTCTGCTCCTTCTTCACCTTCTTTATCCTTCTTGCCTTTGCTTATAACCTCTGGCTGAGCAGGTTCCGTTCCTACTGCCGCTTCTGCAGGTTTTTCTTCCTCAACTTTTGCAGCTATAACATTAATAATCAATGTTGAAGGATCCTGGACATAATCAATACCTTCAAGTTTAGGCAAGTCAGCTATGGTTATTCCCTGCCCTATGCCAAGTGCGCTTACATCTACACTAATCTTTTGAGGAATATTTTTAGGTAATGCTTTAACTTTAACTTCTCTAACGATAAATTCCATCGTTCCACCAAAATTCTTAACGCCGTCTGCAACACCGTCAATGTGTATAGGAACCAAAACTTCAACTTTATCTTCAAGAGAAATTGAGCGAAAATCTATGTGAATAGGAACCTGAGTCAAAACGTCTCTTTGGATTTCTTTCACAATAGCTGGTTTCTTGCCGTCTTTAAAGTTTAAATCTATAATTACATTTGCTCCATTTGCTTCTATTACTGAAGCAAAAGCTTTAGCATTAACAGATATAGATTCATGTTTAACATTTTTTCCATAAAATACAGCCGGAATTTTTCCTTCTTTTTTCAAAGAAGAAAGTCCTCCCTTAGTACCGGCTGCTCTTAATTCAACATCTAAAATTACTTCATTCATTACAATCCTCCATTGTTATTACAACAGCAATTTATTTTTATAGGAATAATGCGCTTATTGACTCGTCATTTGAAATTCTCTTAATAGCTTCTGCCAATATTGGCGCAACACTGAGCACAACAATCTTGTCATTTGGTCCTTCTTTTGACAATGGAATAGTATCCGTTATTACAAGCTCTTCCAAAGCTGAATTTTGAACTCTCTGCTTTGCCTCTCCAGAAAGAACTCCATGAGATGCTACAGCAAGAATTTTTGTAGCGCCTTTTTCTTTTATGACATCTGCAACTTTTGTCAACGTACCTGCGGTATCAACTAAATCATCTAGTATTATACAAGTTTTATCTTTTACTTCTCCTATGATGTTCATTATAGAAGCCTCGTTAGGGCGAGGTCTTCTCTTATCAACTATTACCAAGTCCGCATGGATAAGCTTTGCAAAAGACCTTGCTCTCTCTACGCCACCTGCGTCAGGAGAAACCACAGCCACGTCTTTTAAATTTTTATCTTGAAAATATTTTGACAAAATAGGCTTGGCATAAAGGTGATCCACGGGGATATCAAAAAAACCCTGAATCTGTCCAGCGTGCAAATCCATAGTTAAAAGCCTTGTAACACCAGACGTTGCTAAAAGATTTGCAACAAGCCTTGCCGTAATCGGTACTCTAGGCTCGGCTTTTCTATCTTGTCTTGCATAACCATAATAAGGAACAACAGCAGTTATTCTTCTTGCAGACGCTCTCTTTAAAGCGTCCGCTATAATTAAAAGCTCCATTAAGTTTTCATTAACTGAAGGGCATGTAGGCTGAATTATGAAACAATCTGCTCCTCTAACGTTGTCAACTATTTTTACCTGAATTTCTCCATCGCTAAAATGCCCTACTTTTGCTTCGCTCAACTCAACGCCAAGCTTCTGAGTAATTTGTTTTGCAAGCTCTATATTAGCGTTACCTGAAATAATCTTAAGTTTCATAATGCCTCTCTTAGCCTTTCTTTAAACGAAAACGACATTTATTTCAAAATAATTTTTTATTTTATTATTCTACGCTTTAACTCTTGTCTTGCTCTTGCTATCGCAAGTTTACCTGCCGGGACATCGCGGGTTACAGTTGATCCTGCAGCTATTAAAGCATTATTGCCGACTTTAACAGGAGCAATAAAATTAACATTAGAACCTACGAATGAATTTGAACCAATAACCGTTTTATGCTTGTTTATCCCATCATAATTGCATGTAATCGTCCCAGCTCCTATATTTACATCTTCCCCTACTTCGGCGTCGCCTATATATGAAAGATGATTAACTTTAGAATTCTTTGCTATTACAGCTTTTTTCGTTTCCGAAAAATTTCCTACTTTTACGTTGTCTTTTAAAACTGATCCTGGTCTTATATGAGAGAAGGGTCCGATTTTAACATTCTTGCCAATGATGGCTCTATTTATGTAAGAATAAGAAATTATACTCCCGTCGTCTATCCTAGCGTCAATTATATAGCTTGAACCTTTCAAAACGCAGCCTTTGCCTACAACAACGTTTGTGTCAATAAAAACGCCAGGATATATAACAGTATCCTGTCCTATTTTTGCATCGTAGGAGATATATACTTTGTCTGCATCTATAATGCTTACGCCGCTTTCAAAAAGCCTTTTTACTTTTCTATCCTTTAATAGAGCTTCTGCTTGCGAAAGTTCTAATCTGTTATTTATACCTTTTACTTCATTTTCATCTTTTATAACAGTTAGAGACGCACTTTTACCCATACTTTTAAGTATTGCAACCGTATCGGTTATATAGTATTCTTTTTTAGAATTATTAGGCTTAACTTTTGAAAGAGCCTTCCATAAATTCTTATCAAAACAATATATCCCGGAATTTATTAGATTTATCCGTTTTTCAGAAATATTTGCATCTTTTTCTTCAACTATTCTTTCCAAAAAACCATCTTTTTTTACTATTCTGCCATAGCCAAATGGATTTGCAACTTCAGCAGCTAAAACGGTAAGAGAAGAAGTAGTCTTGTCATTATTTTTTATCAGGGTTGACAATGTTCTAGCGTTGATAAGAGGAACATCACTGCTTAAAACTAAAATATTTCCGCTATAATTCTTTAAAACTTTCTCCGTCTGCATAACTGCATGCGCGGAACCAAGCTGCTCTTTTTGATAAACAATCTTTAAATTCTTTACGTTTATCTCTGATAAATATTCTTCAACTTTGTCCGCTCCATATCCCAACACTACAACAATATTATCAGGCTTTAAAGAGGAAACAGAGTCTATAATCCACTTTATTAAGGGTTTGCCTGAAAGATTGTGCATAACTTTCGGCAAAGAAGACCTCATTCTTGTTCCTGCGCCTGCGGCAAGTATAACTACTGAGAAATTTTTCATAATAAACCCAAAAATTCCCTTTATATAATTGCTTTAAAGGGAATATTTATAAACAGTGGTTAGGTTAGTTAAATTATATAAAATTATTGATAAAACCCAAAATGCGAAACGTCTAAACGAAAATTTTTAAATCAAATCGTCATCACTAAGAGACGCTAAAGCTTTTCCCGAAGCTTGAAAAAGCATATTTTCGAGATCAATAAACCATCCAAATTCATTATCTTCTTGTTACATAAACTCACCTATTTCTTCATTAGGATTTTCCTAAATTCTTGGGGATGTAAAGCTGCCGTCCTATAGATGCCACATTGAACTCCTAAAAAAACATACTCATTAATACTAATTTCTTCATTATAATTCCTCTTTAAATTAAATTTCTAAAAACTAAAATATTTTCAATTATAGATAAAACATATAACCATTTTCTGACGAATGCTTTTGAGCGTCAAGAACAAGACTTTCAAGACTTATTGCCAAAAGCGTTGCTTTAATTGAAGCGTCTAATTTTTCTAAAACAGAATTTTGAATTGTCTTCTCTATACCATTCTCGCCTTCAATAGAAGATTCCTGAGATTTCTCAAACAATGATACTTCTATAGCTGATAATATGTCAAATGCAGTTATACTATTGGAAGGTCTTGCAAGCTGATATCCTCCGCGAAATCCTTTTATTGACGACACAAGATCAGCGCGTTTAAGAAGGGAAAATACTTGTTCCAAATATATCTTTGAAATCTTTAGCCTTTCAGCTAAACTCAAAACTGTAACATATTCGCCAGTATTATATTTTTGCGCTAAATATATCATAGATGCAAAGCCATATTTAGCCTTAATAGATACTCTCATACAAGAACCCCTTAATATTTACCAGTTTAAGTATTCTATTACATAGAAAAAATAAATGTCAATTTTAACAAAATATTAATGTTCATAGAATAATTTTGTATAACTATGCTGATTTATAAACTAAAAGGTGGATTTTAAAAATGCAGAAAATTATCGTCGCTTTATGTTTTGGTTTGATCTATTCATTTTTATACAATACAGAAGTTTTAGCAGAAAGCAAGAATCTCTTTAAAATAGAAAGGAATAAAAATGCTAACGTTGTTATGTATGACACAAGGTTGGATTTAAATGGCAACATAAACAAAAAAAATCCTGTGGATGCCTATTGGATTTTGTATGCAAAACAAGGACAACGTGAAGAAATTACAGCTTTTGAAAAAAAAGCTTATGGCTATACTGTAACTGACAATAACGACAATTCATATAGCTTAGTTTTAAAAGCTGTTAAAGACAGACCTATGAAAATTATCTTAGTAAACGGCGAGCACAAAGCTGAAATTCTTATAAACAACGAAAAGGCTTATCTTTCATCAGTTTATGTATCAGCAAGTGATGCGTTGATTCCAAAAGTATCTTATATAATCCTCACAGGAACAAAAATAAACACCGGCGAAAAAGTTACCGAAAAAATAATTAAAACTAAATAATTAAATATGATTTCTTAATCTATAAATTTGTAGGTTAGCACAACGACTTCCTATAATTAAAATACAATGTACTATTGTTTCAAGGTATATCTGGCGGACTACTACCATCATCAGAAATAGGGAGTTAGTATGAAGATTTACTGTTCAAAGGAAGTTATAAAGTAATAACGTTTTAATAATTTTTATTAATTTTTTTTACTAAGCTATGCCAATAATGTCTGCGTAGCTTTAATATTTAAAACTATTTATATTGACAACTTAAACAGTCTCAACAAACATCATCATCATTATCATTGTCATGATCTAATGTTGTTTATGATGACGAAAGCATTGGAATAGGAGTTTTGTCAACTTTATCCAGATTGTCTCCTGTAAGATAATAGTCTGTCTCTTTTGTTACCAGCCCGCTTAACAGTAGCACTGCTATTAAATTAGGTATAGCCATGAGAGCATTGAAAGAATCTGCAATATTCCACACCACACCCAAAGGCATAACTACTCCAAGAAAAGCAGTAATTACATAAATAATCCTATAGGGAAGATTAGATTTTACCCCAAAAAGATATTCCATGCATCTCTCTCCATAATATGACCACCCCAACGTAGTGGTAAAAGCAAATGTTATAAGTCCAAAAGTCAAAATAGTGGGTCCTACATATTTTATTTGGCAAAAAGCTATATGTGTAAGAATTGCTCCATTTATACTATTTAAATCCACAGCTTCTGGTTGAGCCATAATACTTGAAACTAAAACCATACCGGTAATAGCGCAAATAACAACAGTACTCCAAAATGTACCCGTGCTTGATATAAGAGCTTGTCTCACAGAATTTTTAGTTTTTGCTGCTGCTGCCACAATAGGAGCTGATCCCATGCCTGATTCGTTTGAAAATAAACCTCTTGCCATACCGTGTCTTATAGCTGCCATAATGCTTGCCCCTATAAAGCCACCCTCTGCTGCTTTTGGCGAGAAGGCGCACTTAACAATTTCTGCAAGTGCAGGTAAAATATAATGGTTGTTTATAAATAAAATCACTATACAGCCCATTACATATAAACCAACCATTAAAGGCACTAATTTTACACAAAAATCAGAAATTGATTTTAGCCCGCCTAGTATAACCAAAGACAAAAAAATTACTATGCCTACAGCCGACAACCACATTGGTACACTAAAATTTTCATTTAACACAGTAGCTATAGCGTTTGACTGTACACTGCTGCCTATGCCAAACGCCGCTATACTGCCAAATAAAGCAAATAGTATGCCTAGGAACTTTAAATTAAGTCCTCGCTCTAAAGCATACATAGCGCCGCCAAGCATTGTGCCTTTCTTTGTTTTTACTCTACATTTAACAGCAATTAAAGATTCCGCATATTTAGTAGCTATACCAAAAACACCAGTAAACCACATCCAAAGAACAGCTCCCGGTCCGCCAAGAGCAATTGCAGTGCCGACGCCAATAATGTTTCCTGTGCCAACGGTTGCAGCCATAGCAATAGCAAGAGAACTAAAAGCTGAAATATCGCCTTCGCTTTCTTTGTCGTGTTTAACAGAAAGTTTAATACCTAAAAAAATCTTTTTTTGGATAAAGCGAGTTTTGAATGTAAAATAAATGTGAGTACCGATAAGGAAAATCAACATTGGAGGACCCCACAGATACGAGTTCAACCAATCTACAAAAGCGTAAAATTTCTCCATCAACTACCCCTTTTATCGCAAGAAGTTGTTGAATCATCGTCATGACGACAGTTTAGCATAAATGAGTAAAACTTGCAAAAGAAAAACAAAAGATATAGAATTGTTACACGGTAGTTAACTATTTTAAGGAGAAGTAAAGATGAAGAAATTTGTGTTGTTTGCAGCAATGTTTGTAGTATTTACTTTTGCATTGGCAGCTTGCGGAAGCAAAAAAACAAAAGAAGCTCCTGTAGCTGAAGTAGTTGAAGTAGTTGAAGAAGAAGTAGTTGAAGTTGCAACAGATACAACAACAGCAACCGCTGCCCCTAAAGGTTCTGAAAAAAGCAAATAAGCAAAAAGTATGAATTTGGATAGACCTCCCAATTATTCCAATTGGAAGGTCTATTTTTTATTTGTTAAAGCTTACGCAAAAAATCAGCAAGGATGTCTCAAAATTGAAACATCCTTGCTGATAACAAAAATACTCTTTTAAAGTTTAAAACTAGAAGCTAAATGCTGTCCTTATACCATATACAAAAACATTCTTATCTGCGTTTGAAGTGGCTGTCGTCAAAACATTACCGCCTCTCGGATTTACAAAATATTGAAAAGCCGGCGTGAGAGCAATATAATTGTTGATCGTAAACTTATAATAAATTTCAAACTGTGTTTCTGCTCCATATTTATAAGTTCCGCTATTATAGTCTATAATAACACCTTTTGCATCTGAAGAACCGTATATTTGACCAACAGCAACACCCAAGACATCATTTTCTCTTGACCACTTAGAACCTTTAAATTGAGCTCCTATACTCCACATTGCAGAAAGAGGTAAAGCAAACTTACTTGTATCTCTCTCATAATTACCAAAGGAATGTTCCTTATATCCGCATCTTGTAAATATTCCAAAGTCATCATTTATTGCTTGATCTATACTTACGCCAAATCCATAAGATCCCGACTTTGAAGTAGTGTCTTTATGCTTATAGTGAATACCATTATTTCCCCATACGTACAATCTGTAGTTGCCATTTGTAGAAGGTTTAAAATTAAACTGAGCAATATTTATTCCACTTGCATCAAAGTGATCTAAATTTGTTGTAAAGTACGCATATGAAATATCAAGTTTTTCAAAAAGAGCATATTTCAGTCTCAGTGCTGGACGCTGAGGGACTGAATCTATAGTCTTATCTCCTGCAAAAGCTCCTGTTAAGAACTGACTATTATCGTCTCCAGCAAAATTATTATCTGCAAAAAATTCCCAGAAATTTAACTTACCGAAATCTACTGTGAGCTTATCATTTAGAATGGACTGTTCATAATACAACTCTACAAGTTTTGCAAGAGTATTTGCCGCAGAATCTAAAGTCTGATCCTCATTTGCGTTTACTTGTCCGTATGTATTTACACCGCTATTACCAGATTGATCTAGTTCAAGTCCAGTACCTCTTCCGCCTTTAACACGTGCAACAACTATTCCATTTTCTTCAAACTTTTTAGTAAGTTTTATGTCAAATAAATATGACGCCGCAGATAGACCTTTATTTTTACCATCATTTGCCTCAGGAGTTCTCTGCATTATAACTGTTCCACCGACGTCTGCCACAATTCCTAAACTTTGCGTAACGCTGTCTGCAGAACCAAAAACAGTGTTTGAAAGTAACAACGCCCCTAGCGATAAAAATGCTATTAATTTCTCTCTCACTTTAGTCCCTCCAGTATATTTCTCGCTATGAAACAACTATACCTCATAGCTAACACATATAATATTAACATTTTTTTAACTGAAAGTCTCAACTTTAAGATCTGTTAAATTATTATTGTGACTTTCAACAAATTTTGTAAGAATAAGCGTTAGTGCTCCATCGCCAGTAACATTGCAGGCTGTGCCAAAACTGTCTTGCAGAGCAAATATTGAAAGAATAAGAACTATAGCGTTATTATCAAAACCCAACACGCTTACAATAAGACCAAGCGATCCTATTACTGTGCCGCCTGGTACACCAGGAGCTCCAACGGCAAACACTCCAAGCAGCAAGCAAAATAGAATCATTGTCTCAACGGAAGGCAATGCCCCATAATACACTTGAGAAATAACCATCACAAAGAAAACTTCAGTAAATACGGACCCACAAACATGAATATTTGCAAAAAGAGGTATTCCAAAATCTACCATATCTTTACGCAAAACATCGGATTTTCTTGCGCTTTCTAAAGCTATGGGAAGCGTTGCAGCAGAACTCATTGTACCTATGGCAGTAAGATATGCAGGACCATAATATTTTAAAACGCGAAATGGATTCTTTTTTGAGTATATAGCAGCAATAGTGTAAAGAACTGTAAGCCATATATAGTGTCCTAAAATAACAATCAAAACAACTATTGCGAAAATAGGCAATTGTTTTGTAATAACTCCTTCATACGCCAAAGAGCAGAATGTGAAAGCTACAAAAACTGGAAGAATAGGAATGAGAATTTTTGTTACTATTGAAAGGATAATTTTATGAAATTCTTCAAGCAAACTAATGATTGTTGTAGATTTGTTCCAGCAGGCAGCAATACCAATCAAAATAGAAAGCATCAAAGCGTTCATCACGCTTATAATAGGAGAAAGCCCTAACTCAAATATAGCCTTCGGCAACTCCTTTGGTTGATTTAGAGTAGAGCTTATATTTAAATGAGGAATAATTTCAAATCCGCTAAAGCAAGACATAAATGCAGCACCTATACTTGAAACGTACGCTAAAACAAATGCAAGTACCAAAACTTTTGAAATATTTTGTCCCAATCTTGTAATTGAAGGTGCAATAAAACCTATAATGATTAACGGTACGCAGAAAAATATAAAAGATCCTAAAATATTCTGAATGCTAACAACAACTTGCATTAAATAAACATTCGCAATACAGCCCACGGCAATTCCTATTATTATGCTAAAAATAAGTCTTGCCGGTAAACTGCTTAAAAACTTCTTCATAGTTACATCTCCTTATAATTTAATACATATAAACATATATATTTTATAGATTATATTATATTCCCATATGTCAACTACTTTACAAAGATTAAAGCATATAAAATAAAAAGACTGTCTAGCCATCAAGCTAGGTAATCTTTTAAACAAAAATTAAATTTTACTTTGCAGGAATAATCACCCCTTTGTATTTTTCGAGCATAAACGATTTCACCTTTTGGGATCTTAGGGCATTAACCAAAGCTTTAATAGCAGGATCATGAAGTTTCTTGGGATTTACAGCGATTATGTTGACGTAAGGTGAGTCTGCGCCTTCACTAAACAATTTCGCTTTATTTGCGTCAATACGAGCATCTAAAACTCTACTAGCCCACACGATATAAGCGTCGAACTGATCTCTTACCCTTGTAACTAAAGACGGGTCAAGTTCAATAATTTCAATAGGTTTTAAGTACTTCTCAATATCACGTATACTTGCAGTAACAGGTGTTGTGGACTCTTTTAATTGTATAAATCCTGCTTTTTCAAGAAGCTTAAGACCTCTGTATTCGTTGGTGCTGTCGTTACAAATAGCTATTTTAGCGTTTTGTGGCAAGTCTGAAATTGACTTATATTTGTCAGAGTATATAGACATAGGTTCAACATGAATATTTCCAGCATTAGCTAAGCTTAAATTTTTGTCTTTTGCCTGAGCGTCCATATATATAACGTGCTGGAAAAAATTAGCGTCTAACTCTCCTTCTGAAGTTTGCGTATTTACAAGGGTTGTATCAGTAACGGTGTAGAGCTTTATTATAATTCCCTGTTTTTCTAGATCGGGCTTAATAAGTTCAATCAAGTCTGTATGAGGAACAGCATCAGCTGCAATTTTTAAAATAGTTTTCTTTGAATCCACAGCAATAGCGCATGCACTAAACAATAACACGCACATTAATGCAAAAAACTTTTTCGTTTTCATGTTTCACTCCTTGTAGAAAACCAAGACTTTATACGAGATGTCTCTTTTTAAGTATTTTCTTTGAGATAAAAGCTCCAAAAAGCTGCAGACATTCAACAACAACTAAAAGAACTATAATAACAGCCGCAAGAATATCTGAGCGGTATCTATTATAACCAAAACGCACGGCAAGCTCGCCAAGACCTCCAGCTCCAAAAGAACCAGCAATTGCAGTTATTGATATTAGAGTTATTGTAAGAACTACAAAATTTCTTATTAAAGTGGGCAAAGATTCAGGGAGCATAACTTTGAAAATAATATCTAAGTTTGACGCACCCATAGCTTTAGCAGCTTCTACTTTGCCTTTGGCTACTTCAAGAACACTGTTCTCAACCATCCTTGAAAATATAGGTATGCAGACAATAGATAAACATACAATAAACGCTTTCGGACCGTAAGACACACCTACTATCATTTTTGACAACGGTAAAAAAAGAAGGATAACAATCATGGAAGGCAAAGATAAAACTGAATTTATAATTGCTCCGAAAACTTTATTAAAAATAGGCAAAGGATGAAGTCCATCTTTGTCCGTAACATAAAGCAAAATTCCAAACAATAAACCAAAACATATTGTAATAGTAGTTGATACGGCTGTCATATAAATAGTCTGCCATGTTGCCGGCAAAACATATCCCCATACTTCGGCGCTGAAAACTTGTGCTAAAAATTCCGTCATATTACAGCGCCTCCACCTAAATAGTCAAACTTTGCCAAATCAGAGTTATTCTTTATAAACACTTTGGCAGTTTCACTTGACGGGTTTGCAAAAATTTTCCTAACGCTTCCATTTTCAGCTATTAAACCGTTTTCAAGAACAGCCATATTATTACATGTATATTTTATAACATCTAACGAATGCGTAATTAGAATAATAGTAAGACCGAGCTTTTTATTTATATCTTTTAGAAGATCTAATACTGAAAGAGAAGTTACGGGATCCAAAGCTGAAGTAGCCTCGTCGCTTAACAAAATGTCTGGATTATTAGCTAACGCTCTTGCTATGCCAACACGCTGCTTTTGCCCACCTGAAAGCTGACCTGGATAAAAATCTTTTTTATCAGATATGCTTACAAGCTCTAAAATCTCAATTACTCTTTTCTTTATTTCCTGTTTGCTTTTTCCAGACACTTCCAAAGGGAAAGCTACATTGCCATAAACTGTTCTTGAATCAAAAAGATTAAAATGTTGGAATATCATGCCGATTTTTTGTCTATAAAGATTCATCTCTTTTTTTGAAAGTTTGTCTATTTCGTGGTTACCTATATGGATTGTGCCAGAAGAAACTGTTTCAAGGCGATTTATACAGCGAATAAGGGTAGATTTTCCAGCGCCGCTAAATCCGATAATTCCAAAAATATCGCCTTTCTGTATCTCTAAATTTATATCTTTAAGAACATCAAACTCTTGATTATGATTTTTAAATTTTTTAGAGACATTTTTTATCTCTATAAATGGTGCCGCCATTGCTTCCTCTTAGGAATTAAAATACTCGTAAAACGTAACTTTTATATTATCACTTTATTGTATATATATCAAGCATTTACTATAAAACTATATGAAATACGTATTTTATCTATCGAGAACACTTCTATTCCTATTCTTTGAACAAGTCACATATCTGCATCATAGCCTTTACAGCTTCCATAGGAATAAACATATCTGTAATTTCGTTTGTAAAAGCTGATGGTTTTGGATTTATTTCAATGATTATTGCTCCGTTTCTTTTTGCATCAACTGGCAAAGACGCTGCAGGATATACGATGCCAGTAGAGCCTATGACAAGCATAACATCGCAATTCCTACTTGCTTCAACAGACATTCGCATATCTTTTTCAGGAAGCATTTCGCCGAAAAAGACAAAATCAGGTTTTAATATTGCTCCGCATTTTTTGCAGCAAGGGGCAATTCTTAAGTCAAAGTCTTGCACCGAATATTTGCTACCGTCATGTAGGCAAGTCAAATTACTTGCATTACCGTGTAGTTCATATACATTTTTACTACCCGCTTTTGTATGAAGATTGTCAATATTTTGCGTTATTACCGCTTTAATTATTCCATTTTGTTCAAGTTTCGCAAGAGCAATATGGGCACTATTGGGATTTGATTTAAGAGTTGCTTCGTAAAAACCATCACAAAGCATTTCCCAAGCTTCTTTGGTATGCGAAGAGAAATAGTTTATTTCAAAAAGTTTCTCCTCGTATTTATTCCAAATTCCGTTTTCACCCCGAAAAGGAGCTATTCCACTTTCAACGGAAATACCGGCACCAGTAAAAGCAACTGCAAATTTTGAATCTTTTAAAACCATAGCGGCATTATTTATAAGTTCCATTTTATTATTATCTCTGTTCCTAAAATGTGAGTAAGATCAAGAACCTCTACGTTGAAATTGCTTTGTAGCATATATTTTTTATAGAATCTACTTTCTACAGGGGAGTTCTGTCATGGAGAAAAAAGATTTATTATCAATTTACGACCTGTCTGCAAAAGAAATCAAGACGTTACTTAGCAAAGCATTTGAATTGAAAAAAAAGAGGAAACCTCTTGATGCTTTCAGAGGGAAAGCTTTGGGCATCATGCTGGAAAAGCCTTCAACAAGAACAATGGTTTCTTTTGCTGCAGCTATGGTTCAGCTTGGCGGAACGCCTATTTTTCTTAACATTGAGAAAATGCAACGTTCACGAGGTGAATCTATACATGATACGGCTATAGTATTGTCTCGGTATTTAGACGGTTTAATGATAAGAGCTTTTAAACATTCTGATATTGAAGAATTTGCCAAATATTCAGCTATTCCTGTAATAAACGGTCTTACCGATAGAGAACATCCATGCCAAATTTTGGCAGATGTTATGACCGTAATGGAATTTCACAAAATAATAACACCTAGTGACTTAAAAAAAATTAAAATAGTTTACATTGGCGACGGTAATAATATTTCAAACTCTCTTCTTGCAATTGCTTCGGTTTTAGGGATGAATTTAACTTTAATAGCTCCAAAAGAATATCTAACGGGGAAGGAATTATTGAATAAATCTTTAGAATATATATCAAAGAGTAAAGCTGAAATCAAAGTTACAAGCGATATAAACGCTACAGAAAATGCCGATGTAATATATACAGACGTTTGGACTTCCATGGGTTTTGAATCGGAAGAGAAGAAAAGAAAAAAACTTTTTACACCTTATCAGGTAAATTCTGAACTTCTTAAAAAAGCTTCTTCAAAGTGTATAGTATTACACTGCCTTCCTGCAATAAGAGGCAAAGAAATAACAGAAGACGTTATGGAAAAATATGAAAATTCTATTTTTGCGCAGGCTGAAAATAGATTACATGCTCAAAAAGCAGTTCTGCTACACTTCATAAAGTAATTATGAATAAAGAAATTATTCTTGCGTCAGCTTCTCCAAGGAGGATAACCCTGCTTAAAGAGTGGGGTCTCTCTTTTGGCGTTGTTCCAAGCGGCTTTGACGAAAAAATAAACCTCATAAAACCTTCATATTTGGTAAAAAATCTTGCTTATCAAAAAGGTCGCTTTGTTGCAGATAAATATCCAAACAGTTTAATTATATCTGCAGACACTATTGTAGTCTTAAATGGACGAATTATAGGGAAACCTAAAGATAAAAAAGAATCCGAAGACATTGTTAGAGAATTAAATGGTAGCAACCATAAAGTATATACTGGCATTACATTGATATACAAAGATAAAAAATCTATCTTTTATGACGTTGCTTATGTTAAAATGAAAAAATTGTCCGAACCAGAACTCAAGCAACTTTTTGGAAAACACATGGATAAAGCCGGCTCTTATGCTGTTCAAGATTCAGGAGACAACTTTGTAGATAAGATATATGGCGATTACTACACTGTTGTAGGGCTTCCACACATAAAACTCAAAAAAGAACTAAAAA
>JAITDI010000024.1 GCA_031282625.1 Candidatus Endomicrobiellum meruensis | reverse complement strand
CCTTTTCCCGTCTGACTTGCACACCCATAAGATATAACTAAATCCAGAACTATACTGTTATCTTTTGCTTTTTCAAAAAATTCTTGACTTTCTTTGTTCCACTTTACTAATCTCTCTGTTGACATAAAATATCCCTCGCTTTGAATAAAAACTTAACGACTACATCCTGTAACTTCCTAAGCAGGAAAAGCAAAAAAAGTTCTGTTTACATAAACGCTCCTAAACTAAAATATTCATATTTAGAAATAACAAATTCATTCTTATAGAAGCATTAAGGATTTTTTCTCAAATAAGTATTTTCCAAAATTATGATAAGCAGAAATAAAATAAACGCAGGTATTAAGAAGTACTTATAAAGCTCATTATAGTTTGTAAATTGCGTAACTTTAATCTCATACTTTTCTAATTTATCTATTTGTTTCATAATATTTTCAAAAGATTTGGTATCTTGCGCTCTAAAATATTCCCCACCCGTATTTTTAGCGATTTGTCTCAATGCATTTTCGTTAATAGCTTCTTGAGTAACTCTGACTTCTCTTTTTCCAAAAAATGGATCGTCAATCTCATAAATCGCTCCTTCGGGACTACCAACGCCTATTGCGTATATTTTTATATTGAATTCTACAGCTATTTGCGAAGCTGTTATTGGATCAATTTCTCCAGTATTATTATTTCCATCTGTTACAAGAATTATAATTTTGCTTTTAGCTTCGCTGTCTTTTAATCTGTTGATTGAAGTCATTATTGCAGAACCTATAGCAGTACCGTCCATCCCTGTGTCACCGATCTGTATATTATCTACAAATTCAGCAAGAGAATCTTTATCAGTCGTTATAGGGCATTGCGTAAAAGCAAGCCCTGAAAAAATAACAAGCCCGACTCTGTCACACTTTCTTTCTTTTATAAAATCCTGCGTAACCTTTTTTGCCGCTTGCATTCGGTTTAGAGGTCTAAAATCTAAAGATCGCATACTTGTGGAAGTGTCCAACGCCATTATTATATCTATACCTTGATCGTTTGACTGCTCATAAACATTTCCTTTTTGAGGTCTTGCAAGAGCAATAATAATTAAAAGTATCGCAATATATTTTAGAATATTTAAAAGTTTAAAAAGTTTTTCTTTTAACCGCAAATCCTTTACTCTTAGTAATTTAGCCTGCGAAAAGATTACAACAGGATTAAAAAGTTTTTTATCCCAAAAATTTATATATAAAAATACAGCAATCAAAAGTACAAAAAATATAAAAAGGTATACCGGACTTGCAAACCTCATATTAACTCCAAAAGTTTTTTCGTAAAGGCATAATTATCTTCTATTTCTTTTTCATTTGGCATAAAATCTGCATATCTTGCAAGGTTAAAAATTTTTAAATAATTCTTAAACTCATTGACGTTTACTTGTGCAGGTAAAAACTCTTTAGTTTTTTCAAAAAATTCCGACGTAGTCATTTCCATAGCATCAAATTTGTATTGTTTGGAAATATATGTTCTTAAAATCTCAGACATTTTGTAATAAAAATCTCTAGTAGTTAGGTTTGTTCTGTTTTGGTATAAATCATTTAAGTTGTTTAAAGATGATGTTCTTACATCAAGAACAATAATTTTTGCTTTTTTTCTTTCTTCTTTAATATCTTTTCCGATATATATCGCCAATATTACAATAAAAAAGAATACAACAACAATCAAAACAATAAAACTACCTTTTATCTTTAATTTCTTTAAACTCTTTATGTCCTTTATATCCGCACTTTTAGGGTCCGCTATAAGACTTTGTATCTCAATACTTTTTTCAGGAGTAAAAAATAAATTATTCGTTCCATCAGGATTTATATAAAATACTGTTAAAGGTTTTATTGTTAAATGTCCAGTTTTATACGCAGAAATTTCAAATTTCAACTCATAGATGTTATTATCATAAGGCAAGCGGTTAATGTTAGTTTTCAAAATTTCAAAATCATCTAATCTAAAATTCTGAACTGCAGATATTTGAGCGTTTTTTGGGAGTTGTGCTTCCACAACAAATTCAACTACATCGCCAACATAAGCTTTATCTTTGTTTAACGATACCGTTACAATTTCTTGTGCATACAAAAACATGCAACAATTTATAATAAGTGATCCGCAAAAAATAAAAAATTTAATTTTTGACATCTATCTTAAACCTGCTCTCATTTCTCTTTCTTTGAAAAATCTTATGATAGGTTTTACATAAGACTCTTTAGTATTTAAATTAATTACACCTACTTCTGCTTTTTTAAATATTTTATCTGTCTTGTTTTTAAAATCTAAGGCTTTCAGTTTAAAAGATTCTGCTAAAGCTGAAGAATCTGCTAATATCGTTTCATTTGTTTCTGGATCTTTTATTTCAATTAGACCTATCTTTGGAATATCAGCTTCTCTTTCATCTTCTATTCTTATACAGATCAAATCATGCCTTTTTGCCGTTACAGTCAAATCCTTTTCATAACCATCATCTTGAAAGTCTGAGATCAAAAAAACAATAGCTTTTCTAGTCCATATTTCATTTATAGCTTTTAATGCTGTTGAAATTGAAGTTTTAACGCCTTTAGGGTTTGAACTTAATATTTCGTTTATAATTCTTAAAATATTGTTTTTCCCTTTGCGAGGTTTAATAATCTTTTCTATCTGATCAGTAAAAGAAAGCATTCCTATTCTGTCATTATTTTTTAAAGAAAAAAATGCAAGAAGAGCGGACACTTCAGCGGCGACTTCAGATTTTAATTTATCAGAACTGCTAAAATTCTGAGAACCAGAAATATCTATAAGAAAGATTACCGTTAATTCTCTTTCTTCAGCAAACAGCTTTATAAAAGGTTTTCCGTGCCTTGCGGTAACATTTCGGTCAATGCTTCTAAAATCATCACCGATTTGGTATTCTCTAACTTCGGAAAATTCTATTCCTTGCCCTTTAAAAACGCTCTGATATTGTCCAACAAAAATTTCATTGACGAGTTTGTTTGATCTTATCTCAAGTTGCCGTATTTGTTTTTTTAATATATCTTTGTCCAACATGTGTATGATATCCTATAGAGCAATTTTTAAAAATGACAGACGGTTAGTATAAATTTTTACATTTTATGGAACTTCAACACCGCCAAAAATTTTGTCTATTATATCGTCAGAAGAAATGGAATCAGCCTCAGCTTCGTAAGTTACAAGTATCCTATGCCTCAAAACATCATGTCCTATTGTTTTTATATCTTCTGGTATAACATACCCTCTACCCTGCAAAAAAGCATAAGCCTTAGCTGCAAGGGTCAAATTTATTGTAGCTCTTGGCGAAGCCCCATAAGAAATCATATTTTTTAAATCTTTTAGTCCATACTCATCTGGATTCCTTGAAGCAAAAACTATATCCACTATATAATTCTTAACTTTATCGTCAACATAAATTTGTTCTGTTAAATCTTTTGCTCTTTTAACATCTTCCAAACTTATAACAGAATTTATTTTAGGTGCCGTATGCGTCATTCTTTCCAATATAATTTTCTCGTCAGATTTATTTGGATAAGAAACTTTAAGCTTAAGCATAAATCTGTCAACCTGAGCTTCTGGAAGAGGATACGTTCCTTCCTGCTCTATAGGATTTTGTGTAGCCATAACCAAAAAAGGTTTAGGAAGCTCATATGTCGCGTCACCGATTGTAACCTGTTTTTCTTGCATAGCTTCAAGCAAAGCACTTTGAACTTTAGCAGGTGCGCGGTTAATTTCGTCAGCTAACACTATATTTGTAAAAACAGGACCTTTTTTTACGACAAAACTGCCGTTTTGAGGATTGTAAATTAACGTACCGACAACATCAGCTGGAAGTAAATCAGGAGTGAATTGTATTCTCTTATAGTCGGCTTTTATGGTTGACGCTAAACTTTTTACAGCAAGAGTTTTTGCTAGACCTGGAAGACCTTCAAGAAGAATATGTCCATCTGAAAGAAGCCCTATTATCATTCTTTCAAGAACATATTTTTGCCCCACAAGAACTACTGAAATTTCATTTAAAAGTTTTGAGACAAAAACACTTTCTTGCATGATTTGTTT
This sequence comes from Candidatus Endomicrobiellum meruensis, assembly GCA_031282625.1. Taxonomy (GTDB): domain Bacteria; phylum Elusimicrobiota; class Endomicrobiia; order Endomicrobiales; family Endomicrobiaceae; genus Endomicrobiellum; species Endomicrobiellum meruensis. Next base: position 3,821 of record JAITDI010000024.1, on the reverse strand, counting down.
GTTAAGATAATCTATGTCCCTAGGCATTAAAAAAACCTCCGTACCAAAATAATAGAATGAATTGTATCTTGTGAGATAAAACAACAGACAACTTGAAGTAAATCAAGTTGTCTGTAATTATATTAATCTTAAAAACGCATTTCAATTTCTCTAAGCTGCTAGCAACATTTTATAAATCTTCTGTTCCTTCATTATTACCCTGATTGGTAGGTACTGGGGGCTGCGTTGGTATAGGTGTTGCAGCAAGGATTGTTGCAATAATCTGAGTCTCTTCAACTTCATTCGCTGAACTATCCACTACACTAGGTGACACAGTAGTATGAAGCAGAGGTAGAGTATTGGTAATTACAGCTGTAGGTGTTATGGCAATCGGAGTAGGAGTAGGATCAATTCTTGAGTCTTGTTGGTCGCTTGTCAATTCTGCTGTAGGTTCGCACCCATCTGCCTGCGATACTAACACCATTCCTACTGCAAACATTAGGAAAGACGAAACAACAAAGATCAATGCTACCGTTGCTACTTTTCTTTGTACCATAGCTTAAACCCTCCTTTCATTTAATAAGCTCCCTTCTTGCAATCTCACCTTAGAAGAAGCCATAAAAGTATTGTAAGAAACAGTTTGCAAAAAATCAAGTATAGGTAGTAGTATATCAGAGATAATATATAATTCTTCTCTCTCTTCATCATCCTCAAGGGATCTGAAAAATTTAAATATTCTACCTTTACTACCTAAGCTTATTGGTTAGGTAAAAAATGATAGGTTTTATGAGTGAGGAGATATAAAAAGAGGAAACTAAACGATATACTCATGTAGGATATTTTTGACATATAAATAAATTTAGTATAAAATGGATATAAATTCCATATTAAACTAAAGAGGTATATTATGTCTGATTTGGAACGCACTCTAAGCAAAGTCATAGAAAGAACTTCAAAAGGATTTAGGGTAATACTTTTGAACGGGCAAAGACAAGTCGGCAAATCAACTTTGTTAAAGAATATGTCAGAAAAGAGCAAGCATAACTACGTTTCTCTTGACAATATGAAGTTTCGCCTGCTTGCAAAAACTGACCCAGAACTTTTTATACAACAAAACCCTCCTCCAGTAATTATTGACGAAGTACAATATGCACCTGAACTTTTTCCTTATATAAAACTTTATGTTGACCAGTACCGCGATATGAAAGGTTCGTTTTGGCTTACAGGCTCACAAAAATACAAGTTAATGCAAGGCGTCAAAGAATCTCTTGCTGGACGTATAGCAATTCTTGACCTTATGGGTTTATCGTACTACGAAAAAATAAAAGATCCTTTTTTGTCAAAACCTTTTTTGCCATCTTATGATAAGATAAAAAATAAAAAATTTTTGACAATTCAGCAAGTTTATAAACTTATATGGGAGGGACAACTTCCAGAACCTGTCGTTGATAAAAATATTGATAGAGAACAATACTATGGTTCGTATATACAGTCCTATATTGAAAGAGATGTTAGAGATTTTTACAATGTAGAAAAACCAATACAATTTTTTAATTTTGTTTCAGTAGTTGCCGCGCAAACAGGCAAGCTTCTAAATTATACTTCACTTGCAAGAGATGTAGGCATAGATACAAAAACTGCTCAAACATGGATGGGCATATTGGAACGTTCGGGGCTTGTCTATCTTTTGCATCCTTATTCGCCAAATATAACAAGTCGTATAATAAAAACTCCAAAAATGTATTTTTTGGACACAGGGTTATGTTCTTACCTTACACGGTGGACTACGCCTGAATCTCTTATGAACGGTGCAATGGATGGTGCAATATTTGAAACTTATGTCGTAGGTGAAATTTTAAAAACTTATCTTCATAATGGCAAAGAACCTGCTATGTATCTTTATCGCGACACAAATCAAAATGAGATTGATATAATTATAGAAGAAAATGGCATATTATATCCTATAGAGATTAAAAAAACTGCAAACCCTCAGGCTTCCGATTATAAACATTTTAATCAAATAGTTAAGTTAAACAAGAAAGTCGGTTTAGGAGCAATTATTTGCCTACAAGCCGAAAGAATTGCATTAAACCGCGATGTTGTATCTATTCCTGTTTGGGAAATTTGATTGCGATATAGGCAATAAAATATTAAAAAGTAAACTAACCAAAATTATACAATTTATACAACTTCTTTAAAGAAAACATTCCTTAAATTAGATACTGCTTAGGGAATATATTATCAACGCCAAGAATTCCGTTTGTATCAAGGCTTTTTTTAAATTGTGCTAGTTCTTTAAAACCTTCTTCTCCTAGCATTTTTGCCAGAAAAGCATGCCTTAATTTCCCTATACCGTGTTCAGCAGACACCGTTCCGCCAAGTTCAACAACTTTTTGAGCAATACGTATATACATTTTTCTGCATTCTTCGTATTCGCGCTCATTAGTAGCAATTATATTGGCATGCAAGTGATTTTCACCTATATGTCCAAATGTTAAATTAAAAACTCCAGCATTTTTAAATTCTTGTTCGCAAAAATCAACTATTGTAGAAAGTTTGCCATCAGGGACAGCAAAATCAGTACCTACCTTAGGAATCTTATTCTTTTTAACAATTTCGTTTACCTTTTCTGGAATCTTATGCCTAAAAACTCTAAACTTTTCCATCTCAGAAATGTTTGAAGCAAACCAGACTTTTTCCAAATTTATGCTGTTGTCTTCAATTTCTTTAATCCATTGCTCTATTAAGATATCAGAATTATCTTCATAAACATCTTGTTCAAACATAATACCCGCTTCAGCATTTTCTGGTATAATTGGATAGTCATCCTTTATTAAAAATAATGCGTTTTTATCAAAATATTCCAAAGACATAGCATTGATTGAATTTTTTAGATTTTCAGATTTTGCTCTTTTAGATATGCTTTTTATTCTTTTGACAAACTCATAGGCTTTATTTCTATCGTCAAAAAATATTATGCCTCCAAAAACTTCTTTAAAATGAGGTATAAGTTTTAATACTGCCTCAATAAAAACGCAAAGCGTGCCTTCAGAACCTATAAGAATATCTGTAAGATCTGCTTGAGGCTGGTTATAATATCCCGCTGCGTTTTTAATATTTGGCAGAACATATTTTGGAAGAGTTATCTTTTTTTTGCCTTTATTAGTATCAAAAATCATATTCCCATTTTTATCAGCAAAATACTTACCGCGTTCAATAACTGCAATAGATCCGTCGGCAAATGCAACTTTTAAAGCTTTAACATAATCTCTTGTAACTCCAAACTTAAAACCTCTTCCACCGGAAGCATTTGTCGCAATATTGCCTCCAATGAAAGCGTTCTTTTCTGTAGGATCCGGAGGATACAGCCACCCTTCACTGTAAGTTTTTGCTTTTATATCACTAACTTTTGCCCCTGTTTGAACAGTAATTAACGCATTGCTTTCATCAATTTTTTTGATTTTCCCAATTTTGTTTAATTTTTCTAAAGACAGAACTGCTCCGCCAAAAGCAAGTCCTGAAGCTGTATTTGCAGTTAATGCGCCGGCAATTGTTATCGGTATTTTTTTAGTTGACATCTCTTTTAGGAAAACTGGTATGTCTTCTTCTTTTTCTGCTATAGCGACAAAATCGGCGTTAGAACCTCTAACGCCGGAATTATCTTCAAAATAATTTTGAATTATATCTTTGTCTTTTTTTACTATCATAAATTATGGTACTTCCACAGTCAACTGCTACGGGCTTACGCCCGTTAGCTTGAAATTAGAATGCAAGCTCCGCTTGTCCCAAGTCTTCTTTTTCCTGATATTTTACATATCGCTTTATCTCTTCTTCGTCTAAAC
>JAITDI010000007.1 GCA_031282625.1 Candidatus Endomicrobiellum meruensis | reverse complement strand
TTGTCAAGTCTTTGAGCTAGTTTTCTTAAATAAGGCTGAACAGCTCCGTAGTCTGTAGATATTCTATCGGCTTTCTGAACGCCGTTCTCGTAGTAATATACGTAATACATTCCCTTTTTCCCACGTTTTTTGACATGAAATAACGCCGATTTTTTCATAAAAATACCATTAACCCTTTTTAATTAATGGTATTCAATATCATGTTTTGAAAGCAATAACCTTTTTTCCCACCAGAGAGGGAAAAATGCTATTGACTTTTATATAAATTATTTGTTTCTATACAAATAATGCGACTTGTTTTTTTTGTTATTTTAGAAAAATTATATTAAAATAGAGGATGGTAGAACTTGTGTATTTAATATAAAAGGAGTTTTAAAGTTTTTCCAACTATATGTAAGCTATAGTCTGCCTATTTGGAATATAAAAAATAGTATAAGTATGGGTAGCAAAAAGCATTAAACGAGAGTGACGATAGAAAATCAAATATCAATTAAAACTTTCTGACATTTACAATATAGAAACCTCAATTATTTCAAATAAAGCTCAAAAAGAAATAGATAAATTGCCTTCTAAAGCCACAAATCTATTAAAAGAAAATTTGCAGAAAACGCAAGAAATAGAAAATTTGATAAAAGGTATTAAATGAGAATAGCGGAATTTAAGGGAAAATTTAAGAAGATTAAAGATATGGGATTTGTCCGCACAAAGCGTTCTGGGGCGACAGGCATAGGCTATACATTAGAAAGTCTTTTGGGAATTTTGGAGAACAACAGCACCACCCCAGATATTGAAGGAGCAGAATTAAAAGCACATAGAACAAATGTTAATGGGTTAATTACTTTATTCACATTTAACAACAAAGTTTGGAAAATGCCACCTTTGGATGCTGTTAAAAAATATGGAAGCATTGATAAAGACGGAAGAAAGGGTTTATATTATACGATGGCTTTAAAACCAAACAGTGCGGGACTTTTTCTTGATGTTGGGAAAACAGAAATATCAGTCAGACATATTTCAGGCGATATTGTCGCTGTTTGGCGACTTCAGACATTGGCTGATAGATTTATTCAGAAAATACCCGCTCTGCTTTTTGTTTCTACCTTTACAGAAGAAAGAGACGGTGTAGAATATTTTCATTATTACAGAGCGCAACTAATGCAAGGAACTTCGCCAGAATTATTATTAGACCAATTCCGTGCTGAGAATATATTGGTTGATTTAAGATTACACGATAAAGGGACAATGGCACGAAATCATGGAACAGGTTTTAGAACGTATGAAGATAAATTACCGCTACTCTTTAATAATATAAAGGATTTATAATGTATAAAGTTATCAGAAACACAAAATACGATTATATTGGACAATCTTATAGTTCTTCTTATCCTAATCTTCATAAATATCCTGCTACAATGTTGCCACAAATAGGTATAGATATACTTAAAGAATTGAACATATCTAAAGGAAGACTTCTTGACCCATATTGTGGTTCAGGGTCATCTTTTTCAAGCGGACTTGAATGTGGTATAAAAGAGATGTATGGCTGCGATATAAATCCTCTTGCTGTGTTGCTGTCAAAAGTTAAATTTACAAAAATATCACCTGGCAAACTTTTAGAAACCCGTAAAGCATTTAGAAAAAGTTTGTATGATTTTATAAAGAACGAGCGAAATATTGAAGCATTGTCACGCCCGCAGATAACAAACATTGATTTCTGGTTTTCAAAAGAAGTTATCAAGAACCTCACTGTTATGAAATATTTTATAGATAAGATTACAAACGAAAATATACGCAACTTTTTCCTAATTCCATTTTCAGAAACTGTTAGGGAGGTCTCTTATACCCGCAACAATGAATTTAAGTTATTTCGTATGAAATCCGAAGAATTATTAAATTTTAATCCAGATGTAATAGGTGTATATTTTAAGAAGTTTGACAACACATTTTCTTCCTATAAAAACTTCTATTTGCCTAAATTAAAAGACACTACAAAAGTTGAAATAAAATATGATAAATTCAATTCTGCAGACAAGCATTTTGATGTTGTGTTGACAAGCCCACCTTATGGCGATAGTCGCACAACTGTCGCTTACGGTCAGTTTTCTGCTCTTTCTAACGAATGGTTAGGTATAGATTATGCTCGTAAAATAGATAGTATGTTAATGGGCGGACAAAAATTAAAGGAAAATATAAAAAAAGGAGTTATTGCTGATTTTGTATCTCAAATTGACAGCGTTGATAAGAAAAGAGCGTTAGAAGTTTCAGCATTTTATAACGATTTAGGAAGTTCAATAAAAGAAGTTGCAGGAAGTATTTTTAAAGGTGGAAAAGCAATTTATGTAGTTGGTAATAGAACTGTTAAGAATGTTCAATTACTAACAGACCAATTTATAGCAGAAAAATTTGAAGAAAATGGATTTAAGCATTTAATCACATATGAAAGAGCATTAAGCAATAAATCTATGCCGAGAAAAAATTCCCCGACAAATGAAAAAGGTAAAACACTTAATACAATGCTTTCTGAATATATTGTGATTTGTGAGAAAGTACTAAACTGAATATTTATAAGTATAAGAATTATTAGAGCCATTAAAATTGAGATTGAATTGGTTTAACAAATGATGTTTTTGTAGCGGGTATCCCTTTTGGTGTAGGTTATGGATATTATCCAATATGGAAGAGTGGTAGCATTGCGACACACCCATCTGTTGATATTGATGGAAAATCTTACTTTTTGGTGGATACAGCAACTCGCGAAGAAATGTCAGGTTCTCCTGTATTTTATATGAAGTCAGAAGGCTTTATGGTAGTACTGCTGACAATACGTCACGTGTTGATAAGCATGGATTTAAACCACAAGCATGTGTATAAAACTTCTAGGTGTTCTGGAAGGCATGTTGTCAAAACTTCATTATATTTAATGATTATAATGTAATAACATGGTCAATTTAGAGATACTAATAAATTGAAAAATATAAACGGATATTCTTCTCAGAGGTTATATAATAAATTTCTGACAGATAAAGCGAAATAAATGTTGAAGCTTATTAAAAGCGGCAGTTATACATATTCCATGTTCTTGTTACTTTGAGACCGTACTTAATCTAAAGTCCATTCCTAAGTTATGTACAAAAGATACTACGCTATGAAATGACGGATTGGCATTTTTTGATAACATTCTATACACGCTGCTTCTTTCAGTTTTAGCTGCTTTTGCAAGACCAGATATTTTCCCTTCTGCCATTGCTACTATTTTTAAGCTATCTAAAAATAGCCCCGTATCCCGTGTTTTGTTATATCTATTTATAATATGCTTCTTATACTCTTCTAGTTCTCTCGGATTTTTTCTTAATCGCCTCGCATAATCCTCAAAAAAATCTGTTCTTATTATTTCAGCATCTTCAATCTTTATTCCCTCTACTTCTATCTTCTTTTTCATATTTTCCCCTTCAATAACTCTTTTATTTTTATCGCTTTTTCTATATCTTTTGCTTGTTGTTTCTTATCTGCTCCACCATACAATAATATTAATATTGTCTCTCCGTTCCTTGCATAGTAAATTCTTATCCCTTTTCCATAATGTATTTTTAATTCGTATACTCCGCTTCTTAATAATTTGCAATTTGAAAAATTGCCTCTACGTAAATTTAAAACGCCGTCTGTAATTTCCCTCACGACGTCGCGAGTCTGTTCATCAAACCATTTAACAAAAAAGCTTGTCCTTAATATCTCATACTTAGGTATCATTACTTTTCCTTTGCAATAATTGTAGTATATATACCGCAATTTGTCAATACCGTGTACACCATATTGACAAAATTGGTTTTATTAAAGAGACGAAAACAACTAAATTGCGAACTTATACCCTATACCTAGCATAATGACATCATATCTAATATCTTTTTTTACCGATTTAACGCCTTCATGAACAGTATTTATCTTAGCGTCTATGGAAATAATGTTTGTCATAGCGGATAAATCAATAAAGAAATTTTTGTAATCAAACTTCACAAAGAACTTTGTGCTGTAAACTTTCACCCGCTTCAAATTTTGCCTTACTTTGCGTTTTTACGAACGGCTTCTTGCTGTTACTTACGTTCTTCCGCTTTTCTTTTATTTAGGTAGACTAGGCTCATATTTAAATCCTCTTCAGCTTTATAATACTCACTCGTATACGTTTTGTTCGTACCTATAAACTGCATAGCAATTTCGTTAAATCTATCTTTCTTCCGTTTGACGTCTTCTTCTATTTCAGCCAAACTCATGTTCTTATATTTGACTTCTATGCCATCTGCTGGATTACGAAAAATTTTATCTCTGTCCTTCTTACCGCATGAACAAAATAACCCAAGAAAAACAAGAAAAACAAAACTTAAAAAGATAATCTTTCTCATATTTCTCCTATGCTCTCGTTTAACTATTCTTTAAGCATACTATAATTGTATGAATATTTAAACATATGTATAAATTTTATTTCTTTTTATCCTTTTTCAGAAGTTCTATCTGTAACCTTAAAACCTTTACTTCTTCTTCTAACAAATTCATTCTTGTAGAATAGTTAACATTAATATCGCCATTAACTTTAATGTGACTGCCACTGACTTTATGTCCACTGACGATGTTGTTTGTATCTATGCTTGAAGAGGCAATATCCATCAAATAAGATAATGGTTTGTTTAATGCTTTTGCTAATTTTTCAAGTGTCCTTGTCGTCGGGGATACTTTACCTTTCATTATATTGCCAATAACCTGTCGACTCACTCCACTTCTATTTGCCAATTCGAGCTGACTCCACATTTTTTGGGCTAGTGCCTGTAAAATTTTCTTTCCAATTTCAGAATACTTTTCTTTCATAAAATTCCTTATTGCAAACTTTACTTGACAAAATGCAATTTATAAATTACAATATTAATATTCTTTACATAAAGCAACAAAAGGAAGCAAAAATGCATCTCGCAAAAAAGGAAAAAGAATTTAAGAAATTAATGAGAGGAACGGAATTGTTTCCGCGAGATGCAGCCGTTCCGACAATAGAAAAGCAGCCGACGAAAAAAAGCCTCTCGCCCGAGAGATTAAAATTCTTGGCTGCTTTTTCTATTGAGATTTTAACATTAAAAAAACTTACTTTCAAATTCATAAATCAATTTTACACAAAGATATAGTGGGAAAACAAGGGATTTGTTTCCCACGCATATATAGAGGGATTGAATGTTTTGGCTAGAGTTTAGGAAGTTTCTAAAGAAGGTTAATGAGAAGACGCTGGAAGGGGCTACTGGAAAGA
>JAITDI010000025.1 GCA_031282625.1 Candidatus Endomicrobiellum meruensis | reverse complement strand
AAAGCATCAATAGGATTTAGTAGAGATGCTTTTCTGGCAGGCCATACTCCAAAAATTAATCCGATAAATACTGAGAAGCCAAAACCAAGAATTATTGAAAAAGGCGTGATAATTGTATCCCAGTCTGCAAATTTGCTTATTATAAAAGATATTCCAGCCCCCACAATTATTCCTATAAATCCACCAACACAACAGACAAAAATAGATTCTATTATAAATTGGAATAAGATATCCGTATTGTTTGCTCCTATAGCTTTTCTCAAACCTATCTCTTTAGTTCTTTCAGAAACGGAAACAAACATTATGTTCATAATTCCGATTCCACCCACAAGCAGGCTTATAAAAGCTATGGATCCCAAAAGAAGTGAAAATGCTTTTCCCATCGCTTCCATTGCCGCTTGAATTTCCGCCATATTAATTACTCTTACCGCATCTCTTTCAGATGACGGGAGTCTGTGGGTAAACAATAATCTTGTTTTTATCCGCTCACCCACCTCATTCATATCGGCGTCACTTTTAACTTGAACGTCAAGATAATGCAATTCTTTTGAACCAGCAAACCTGTACATTGCCGTGTTCAAAGGAATAAGAACTTTATCATCTTCGTCACGCCAACCCTTAGATCCCTTTGGCGGCAACACGCCTATGACTTGAAAATCTATTCTGTTGATTTTTATATACTCACCCACAGGATTGAAATCTTCATTGCCAAAAATTTCTTTTACGACTGTTTTGCCTAAGACTACGACTCTCGCTCTTAAATTATCCTCGTCTTTAGTAAAGAATCTTCCTGACACAGGATATGATCCTCTCGTCTGTGGAAAATTCGGCGACACGCCTTCAACCCTTGTATTATAGTTATTGCCTTTTGCAACAACTTGACCGCGCCCCGTAATATAACCGACAATACCCTCATCTTCTATTTCCGGAATATTATCTTCCAAATCGAGAATATCGTCCTCCAGTATTCTCATACGGGCGCCCACATCATAAGAAATCCCTTGTTTTTGAGACGAGCCAGGAGAGACCATTAAGAGGTTTGAGCCAAGACCTGAAACCTGATCTTCAATAGATTTCTTTGCTCCTGTCCCAACAGCAAGCATAGCTATCAAACTTGCAACGCCAATCATAACGCCAAGTATTGAAAGGACAGACCTCATCTTATTTCCCGTAAGAGATCCAAAAGCTTGCACACAATAATCTTTGATTCTTGACAGCGAAAAAGGTTTACGCTTAAACTGCCTAGAATGGTGCTTTGACACGCTGGCGCTTTCAGATTCATTTTTCTCGTCAGACAATATAAGACCGTCTTGCACCTTTATTATCCTTGTCGCATAAGTCGTAAGTTCAGGCTCATGGGTAACCATAACTATGGTTATTCCTGAAGAATTCAAATCTTTAAGTATTTTTATAATTTCTTTTGTTGATTTTGTGTCTAAATTGCCTGTAGGTTCATCAGCAAAAATTATAAGAGGTTTGTTTATTAAAGCTCTCGCAATAGCAACTCTCTGTTGCTGTCCGCCGGATATTTCGCTTGGACGGTGAGTTATACGTTCGGAAAGCCCAACCATTTCAAGTAGTTTAGCTGGATCTTCATGGTGCTGTGCATCTTTTGACCCTGAATACATTGACGGAAGAGCGACATTTTCTAATATTGTAAGTTTTGGTAAAAGATTAAACTGTTGAAAAACAAAACCAAGATAATGATTTCTTAACGCTGCAAGCTCGTTATCGGAATATTTTGAAATTTCTATGCCAGCAAGCTTATACGATCCTTCAGAAGGCTTATCCAACAATCCTAGTATATTCAGAAGCGTTGATTTTCCGCTTCCTGAATGCCCCATAATAGCAACAAATTCACCTTGTTCTATGGTTAAATCCATGCCGTGAAGCACAGGAACATCAAGCTCTTCCAAATGGTATGTCTTTTTTATGCCTTTAAGCTCTATTACGTTCATTATCTTTTATCCGCTTAACTATATTATTTTTTAGTCATTAAAGATTTTTTCTTTTTTTTCTTCTGATTAAGAAGTACGACTGTTTCATCAGGATTTAACCCTGACAAAATTTCAGTATATTTACCATCTGAAATCCCTAGCTTTACTTCTCTTGTTTTGAACTCGCGTTTTCTTGAATTTTCTGTTTTCACCATTACTATTTTTTTGCCATCTTTCTCAGTAATAAAAACATTTGGGATAGACAATGCGCCGTCTTTTGAATCAGCAGTTATAACTGTTGTAGCTGTCATGCCAGATCTAAACACTTCAGGTTTTTTCAAAGGTCTTATTTTTACTTCGTAAACTATAACGTTATTGATATTGGCAGAATCATACGATATATGCTCTATAATACCTTCAAAATATTGGTTTGGATAAGCATCCAAAAACATGTTTACTTTATTGCCTATCTTGATATATCTAAAATCTGTCTCGTCTATATTGACACTAACAATTAAATCGTCAGCCATACGTAAAACAGCTTCTGCCTGAGTTATTGTTTGTCCTGGCTCTTTTTCTCTACGGATAATGAATCCGTTCATGGGGGCAACTACAGGAGTAGGCCTATATATTTCCTGCCAACGTTGAAATTCCGATTCGCCGACAGCTTTTGCAGCATCAATCATAGCGGCTCTCTCTGACGAGCTTACCCAGAATATAATCTGTCCTCTCTTAACCGCATCTCCTTCATTGACAAGAATCTCTTCAATTCTGCCTGCTACTGGCGATTTAATCGGAATCATATTTCTTGCAGTTACGCCGCCAGCTACCCTAAACTCCATACGAAGGTCTCTGGGTGTAAGCTTTGCTTCCTGCTCTATTATTTGTTTTGGCGAGCTGAGACCAGAAATAATTATAAAAATTAAAATAAAAATTCCGCCGCCAATAATAATTAATTTTTTTTTCTTTTTCATCTATTTACCCTCTTTATCTTTTATCGAAACTTTTCCCAAAAACCGTATCCAGCTTATTTTAGACAAAATAGCTTTTTGCCTGTAAGTCAGCATACTCTTTTGATATGTTATGTAATTATCTTCAATAGCGTACCAATCTTCATATGAAATAAGTCCGTTTATATACTTTCTCTTTGCTATATCCGTCTGTAATTTACAAGATTCAAGATAAAAATTACTAACTGTAAGAATTTCATAATCGTTAACCCAGTTATTGTAGAATTGTATAGCGTTTAACTTGAGCATATTTTTTGTATTTCTAAAATCTTCAGCAGCTATTTTTTCTTTCGCTGCTAAAGATTTTGTATCAAAAATCCTTTTCCCTCCACTAAACAACGGATAGCTCAGATTTAACGCAGTGTTCCAAGATTGCTGTTCGTCCCAAGCTATATCATATCTTTGACGATTGATGTGTCCTGTAAAATCAATACTTGGCAACCATTGTCCTTTGTTCGCCCAATTTACGGCTTTAGCATAGTCAAGATTATACTTTGCCGACAAAAAGTCAGGAATTTTTGTTATAAGATTGTCAAAATCAGGCTTTGATATTATTCCTTTATCAACAACGATTCTCTCATCGGTTTCTAAAATAGTTATATCGTCATTTCTACCTATCGCTACAAGCAAAGCTGCGGAGGCTGTTTCTATTGTCCTCTGAGCTTTTTCCAATTCATACTCAGTTATTTTAACATCAGCTTCAATTCGCCTAAGAGACCCCAAATCCGCATTTCCAGAATGATACCTAAGCTTCACTAAATCCCTATTTTCTGTTCTTCTATGTTTAATTTGTTTATATAAATCAATTGACTCATAAGTGTACATAAGATTAACATATGCGCCATACGCTTCACAAACCGCATTAGAAACAGCTCTTGTGTAATTTTCCTGAACAGCTTTTAATTTTGCTGACAAGGCTCTTGTTGTATTATATTGACTAAATCCAGAAAATAAAGACATTTTAGCTGCCACCCCATAGGAGTACTGATCGTCGCTTATACTTTTAGTGACATTTGTTCCAACGAAATCTCCGTTTTTTCCTACCACAGAGCCTGAAAAGTTAATAGTAGGTAAGAATGAGCTAAAAGAACTATACAATGCCTGCTTTGCTATGTATAAGTCATGCTTAGCTTTAGCAATAGATGGATTGTTTTGCAAAGTTTGCGCCTCAACTATTTCTGCAGTAATTTTCTCAGCATAAATATAAGAACTTGCTATGAGAACAAATACAAACGCCACAAAAGCTTTTTTCATATGATGCATTCCTTCAGTTTAGAGTTTCAGATTTAGACTAATGATTATACTAATTTTTCTTTAAACTTTGCAATTTGATGTATTGAGATACTACAAAAAATTGATTTTAGACGTTGTAAGTTATATAATAGACAAACTGAGAGGAGATATAAATGTTGAAGAAAATATTAGGGTCATTTGCTGCGGTCTTAGGCTGTGTTTCTTTTCTTTATGCTGACAAAACATATGTGCTTGATACCCCTACTACGGGCATATTAAGTTATGGTTCGTACAGCGCTGACTTCAGGTGTTTCTCATACGGAAACGTAATTTCAGAGATTAATTTTGGTGTTTTCAAGCCCTTAGATTTAGGAGTGTCTTGGGAATTAGATAAGTTTATAGGATCTGAAAAAATAAAAGCAGTTGTTCCCGCTCTCCATGTAAAACTTAGACTTTATGGAGGAAGTATGACCCTGCCAGGATTTGCCTTAGGTTATGATGGGCAGGGAACTTTTATAAATGGAGATTATGACGGCGGATATATGCAAAGATGCAAAGGATTGTACTTTGTTACAGGTAGGGAATTTCTCGTTGAAGGGTTGATGTTTAACTTAGGCATTAACGTGAACGATTTTTCTAAACCAAAAATTTATTGGTTTTCAAACGCAACAGCGCCATTATATAAAGAATTTGTATCTTTTATGCTTGAGTATGACAACGTGAACTATTTCCCCGATGCAAGGCTTAACTGTGGTTTAAGGTTTTCCGTGACGGAATATTTAGATATAGATTGCATTGTAAGAGATTGTTGGGGAAAAAAGGATGCGGGAAGATTTCCAAATGAGAGATTGCTAAGGATAAGTTATTTAGGTAAATTTTAGTTAGGAATATTTGTATAGTTTTAAAGAAAGAGGGTAAATGGATATAACTTTTGATTTTGAACAGCCTATAGTGGAAATTGATAAAAGAATTGAAGAATTAAAAAAATCTGCTCAGGAACAGAACATAGATTTGTCGGAACAGATTAAAGATCTTGAGAAAACAAGAGATGAGTTGAAACAAAAAATTTATGGCTCGTTATCGTCATGGCAGCGCATACAAATTGCTAGACACCCACAAAGACCTTATTCTAAAGACTATATAAAACTTATTTTTGAAAACTTTGTTGAACTTCATGGCGACAGATGTTTTGGCGATGATCCTGCCGTTTTGTGTGGAATAGCCGAGCTTGACGAGAAACCAGTAGCTGTAATCGGGCATCAAAAAGGTAGAACCCTTGAAGAAAACTTAGACAGAAATTTCGGTATGGCTCACCCTGAAGGTTATAGAAAGGCTATGAGAGTAATGAGTCTTGCCGAAAAGTTTAATCGCCCTATAATAACATTTATAGATACTCCGGGAGCTTATCCCGGAATTGCTGCTGAAGAAAGAGGACAAGCTGAAGCCATTGCAACAAATTTAAAAGAAATGTCCAACATAAAAGTTCCTATTATAACAGTTGTTATCGGCGAAGGCGGTTCAGGCGGCGCTTTAGGGATAGGAGTTTCAAACAAAGTGCTGTGCTTAGAAAATTCTTATTATTCTGTTATATCCCCTGAAGGCTGTGCCGCTATCCTTTTTAGAGACGGTTCAAAAGCTGCAGACGCGGCAGATGCTTTAAAACTTACCTCAAAAGATTTGCTTAAACTAAAAGTTATAGATGAAATAATAAAAGAGCCTCTTGGCGGTGCGCATTACAATCATGACAAGACTGCTGCAAATATAAAGACGGTTTTAAGCAAATGTCTCCATACTTACAATGGAATGAACAACAAAAAAGTTGTTCAGGAAAGATATTTAAGATTTAGAAATATAGGAATTTATGAAGAAGCTTCGTCTAAGAAAAATAATAAAAAGATGAAGAAAAAATAGGAGGATTACATGGCATTGGTACCGGCAAAACAAATTTTGGAAGAAGCACAAAAGAAAGGTTATGGGGTAGGCGCTTACAATGTCAATAACATGGAGCAGATTCAGGCTATTATGGCTGCTGCAAAAGAGACTCAGTCCCCAGTAATTATTCAAGCCAGCAGAGGCGCTTTGAAATATTCCAACTTTACTTATTTGGGGTATTTAATGAAAGCCGCTGTTATTGAAAACCCTGATATTCCAGTGGCTATGCATTTAGACCACGGCAACTCTTTGGAATCTGCTATAAAGGCAATAGACTTAGGTTTTTCATCTGTTATGATAGATGGATCTTTAATGGAAGATGGTAAAACTGCTTCCACTTATGATTATAATGTAAAAGTTACCTGTTCTGTGGTTGAATACGCCCATGCCAGAGGTGTTTCTGTTGAAGCAGAAATAGGAACTCTCGGCGGACTTGAAGATGGTGTTGGTTCAGGTAAAATTCATTTGACTGATCCCAACGAAGCAAAGAAATTTGTAGATGAAACAGGCGTTGATTCTTTAGCTATAGCTATAGGAACTTCGCACGGTGCTTATAAATTTAAAGGAGCGGCAAATCTTGCCTTTGATGTTTTGAAAAAAATAAGAGAGTTGATAAATATTCCTATTGTATTGCATGGCGCTTCTTCAGTTCCTAAAGAATTGATTGACGAAGTAAATAAATACGGCGGAAAAATGCCGGGAGCAACTGGTGTACCTATGGCTAGCCTTCAAGAAGCGATTAAACTTGGCGTATCAAAAATTAATGTTGATACTGACGGAAGACTTGCTATTACGGCTGCAATAAGAAAAGTATTTACGGAAACTCCTGAGAAGTTTGACCCAAGAGATTACCTGGGACCTGCAAGAACAGCTCTTACAAATCTTATAATTTCAAAAATGAAAGATTTTGGGACTGCAGGACATGCAAAGGATTATGCTCCTAAGACTCTTGAAGATATGAAAAAAGAATATGCTTCTAAGTAATTTTAGTTTTTATCTTTAGCTTTGTGATTGTGACAAAAACGTAAGAGGTATTTTTTAAATTTGACTTTGAAAAAATATTCTGTTACTATTTTATCGTAAAGCAATCGTTTGGTTGGAAGACAAAATAAAGGAGGTTGCAAATGTCCCTTTACGATGTGAAAAAAGTCCAAGTAGCTTCAGTTCTTAAAGTATTACCTGTTGTTTTTGCAATTTTAGGAGCTCTTATAGGTTTAGTTACGTTTTTCTTTTTCCCAACCGATTTGGCTGCAGGTCTTGGTTTTGGCGCAAAATTGTTGTCTTGGGTTATATTTGTAGTGCTTTACACAGTTATAATGGCAATAGGAGCACTTGTTGTAGCATGGCTTTATAATTTTGTAGTTTCAAAATTGAACACTGGCGTTGTAATATCTCTTGAGCCTAAAGATAAATAATGGAATTTTCAGGCTGTTCCATCAGGATAGATTTGTGTTGGAGCAGCCTGGATTTTAAGTTTTTAAAATGAATTTGAGAATTAAATTTATTTTATTTTCTCTTTTTTTGTTATTTGTTTTTGCGGTTTTTGTTAATTTAGCTATTTTTTTTGGCTGTAGAGCTTTTTTTTTCAATACTGCTGTTCAAACAGAAAGTGAGAAATTTTTAAAATCGTTTATCAGTTCTTATGGAAGTTTGACAAAATTAGAAAAAGAGAAATCATTTTTTAATTCAATATTTGATGTTTTTGATTCAGGTGTTGCTTATGTATCTTTTCTTTCTTCGGCAGGCGAAGTTTTTTCTGTAGGCGAAAAAAGCGTTTTAGAAGAAGAGAGAATATATAAATATTCGCACTCTGTAACAGCTATAGACGGAAAAATTGCAGGAACTTTATTGGTAGGGTTTTACAGATCCTACTATGATGCCCAAGCAAGAAAATTGTTCTATAATTATTTTAAAAAAATTCTTTTTATCTATTTATTGAGCATTTTGATAGCATTTTTGGTTTCCAAACGTTTTACTAAAGGTTTTGAAGATTCCGAGAAACGTTTCAAAGATGATTTTCTTGTAAGTGTTTCACATGAGTTTAGGAGTCCGTTGGCTGCTATAGAAGGGTATTCAGATTTAATGATTGAGAAAGCTAAAAAGAGCGGTTTTCAGGATATACTTGAAGGATTGAATGCAATAAAAAATTCTGCAGACAGACTTAAGTATTTTATAAACAATGTTTTAAGTTTAGCAGAATTTAGAGCTGGAAAAGTTAAAGCAAAAGGAGCTTCATCTTATATAGATGAAGTTGTTGAACGAGAAAGTCGCAATTTTAAATCTGTTGCGAGTTTGGAAAAGAAGAAATTTATAATTGATATAATTGATGGACTCCCTCCAGTGTCGGCTGATTCTTGTTTGCTTGGTCTTGCAGTGTCTGGTATTTTAAACAATGCTTTTAAGTTTACCAAGGAAGACGATACAATTTCTGTAAAAGCTATGTTATCTCAGGATTATGGTGATAAGTTTGTTGAAGTTTGGATTTCCGATACTGGAATAGGTATCCCTAAAGAGTTGTTAAAGAAGATTTTTGAAAAGTTTTATCAAGTAAAAAGAAATAGATTTGAAAAATTAAAAGGAAGTGGTTTGGGACTTTCTCTGACGAGCGAGATAATATCTTTGTATAAGGGTACTATTTGGGCGGAAAGCAAGGTCGGTGAAGGTACAACAATTAAATTTATTTTGCCAGTTTTTATTTAGCAAAAGGATTTTTATGGTAAAAACAAAAGTTATTGTGGTTGACGATGAAGAAAATTTAAGAAGTTTGTTGAAAAACCTTCTTGAAGGCGAAGGTTTTATGGTTATCACATGTAAAGATACTGATGAAGGATATGAGAGAATATTAAAATCTAAGCCAGATCTTGTAATTGTAGATATTAATATGCCTACGATAGGCGGAATAGAATTTTGCAGAACAATAAGACAAACTCCTGCTTTAAAAAATATTTCTATCATAATGCTTACAATAGAATCTACTGAAACTAGTAAAGTTATAGGGCTTAACTCCGGTGCTGATGATTATTTAACGAAACCTTTCAGCAATAGAGAACTAATTGCTAGAGTTAAGTCTTTGCTCAGGCGTTCCAAACGTAAAGATAAAATAAATAAATTTGAAATAGACAATCTTTCATTATATTTGGAATCAAGAACTGTTTTTCTTAATGGAAAAGAAGTTCAATTAAGACCAAAGGAATTTAATTTACTTTACTTGTTTTTACAAAAGCCTGGACTTGTTCTAAACAGAGAGTTTATTTTGGAAAACGTTTTTGAGTATAACATATCGGTTACTACCAGAACCATTGATACTCATATAAAGAATTTAAGAAACAGTTTAAAACCTTGGGGAAGAAAACATATTAAAACCATTTTTGGAGTTGGTTTTAGATTTGATCCAGATAAGAAATAAAAGCGTACGCAAAACCCAGAAACAGTTCTAACTTTACGAAAGTCTGTTGTTGTTTTTAATAAGGGCGGAAATGTTAGAAAAAAGATTAGTTTCTTTAGTTGCGGCTTTGGTTGTATTGTTAGGATCTAATTCTTCGGTTTTCGCTGCTGCTGGCGTAACAGGAGGAAGGATGTTTTCGTATAACCCAAATCCTGTAACTTCAGCTATGGGGGATGCTGGCGTTGCATTGATTTCAGGAAATGCGACTTCATCAATCTTAAATCCGGCTTCAACAATAGATACTTACAGAATAACAGGTTCAATAAACAACTCTTTAATATTCAACACAATTCAATATAACTTTTTGGGTGCTCAATTTCCTTCTTCTATTGGAAATTTTGGCATTTCATTTATGTACACTGGGTTTGGCAATATAGACTATCTTGACAATTCCGGTAACTTTATAAATATTGCTTCTTCTAACGATTTAGGCTTGATCTTAAATTATTCAATTGACTTAAGAGAAACTATGCCGGTTGAATTTATGTACGGTGGACTTGGTGTAAACTTAAAACTTTTAAGATCGAATCTTGCCGATTACAGTGCGGAAACTTTTGTTGCTGACATTGGAGGAATTTTCAGATTTGCCGATTTTGACAATATATCTCTTGGAGTAGCTTATAAAAATTTTGGCTCAAAAATGAAATTTATAAAAGAAAGTTACGATTTACCTCAAATTTTGTCGGTTGGGGCTGCTTATAGCGAAAAGGATTTTTTTAATTTAAAAGTTGCAGTAGATTATAATTCACAAATATATTCCGGGAACTTCTTTTCTGTGGGAGCTTCTTTTTCTCCTATATACTTCTTAGATTTAAGATCAGGTGTAAAGCTTGCTGAAAAATCTTTAGACACAGATTTCAGAATGGGATTTGCTTTGGAGATTCAAAGCGTAACTATAGACTATTCTTACTCTCCAGGTCAAAATATAGATGGAACTCACAGTGTCAATTTAAGCTGCGCTTTGGGAAGTTTTGTTTCTGAAAAAACTGCGTATGATTATTATCTTAAAGAATATTTTAGAAAAGCAGTTAATATCTATAATAGGAAAGATTATATAAAAGCGAGAGAAGCATTTGGTGAAATTTTGGCTGTTTATCCAGATCATGCTGCTTCGCAAAAATATTTGAAAAAGATTAACGAAGAGTTGTCTTACGTTGATGCTTATAATGCAAGTTTAACCAGTAAGTATATGAGTAAAGCTAATAATGCTCTTGCTTTGGGAGATGTTGTAAAAGCAAGGAGGCACTACAACAAAGTTTTGTCTATGGATCCTGAAAATTTGCTTGCCAAAAGCGGCATAGAAAAGACCGAAGCATATACTTCAGAAGTTTTAAAAGAAAGAAACAGAGACAAAAATAGAAAGAGGATAGAATATTTATGGAAGAGATTTAAGAAGTTTTACAAAGATGGAGATCTTGTAAACGCTAAAGAATCTCTTGCATTTATTTTGGACATTGACCGTGAAAATAATGCGGCAAAAACTGAAATGACAAATGTTGACAATCAGCTTGCAAAAATTGCATCTGATAAAATTGCTGAACTTTATAACAAGGGTAGAGCTTTGTTTGATAAAGGCAAGTATGAAGATTCTATAAGATACTTTGATGCGATTGTTATTGCGTCGCCATCAAGAGCCGATGTTAGAGATTTATTGGCGTTGGCGAAAAAGAATGTAGAAAATGCCGTTCAATATGAAAACGATAAAAAGACTACTATTGCTCAGGGAAAAGTAAGAGATAAATTAGACAAGATGTATGAACGAGCATTAAATTATTACGATGAAAACAATCTTGACAAAGCGATGGTATATTTCAAAAAGAGCAAAGAACTTGCAGATAAATATAATTTTGCTGAGTATTCAAAAAGTTCGAGAGAGTATATGTCTAAAATAAGCAAAGATTTATCTGATATTTATTATAAAAAAGGTTTTGAGTTTTATAGCAAAAATAAATTTGAAGAAGCTTTTAAAGAGTATAAACTTGCAAAAGAATATAATCCGTCAAATGCGTCGGCTGTTACGGAATACAATAAAGCTGCGGACAATATTGCGCAAAAGTATTATGAACAAGGTATGTCTTATTATAGTAGGGGCGATTTTACAAACGCGGCTGTATTATTGAGAAAGGCTTTAGTTTATAGACCTGATAAAATGGAAGTCAAAAGAGCTTTGGAGAAGATGCGATGACAAAAAAAATAATGTTTTCATTGTGTTTTTTGCTTGGGTGCGTTCAATTATCTTTTGCAGCAAAGGCATATCCAAATCCCTGGATACCGGAGGGCAAAAATAAAAATCAAGGTACAATATCTGAAGGTATTACTTTTGACGATTTAGATAATTCTGGAGGTGAAATATACATATACGACTCCATGGGAGAATTAGTTAGAAAATTGTATTGGGAAAGCGGAAATAAAAACGTTAAATGGGACGGAAAAAATAATAATGGAGAGTATGTTGCAAGTGGCGTTTATCTATGGAAAGTAAAAGATGCCGGTGGAAAAGTCTCAAAGCTTGTAATAATAAGATAGAAGATTAAAGATTGATATAGCAAGGAGGAAGATGTGAGAAAAAAACTTGTTAGTATTGCTTTAGCTTTTATGTTGGCATGCGGATATTCTGGAAATGCTTTATCTGCAGGGGATGCTTATTCCGATGCCAGTAAATTCCGACAGGAAGTTCTAAATAACAATAACTTGAATGCTGATAAGACAGCGCTTAATGTTTTGTCAATTGATGAAATGGATAAGAATTTATTAATTGGCAAAATTACATCTGTTATGCACTACAAAGTAGGGCAATTAGTTGCAATCCAAGAACGAGACGGCAGCATCGCTTTGTATGATGCCGGCGGTTATAGAGCAACATTATCTGAAACTGAAGATGGCAGCGGAAAGTTTGAGATAACTAACATGCAATTGAGGTATACGGATGTGGATTGGGACGCAGTAAAAAAAGATGGTGCAACGCAATGGTTAGGAGATTATTTGGCAAGTTTGGGTTTTGATGAGGGAAGCGGTGGTGCGCATGCTATCGGCGATAAAATGGGAGAAACTATTATTAATTTTTTACAAGAGAAAGGACTTAACTCTTCTTTTAGTTTTGCACCCGATGCCACAGGAAATCTAAGATGTACTTTAAATTATGATGGAAAGCCTCAAAATACTTTTGATTCCAACGGAGATTTATCAGCAGAATGGATTTATGATAAAACAACAGGTGCTTTGCAACAAAGTATAGTTTACTCTTATTCTGTAGCTACTGAGAAAGAACCTGAAAAATGGATTGCGACTGTAACATATTATAATGATCGCGGTATGGAAACCTCTAGCTTCAGATGTGATGTAATTGATGAGACTACAGGTGACGCTTTTAAAAAATTTCCTACTAAATATCATTTAGATTATGACAAGCAGGTTCAAACTACTGTGTATGAATATGATAAAAATGGGTCAAAAATAGCTGAAAGAGATTTAGAAAAAAATAATGTTACGTACTATGGTTATGGTAAGCCTATAGAGACTGTTCATATTAATCCTGACACAGGACATAAGAGTGTCACAGCCAGATATACATATTATGCAGGAGGTACTTTAAGGACTATTATAAATTTCAATAATAGTACAGGAGTACAGGAAAGCGTATATGTGTATTCTCCAAAAGGTGCAGTTTTAGGGGTTGGAACAACACAAGATCCTGAAACATTATTTAAACAGCTTGATACTGCTTACAACATGATAAAGAATTTAAATTCTCACGATGCAGCTGATAATCTTTTGAAATATCTTTATAACAATGGCATAACCCAAATTAATCTTACCGCTCAGGACTTAAGCAATCCATATGTATATATGACGTTTTTTTTAGATGAACAACAACAATCTGAAGTAGAAGCAAAGATGGCTGCTTTGGGCGAAGGTACAACCCCCCAAGCGGCTATTGATGCAATAATTGCGGAGTACAAACAAAAAGGTGAGGATGCTTCTGATGCAGCACAAGCCTATAAAATCGTGAAAGAAATGTATGATGTTCTTTCAAAACAAAAAAGACCATTTCAAGTTAAGATTGAATCAGGGCAAAGTACTCATGAGGTAGAAGATCCAACCAGAAGAGAAACTGAATTGCAAGATCGTCGAGCTGAAGGTAAAGTGGCAGGCAGAGAACATGTGGCAGATTATGACAAGGATGGACACAATGTGGATTTAAGTGGCGGTATACCAAGCGGTACAGCTCCTGGAGATTTGCAGTTCCATGGAGAAGGAGACAATAAGGGACAATATATGGTAGATGAGGTAACGTACGGATATTTTGAAGAGTATTTAGACAAAACCTTGAAGTTTTCTTTTGAATATGACGATCCTACCACGCCTGGAGTTCGTAAGACTGCTTCTAACCTTAGAACTGTAAGCTCTGAAAAAACAGGAGAAGTAAAACGAGAAGTTGAAGGAACAAGAGAAACTTATTATTATGATCCTGCGGTTGTTGGTCAAGCTCAAGCTTTTGTTGATGCTGACGGCAACATTTTAAACGAAGATGCTGCTAGACAAATGATAGCTAACGGTCAGCAAGTATATATACAGTTAAACCCACAGTCAATAAACATGTTTGACGGTGCTGGGTTTAAAGATATTGTAAATCCCAAAGATGGAGAACAGATATTTGTAGCAGTTGAAGATATGGCTATGTTTGACACCTTTAAAGGTGCAGTAGGCACGGGCGCCCAAGTAATGGTTGTTGGCGTAGTTACAAACGATATTGACGGGAAAATGACAATGCAGGTTTATAACACTACTAACGGCGCAGGTGTTGGTTTTGGACTTGATTCAACAGGCAACAAAGGATATGCAATTGGCAATCAAGTCGGTGGTATGATTGATGAAATTGATAGGCTTAGTAAGGAAGAAGGTTCATGGGTGTATAAAAATACGAAAACAAATCAAGGAATATTCCAAGCTGCTGGGGCTGTTGATTCCAGCGGTTACTTGAAAGATTGGAAAGACGGTTGGGCAGCTTTAGCTCGATTGGCTGGCGGTGGCAACAGATAGAAAAACATGAAAAAATAGATTAAAATAATAAGCAAACGGAGGCATATAATGGAGCCTAAAAAGAACAAAGGTACAAAGTTGATAGTTTTCGGTGCTATAGTTGTTGTAGTTGTTTTGATAGCAACTGTTCCCACGTTGATAGGTAAACGCCACAAAGAATGGCAAAAACCTTCCAGTGTTGATTTTATGATAAAAGTAACAGGAACAATAAAACAAACAAAAGATAATACTCTTTATTTAAAAGGCGACAATAATCTGTATTATATTTTACTTGGCGATAAACTTACTGACTTGGTAAAAAATAAGGATAAAAAAGCTACAGTATTTGGAAATATTATTGTTAACGACGATGTAGCTAAAGGTACAGATAACGTAAAAATTGAAAGCAACCCTGTAAGAATGCGTATAGGTGTAGTAAATTTTGAATTAGCAAAATAGCGCAAATTAAAGACGGGAATAGTATGGGTTTATTTGTTACTTTATTTAGAATGAATTCCCTATTTGGGATAAAAGAGGTTCTTTATGAAGAAGATGGCATTAGAATTCCTCTTTTCTGATACTGTATTTATGAGGTACATTTTGGTAAGGCGTTTGTATTTTTGTGTCTTTGGACTTGGACTATTGCTATTGGAAACAATTTCTGTAGTTTCTGTTGCAAACGCTCAGCTGCCTGTGCAACAGCACAGTCCCTACAATATAGGTCCTGAAGGTAGAACAGTTGAAGATTTAAGAGATTTTGCAAAACCAAATCAAATGTTTGAAGTACTCCCAAACAGACCTGTTACTGCGACGGATTCTTCAGGAAACAGGCAATATTATACTCCTACTGGACAAATGTCTGTAAGCATATCAAAAGACGGGCAAGTTACGTTTAATCTTGCAAATATGTCAAAAACTGTTGATGCACAAGGAAATATTGTAAGTACTGAAGAGAATATTGCTGGAACAAATATGAGAGTTGTTAAGAACGAGTTTGGAGAAGCAATATCATATAAAGAAACTGGGTTTGGCGGAAGTATTGTAAAAGAATATGATAAAGATAAAAATCTTACAAAGTCTTATACGTACGATACTTATGGAAAAAATCTGTCTTATGTAACAGATGAGATGACCAAAGGCAGAACTGTCTTTGAACAGGGGCTTGCTAAGTACGATGAAGATTTTGAAGGCAACCGTACGGCGGTATATCAATACGACGCCAACAATAGGCTTGCGTTAAAAACTGACATGTACGGTAACAAAACTCATTACGATGACAAACAAAACGTAACATACACCGAAAATAAAGAAGGTTTAGTTATTGCTAGATATAATTATGAATATGATCAAAATGGCAACTATGTACTTTTAAGTTCATACGATCCATCAACTAGAGAGACTACTTTCTACAAAAACGGCAAACAACAGTACACTAAAAATGCTTCAGGCGCAATAATTACAGATTATATGTGGAACGGCTCAAAACTTATATATACATTTAACAGAACAAACCACGAAACCACATGGTATGATATTGATGGAAAAACATTATATACTACGTATGATAACGAGTTAATAAGCAAAAATTTATATTACAAAGGGCAATTAGTTGGAATATGGGATGTAAGAAAGGGGCAAGTAACAATATTTAAAAATGAAAGAAAAGAATTAGTATTACAACTTGCTGAAAATGAAGAACCTACTGCGGAAGATGTAAAAATTTGGATAGATATGGGTCTTGTAGAATTAGCTCATTTAGCGAGTGAATTTGGAGGGGCATTGCCAGCTCTTGATTTGTCGTCGTAAAATTTACCATATAAAAACAACATAGCTGAATTTTATTCCAGCTATGTTGTGTTCAGAAGACTATTCAATAAAACTCAATTCACTTTTTTAGCCTAAAAGAATTATTATAAATCTCTAGTGTTGGGATTAGGATCATTATTGTCTCGTAATATAAAGTAACGTGGAAAATTTAAATACTTGATGTCTATGTGGAGTGCTTCCCACCCTTTTTCACTCTTAAGTTGTGCAACCTCTTCTTTGGGGAGTTCAAAATATCTATGCCCATAATGTCTTAAAATCTTTATAGAC
Source organism: Candidatus Endomicrobiellum meruensis (assembly GCA_031282625.1). GTDB lineage: Bacteria > Elusimicrobiota > Endomicrobiia > Endomicrobiales > Endomicrobiaceae > Endomicrobiellum > Endomicrobiellum meruensis. Next base: position 54,033 of record JAITDI010000025.1, on the reverse strand, counting down.
TCTGCATCTTGCTCTCTTTCATTTACTGAGATTTTAATTATGCGAGGAAGAGTAATATTTGAATAGGGCGAAATAATATCGGGTTCGTCGGAAGAGGGAGTAAATATTGAATGCATCCACGAGCCCACCATAGCCGCACTGTAAAATATAGCGCCACCTATAACTAACGGACGCGACCCAAACCAGTATGCTGCAGTCCATATCGGAGTCGCCACTGCGAGTCCATGCCGCACTCCGCGTAGCCCGTGCGTTAAAACTCTGCATGTAGGTTCGTCCATAACATCATAATTCAACAACATACGTGTCAGCTGTTTGCCTGACCCCATTGTCCCTCTAATGCTGTAAAATAAATTACGCCGTGCAGTATTCATTCCAAGCGTCATGTCAATGATTGCGCCTATCTGTTTAGGAATTTCTGTAAGCTCGTCGTAAACAGTTGATGGAGCATAATGCTGAGTGCGAATAGGGGTGAAGAATGCGCGATATGACGAGACTAAAGACTGCGAGGCTCCAATAAATGGATAATAGTAACGCCAACCCATGCCCTTAAGAATGTACCCAATTCCTTCACCAATTTTAGCTAAGTCGTGTTTATCGGAAGTCAACTGTTCTAAAATTTGCGTCCCTCCGCGTGTATATTTCCCGTCGGTAGCAATTGCAATTTGCCGCAACGAGCCAAATAGATTCGTCGCCAACGAATTGTTTCCGTCAATTATTTTTTTAGTGTGTTCTATCATGCCGAAAATAGCGTACAATACCCATTGCTGGTTTGATAACAATAATGACTTTACATAAGAGATGTAAATATTGAAATCTTCAGAATTTTTGACATAATAAGGATGAAAAACAATTGAACGTGGCTGAGAACGCCAACCAAAACCTCCCAAATCACGAAACTTTAAAATTGTTGAATCTATTTCTGCCAGAATTTGGGTTGAATTACCAATGGCTTGTGCTTGTGAAGACATCACCCCAAACGCAAGAGACAAAGCCAAACACATAATTTTCTTTTTCATTCTGGTCATAAATGTACCTCTTCTACAAAATTTTTATTTTCTAATTATTTTATACTAAGTTCTTTATATAATATTCTTTAAGTTTGTGAATTTTTTATAAAAAAGATAGATTTAAGAAAAAAATTTAGTTCTTCCTCTAAATTTAGCCTACAAATACTTCTATTTCTGTAATAATTCTTTATTATTTTGTATAATCGCACCACTATGTTTAAGCTGATAAGAGAAGATATCCAAACCGTTTTTCTCAAAGACCCTGCAGCGAGATCAAAGTTGGAAGTTATATTTTCTTATCCCGGACTACATGCTGTTATTCTGCACAGATTTGCCAACAAACTTTGGAAAAATAAATTTTATTTTATGGCAAGGTTTATTTCCCATACAAGCAGGTTTGTAACTGGAATAGAAATCCACCCTGGTGCAGTAATAGGAAGAAGAGTTTTTATTGATCACGGAATGGGGGTTGTAATAGGCGAGACTTCAGAAATAGGCAATGATGTTCTAATATACAAGGGCGTTCTTCTAGGTGGGACGACTTTGGAAAAGAAAAAAAGACATCCTACTATTGGCGATAATGTGGTATTAGGCTCAAATGCCATACTTTTAGGAGCCATAAATATAGGTAAAAACGCCATAATAGCTGCAGCTTCTGTAGTTACACACGATGTGCCTGCAAATGGCCACCGCTATTGGAGTTCCTGCTAGAATAAGCCTCGGACATAGCCCTGACGAGGTAAATAAGCTTGAGCATGCAAAACTGCCAGACCCAATATCTGAAGCTATGAAATTTGTTTTGGAAGAACAAAAAATGCTAGAACAAAAAATAGCGGATAGAATTAGACTTCTTGAAGAAAAAATAAAGTCCATTTCAAATAAATAATATATCAACACTTATCGCGGTTTTATCAGACGGAGGAAACCTATGAATCTTTCTAAGTTTACGATTAAATCCCAAGAGGCGTTGGCAGATGCGCAAAATATAGCAGATGAGTATGGTAATCAAGAAATTAGCGCCGAACATGTTTTGTACGCTTTAGTTAAACAACAAGACGGCATAGTTGTGGCAATTATAAGGAAAAGTGCTGCTACTGGTCAGGAAGATATGCTGTTTTCAAACATATCAAAAGATTTAGTTTTCGAGATAGAAAAAAAAGTAAAAGTTTCAGGTGGAAACGTATATCTCTCTCAAGGACTTACAAAGATTTTAAACAATTCCGAAAAATTGGCAAAAAATTTGAAAGATGATTACGTTTCTACGGAACATATACTTATTGCAATAGCAGATGAATCTTCAGAAATAGCTTCAAAAATACTTAAAAAATACGGACTTACAAAAGATGTTGTTCTAAAAAACCTTGTAAGCATAAGAGGCGATCAGAGAGTGACGGATCAAAACCCTGAAGATAAATACCAAGCTTTAGAGAAATATGGCAAAGATTTAACTGACTTAGCTAAACGAGGCAAGCTTGACCCAGTGATAGGCAGAGACGAAGAGATTCGTAGATGTGTGCAGGTACTATCCAGAAGAACAAAGAACAATCCAGTAATAATCGGCGAGCCCGGAGTAGGAAAAACTGCCATAGTTGAAGGTTTGGCTCAACGCATAGTTTCGGGCGATGTTCCTGAGAGTTTGAAGGATAAAAAAGTTATAGCTTTAGATTTGGGAGCTTTAATTGCAGGCGCCAAATACAGAGGAGAATTTGAGGATAGATTAAAGGCAGTGCTTAAAGAAATTCAGGTCGCGGGAGGCAGAATAATTCTTTTTATAGATGAGCTACACACGATAGTCGGAGCAGGCTCTTCCGAAGGAGCCGTTGACGCGGCAAATATGCTAAAGCCTATGCTTGCCAGAGGCGAGCTTAAGCTTGTCGGTGCTACGGCATTAGACGAATATAGAAAATATATTGAAAAAGATGCAGCATTGGAAAGGCGTTTTCAGCCTGTCTATGCAGGCGAACCGTCTGTTGAAGATACGATAGCAATTCTTAGAGGGATCAAGGAAAAATACGAAGTTCACCATGGGGTAAAAATAAAAGATTCGGCTTTGGTTGCTGCGGCAACTCTTAGCGCAAGATATATAACAGATAGATATTTGCCCGACAAAGCCATAGATTTAGTTGACGAGTCTGCAAGTAAGCTTAGAATAGAAATAGATTCCATGCCTACGGAACTTGACGCTGCAGAGCGCAGGATAAGACAGCTTGAGATTGAAAAGCAAGCGGTAAAAAAAGAAAACGACGCTGCGTCAAAAGAGCGTCTTGCAAACATGGAGAAAGAAATAGACAAGTTAAGGCAAGATTTGGTTGGTATGAAAGTTCATTGGGAAAAAGAAAAATCTTCAATTTCGCAAATCAGGCGTTTGAAAGAAGATATTGAAAATATGAAGATTGAAGAGCAGAAAGCTGAAAGAAGTGGCGATTTAAACGCTGTTGCCGAAATTCGTTATGGAAAAATTCCAAATATGCAAAAACAGTTGGAAGAAGAAAACAAAAAACTTCTTAAGCTTCAAAACGAAAAGAAAATGTTAAAAGAAGAAGTTGACGAAGAGGATATCGCTGAAGTTGTAAGCAAATGGACTTGCATTCCAGTTACGCGTATGATGGAAGGAGAAATGCAGAAGCTTCTTAAAATGGAAGACAGACTTCATGAGAGGGTTATAGGTCAAGACGAGGCGGTAACTGCAATATCAAATGCTGTGCGCCGTTCTCGTTCGGGGCTTTCTGATCCAGATAAACCTATAGGGTCGTTTTTGTTTTTAGGACCTACCGGCGTAGGTAAAACTGAATTGGCAAAATCTTTAGCCGAACTTTTGTTTGATGACGAAAAAAATATAGTTAGAATAGACATGTCTGAATACATGGAAAAACATAGCGTTGCCCGTCTTATAGGTGCTCCTCCGGGATATGTTGGTTTTGAAGAGGGCGGTCAACTTACCGAAGCTGTAAGAAGAAGACCATACTGCGTGGTTTTGTTTGACGAGGTTGAAAAAGCAAATCCTGAAGTGTTTAATGTTATGCTCCAATTGTTTGACGATGGCAGACTTACTGACGGTCAAGGAAGAACGGTTGATTTCAAAAATACTGTTATAATAATGACGTCAAATATCGGCTCTCAATATATTCAAGAATATGACAATTACGAAGATATGAAAAATAAAGTAATGCAGGAGCTGCATAAATATTTTAGACCTGAATTTCTAAACAGAATAGACGAGACTATAATATTTCAGAGCTTAGGCGAAAAAGAATTAAACAGAATTATTGATATACAGCTTAAATCTTTTGAAAAACGGTTAGATGACAGGAAAATACATGTTGAGCTTACGGATAAAGCAAAAGATTTTATTTCATCAAAAGGCTATGATCCTGCTTTTGGAGCCAGACCTTTAAAAAGAGCAATACAGATATATTTGCTGAATCCTCTTTCTTCAAAACTAATCGCTGGCGAGTTTAAAGAAGGGGATAAAATTACCGTTAATTTTACAAGAAGCAACAAAGAAGAGCTGGAATTTAAAAAGAAACATTTGAATTAAAAATATAAATTTATACAGTTTTTGGTCGCGATAGATCAAGTTCTCTTTGCGTATTTATAAAATTGTTGAAATTGTTTATATAAGCGTTTGCAGCAGCATTATCCAAATTTGTAGTTTTCATAAACTCGTTAAAGTAATAGTTTACCTTTTCTTCATTATTTGAAAAATGCATTGCCAAAATGACGTTTGCATATACTTGCGGTATAAGCATTTGTCTAGTTTGAACCATTATTTCAAATATTTTGGCGGCATTTGCATAATCCTTATTCAACATAAAAGCGCTTCCTAATGCATAGTTTACTTCGCTATAGCCGAAGTTTAGTCCTTGAGCTATAGGCAGCAATTCATTTACAGCTTCTTGAAATCTTCCATTATCCATTAATGCATAAGCGTGGAATTTATAAGAAGTAATTTCAGTAGAGCTGTTTTCATTTATGACATTTCCCCAAAATGCAATACTATTTTTGAATTTATACGATGCTTTAACATTTGTTGCAACACAAACTAGCATAATAACAGAAAAACAATAAATAGTCCAAGATTTTGTTTTTTTGTTTTCTAAATACGGAGTTAAGAAAGATATGAAGACAATTATTACACCTAACATCGGAACATACATTCTGTTGCCTTGAAACCATAATCTTGTTGCTGTCATGCAGTTTGTGCCTATGCTTATAAGAGTTATGAGTACAAAAAAAGAGTTTCTCTTTATAATTTTTTTGTCTGTTACATTGTAGAAAGCAAGAAATAAAGAAAGCAAGAAACCCGAAAGACCCAAAAAAAATAACTTTAAACTCATGTTAGCTACGCCGAAAGGGGTTCTTAAAAAAAATATTGAGGAATAATAATCAAAAAACATAACTATATTATCTTTGCAAAATGGAATTGAAAAGCCTCCGGGGTTGACAGCCAACTTCCTTGAAATCATAAAGAACAAAATCAAAGCAATCCAAATCAAATAAATATATATCTTAAGTTGTTGTTGTTTTTCTTTTGTAAGAAAAAAGTAAAGAAGAGTAATAAATGGAAATATAATGCCAGATTCTTTTGTAAAGAAGCACACTAAAATAAAAAACATATGTGCGACAAGAAATCCTAGCTTTTTGGTATTTACGTATTCAATGAAAAACATCAAAGATATTAAGAAGTTCATTAAAAGAAGAGATTCGTTTCTTCCTGTAGCCCATATGACTGTGTACATACAAGAAGGGTGGACAGCAAAAACAAGAGCAGCTAAAAAAGATGGCAACAGTTTTTTTAATAAATATTTTTTGAGAAACAAGAATATCAAAATTGTGGTTATGCAGTGAAGAGCTACACATGAAAAATGAGAATACCATTCCGATTCACCTGCTATTTTATAATCAAACACAAAAGACAGCGCTACCATAGGACGATAGTAAGGTGTTGGAGATTTGCCAAGCATAACGTCTTTTTTAAATACATCTATAAAAGCTGTTTTTTTTGCTAAGTCGTCAGCAATCCTGTGCAGACTGTTATTGTCATCTAGATTTGTGAAACCAAAATCAAGTGCGTGAAAATAAACAACAAAAATAATTGCCGCAAGACAGAAAGCTAATACGGAAAAATTTATTTTTTCGTTTCTAAAGAAGCTTATTGTCAAAAGTTTCTCCTGTTAAAAAGGATATATTTTCTACAGAAAAAATTCCAAAGGTATGTAATAAATGCCGTTATAAATTTAGAGTACATATAATAAAGATCTAATTTTTCTGTCAAAAATTTCAAAGATAAGCTATTTATTCCAAGTCCTACAATGCCTATTGCTACAAAAATTGCAAATTCATATTTTGTATTTGATATAGTACTTTCTGTAAATATATATTTCTTGCTTAAAATATACGTTACTAACAGTCCTGCACTAAATGACAAGGAAGCAGAAACCAGATAGTGGAAACTTAAGAATTCTGTCAAAATATAGAGAAGTGCAAAATCCGTTATTAATGCCAAAGCACTCGCAAAAAAATATTTTATAAATTGAATTGTAATATTATTGCTTTTGTTCATGGTAAGTAGTTTCAGTGTTTACTTTCCATATGTTGTCTTTATACTTTATATTGTTAGCTATGTTCTCAACGGCTATCATTGACGTAAGCATAGAATGATCCATGTTGTTATATTTATGCATGCCATTTCTTCCGACTAGAAATAGATTTTCGAATTTATCGGTAAAATTTCTTATCAAATTAAAATTATCATAAGAGCCAAAATAAGCTGGATATGCTTTAGTCACTTTTACTAAACAACGATCAATAACATTCTCTTTCTTTATTATGTTTATTCTTTCAAGTTCGCTTATTGCAAAATTAATAAAATCATTTTCATTCATATTCCATAAATCATCGGTTTCATTGCAAAAATATTCAAGCCCTATCCATATAGTATTCTCATAGTCTTTTACAAGATATGGACTCCAGTTGTTAAATATTTGAAGACGTCCTATTTTTACATCTTTTTCTTGAATGTAAATCCATAAGTCAGGAGTTATGTTCTTATATGATGGTATTCTTGTATCATTTAAAAGTTCAAGTTTTTTCATAAGTAATCCTACTGTTATAAAGTCACGATAAACTAAACCGTTTGCCGTATTTTCAACCGCTTTGTCTTTTGTGTCAAATGCCTCTATCAAATCTTTTACAGGCATTGAGGATATAAAGTAATCACCTTTATATTCGGTAAGTTTTCCTAAATGATCTTTTGCAGAAACAGATACTATTTTATTGTTTTCTGTAACTATCCTGCATACGGTTTGGTCAAGAATTATTTCTCCACCTTTTTTTCTAATTTCGTTTGCCGTAGTTTCCCAAAAATGACCTGGTCCATATTTAGGATAATAGAATTGTTCTATAAGACTAGTCTCAATATTTTTTTGTTTTATGTTAAACAATTTTCTTAAGGCATCTTCTAAAACTTTTATTATAGAAACACCCTTTATTCTTTGAACACCCCAGTCTGCTGGTATTTTATTTGGCTCTATTCCCCAAACTTTATACGTGTAATCTTTAAAAAATGTTGAATACAAATCTTTACCAAATCTATTTATAATAAAATCTTCAAGAGATTTTTCATTCCTTTTAACCAAAAAAGAATATATATAACTCATGCCTGACTTAAGAATTCTAGTAATACCAAGATTTTTTATTGTTTTATAACTTAAAGATATTGGGTAATCAAAAAACTTTCTTAAGAAGAAAATTCTTGATAATCTTCTTCGCATTAACATTACTTTGTCTTCAGTTTCAGGATTATTTTGTGTGTTAGATTGTTTGAAGATAAATTTTCTGTTTAATAATATATCATCTTTTGAAGGCATTGTTTGCAACGGCATAATATCAAGCCACCACTGCAATACTCTGTTAGACTTTGAGAAGAATCTATGTCCTCCCATGTCCATTCTATTGCCCTTATAATTATATGTTTTTGAAATTCCGCCTATTTCTTTTGATGCTTCAATTATTATTGGCTTGATATCAGTTTTGTTTAAGAGTTCGTAAGCTGCCGTAAGCCCTGCAGGACCTGCCCCAATAATTATCGTTCGCTTGGAGGACATGATGACCTCTCTTTATAAATTGACTTAGAAATAAAAAGAAAAGTTTTTTGAGATGATCCAAATGTTTCTCCTAAAAAGTTAGAAATTAGAAAAACGCGTAAGATTAAGATAACGAAAGAAATTCTACACAAAAAACGTATCTGTGTCAAAATTATATTTGGTGACACAATAAAAAACTGAGGCGCATATTTAGAAAAAATATGCACCTCAGTAAAACAAAGCTTTAGAGCTTTAGATTTCTCGTTATGCTATTTCATTTGGTACATAATTAGGTATACATATGTCAGGAAATGTTGTGTTTACCCACATCTCATATACTTCACGATAGTCTTCATCTAAAATATTACAAGTTATTTTTTGACCTACTTTGATAATCCAGCTTACAGATGCCACAATAACACCATGGATAGGGTCTTCATTAAAGAAAAAGTAAACAGCTCCTACTATACAAATTTCGCTAAGTGGCATTTTGTCGCAAGCAGCCATAGGAAGATGTCTCATAACTCTATTCTCAATGGTCTGATAACACGTGTGTGTAGTATTAGCTGAAGATTTCTTCCCCAACCACGGACTACCAAAAGAAAGATTTGATACTAAGCAAATTGTCATTACAACACAACAGAAAACAATCTTACTGCAAATTCTGTTCTTATCCATACAAAGCTCCTTCGATCAGCATTTTACTTCTTATATAAATTATAAGCCTTAGTAAGCAGAAATATCATTATTTTTGTAAAAAAGCTGTAAAAATTGTAATAAAAGTCCTATATTTGCTAAACTTACAATTCAGGGATTTTTTTGTTTTTATTACCGCTGTTAAAGGTGTTATACATGTCATATCTTGGATTAGCAAGAAAATTCAGACCTCAAAACTTTGACGAAGTTGTAGGGCAGGACCATATTTCTCAAACTCTTAAGAACGCTATTTCTGAGAAAAAAGTATCCCATGCTTATTTATTTAGCGGTCCCAGAGGCTGTGGGAAAACAACTTTGGCAAGGATACTTGCCAAAGCGTTAAACTGCAAAAATGGTCCTACGACTATTCCTTGCGGCGTTTGTGAGAACTGTCTTGAAGTCTCAAAAAGTTCAAGTGTTGACGTATTAGAAATAGATGGTGCATCAAACAATGGTATAGATGAAATAAGAACGTTAAGAGAAAACGTAAAGTTTGCGAGCGCCCACTCAAATTACAAGATTTATATTATAGATGAAGCACACCAGATAACTACGCAGGCGTTCAACGCTCTCCTTAAAACTTTGGAAGAGCCTCCTGCCCATGTAGTTTTTATAATGGCGACTACCGAACAGCATAAAATTCCAATTACTATTCTTTCAAGATGTCAAAAATATAGATTTAAACTTATATCTGCTTCAGAAATGGCTTCAGCTATACAAAACATTGCAAAAAAAGAAGATTTTGAGATAGATTCTGACGCTTTAAGCATTGTTACCGCAGCTTCCGGCGGTTCTATGAGAGATGCTTTAAGTCTATTAGACCAAGCAGTATCTTCAAACGCGGGAAAGATAACCGGCGAATATATAAGAGGACTTCTTGGTCTTCTTCCAAAAGATATAATTGCTTTGGTTACTGAAAATATTGCCAAAGGTGATATTCAAGCAATTTTAAAAATCGTCAAGGAAATTAATGATGAGGGATATAATATTTTGCAGTTTGCAAGAGATCTGCGAGACCACTTAAGACAAGTTATGATTTACTTGATAAATCCCGAAGTAGCGGAAATTTCTACAGAAGATAAAAAGCTTTTTGAAATCCAAAAGAGTTTATTCACGGTTTCGCACCATATAAGAATGAACAATTTGTTGTCAAAAGCTTTGGAAGAAATGCGTTGGCATGACCAGCCGAGAATTGTTCTTGAAATGTATTTACTTAAAATGTCTGAACCTTATTATAATGTTGGCGAGCTTATAAATAGAATCGTCGAACTTGAAAAGAATGTTATTAATAAGGAATATAGTTTTGAAAATTCTGGCAATGAACAAGTAGAGATAAAAGAAAGTTACAATGTTGCTGCGACTGCCGACTTAATAAGTGTATGGGACGAACTGGTTGCTGAAATAATGAAAAAACATCCTCTTACGGCTCAGTCTTTAAAGAAAGCTATAATTAAGGTTACGGGCGATGCGTCTATACAGTTGTCTGTTCCTGGGCAGTTTGATTACGAAGGCATCGTGGGATTCCAAGAGCAGATTACAAAATTGTTCCAAAGAAAGACAGGAATAAATGTAAAAATTAAAGTTATGATTGAAAAAAACGCTTTGCCAAACAAACAAGAAGACATAGTGGTAAAAGAAGCAAAACCTATATCTCCCGTTGAATATACAATTAAAGAAGATTTAAAAGAAACGGCAAAAACAGCTGTGCCAAAACACATAGAGGATATAGCTAAGAAGTTTAAATCTATCGCTAAAAAGATCACGGACAATAAAATATGAATAGACCTCAATCCATAGAAAGAATGATTGAAATAATAAAAAGGATGCCGGGAATAGGACCAAAAATGGCAGAACGCTTAAGTTATCATATATTAAAGATGTCAGAGAATGAGGTAAGTAGGCTTGTAGATTCTATACTCAAGGCAAGGCAGACAATGAAAAGTTGTAGCATTTGCTATAACCTGAGTGAACATGACCCGTGTCCTGTATGTTCTGATTCTGCAAGAGATCGCAATATTGTTTGCGTAGTGGAAACTCCTCAAGATTTAATAGCAGTAAGCAAAGTTAAGGATTATAAAGGTCTCTATTTTGTTCTTGGCGGAGCGTTGTCTCCTTTAGATGCCATAGGTCCTGATGATATAAGAATTGACAATTTGATAAAACGACTAAAAAGTGATAGCATTAGTGAGGTAATAATTGCTACCGATGCCGATTCTAAAGGCGAAATGACTGCAGTTTACCTCGCGGAAATTATAAAAAAACTAGGTATTAAAGTAACAAGACTTGGATATGGTTTACCTGTTGGCGGGGATATTGAATATGCCGATGAGGTAACTATTTCACGTGCAATTGCAGGTCGCAAAGAGATGTAAAGAGTGTTCTTTAAATTCAAAATTAATTAATGTAAAAAGAAGAGGCGGGATTGGAAAAGAGCTTTAAATAAGCTTAATCTGATGTCGGTGTTTGCTTTTTACTTCTCAATAAAAGGAGCATAAAAATGTCAGCAAAAATGATTGAAGTCCGTTGGCACGGACGCGGCGGACAAGGCGCCAAAACAGCCGCGCTTTTATTTGCCGAAGCTGTTTTAGCAACAGGTAAGTACATTCAGGCTTTTCCTGAATACGGTCCGGAGAGAATGGGAGCGCCGGTTCAGTCTTTCAATAGAGTAAGCGAAGATCCTATAACAATTCATTCAGGCGTTACAAATCCCAACTATGTTGTTATCTTGGATCCTTCTCTTATGGAGTCAGTGCTGGTTACAGACGGTATAGGAACTACTGGCAAAGTTATAGTAAATACTTCTTTCAGCTCAGATGAAATTGCTAAAAAGCTCGGAATTGATGCAAGTCAAGTTTATGTTGTAAACGCAAGCCAAATAGCTCGTGAAACAATAGGAAAAGACATACCAAATACGCCTATGCTTGGAGCTTTAGTCAAAGTAATAGGGACACTTGATATTAACGGTGTTCTTGAAGATACAAAAGGCAAACTTATGGCAAAATTCAGACACAAACCTGAAGTTATAGATGGGAATCTTTCATCTATAAAACGCGCTTTTGATGAAGTAAAAAGCCATTAAATTTTAAAATACTATAGGGAGACTTTGCTCCTTGGAGGAATAAAGTGAATAAAGAAAGTACTAATAAAAAATTGACTGCTGCGGAGCTCCCCGTTGGGGATTATGTAGAACCGGGAACAGCTGCAGCTTTTGATACTGGGAGCTGGCGTTCAATAAGACCTGTATGGAACAAAGATAAGTGCATACATTGCTTAACTTGTTGGATTTCATGCCCTGATGCTTCCATAAAAATTGCTCCGGACGAAAAAAAAGGAACAGTTGTCACGGGAATAGATTACGATCACTGCAAGGGTTGCGGAATTTGCTCTAAAGAATGTCCCGTTAAAGTTCAAGCTATTACAATGGAACAAGAAAAGAAATAATTATTAAGAGGCTTTTTGCCTCAAGGGGTTAAATGAAATGATAAAGACAGTTTTTTCAAAAGGTAAACTTGTTGCAAAAACAGGCAACGAAGTTATGGCGGAAGCAATGCGCCAGATAGAACCGGACGTAGTAGCAGCGTATCCTATAACCCCTGCGACAGAAATTGTGCAGATATTCTCACAGTTTGTCGCAGACGGCGTTGTAAAAAGCGAGTATATAGCTGTTGAAAGCGAACATTCTGCAATGTCAGCGACTATAGCAGCTTCTGCAGCTGGAGCTAGAGCTATGACTGGTACTTCTTCGCAAGGATTGTGCCTTATGTGGGAAATGCTCTACATCGCTTCGGGGTTGAGGCTTCCTATAGTTATGGCGGAAGTTAACAGAGCGATTTCCGCTCCTCTTAATATTCACGGCGATCAGTCAGACACAATGGGTGCAAGAGATTCAGGCTGGATTCAAATTTATTCAGAAAATTCTCAAGAGGCTTATGACAATATGATTCAAGCTACAAGAATTGCCGAAAAGGCAAAACTTCCTACGCTTGTAACGACTGATGGATTTATTATTTCCCACTGTATGGAAGTAGTAGAACTTTATCCAGACGCTGATGTAAAAGCTTTTGTAGGCGAATATAAGCCTGAAAGATACTTATTGGACACAAAAAAGCCTTACACTTTGGGTTCAATTGACTTGCAAGACTATTACTTTGAACATAGATACCAGCTTGCTCAAGCCATAAGAGATTCAAAAGACATAATCTTAAACGTAGCCAAAGACTTTGAGAAAACGTTTGGACGTAAGTATGAAATGTATAAGAAATTTATGCTTGATGACGCTGAAATTGTAATAGTGGTTATCGGATCAACAGCTGGAACTGCAAAAGTTGTTGTAAACGAATTAAGAGAAAAAGGCATTAAAGCCGGTCTTTTGAAAATAAGAGTTTTCAGACCTTTCCCAACGGAACAGATTGCCAAAGATTTGGCTCATGTAAAAGCTATAGCTGTGTTGGATAGAGCTGATTCTTGCTCGGGGGCTTTTGCTCCTCTACATGCGGACGTTGTGTCCTCCTTGTACGCTGCAGGAGTTACAACCCCTAAAGTTATAAATTATGTTTATGGACTTGGCGGAAGAGAAATCAGCACTAAGCATATAGCTGAGGTTTATGAGACTCTTGTCAAGATAGCTTCAGGAGCCCAAAAACCAGCTAATCAAGTAGAATATATAAATGTAAGAAAGAAATAGAAAGTTTTAAAAGCTTAAGCTTTTAGGAGATATAAAATGGCAAATTTAAAAGATTTGAGTAAAAATCCGGAACGTGTAACAGGCGGGCATCGTCTTTGCGCAGGTTGCGGTGCAGGTATAGTCGCTAGACAGGCTATGATAGCTGCAGGGAATACGCCGGTTGTTGTTACCAGTGCGACCGGTTGTTTGGAAGTTTCCACTACTATCTTCCCTTATACGGCTTGGAAAAATTCCTTTTTTCACAGCGCTTTTGAAAATTCTGCGGCGACATGTAGCGGTATAGAAACAGCTTACAGAAGTTTGAAGAAGCAAGGGAAAATAACGGAAGATATCAGATTTATTGCATTTGGCGGTGACGGTGGCACGTACGACATAGGTTTGCAGTCTTTATCAGGAGCTATGGAAAGAGGGCATAGAATGCTTTATATATGCTATAACAACGAAGCATATATGAACACTGGTATACAGAGATCTGGAGCAACGCCTCTCGGTGCGCATACAACCACAGCTCCTGCTGGAAAAGCTCACCAAGGAAAAGAGCAGAACAAAAAAGATTTAACGCAAATAATGGTAGCTCATAATATTCCTTATGTCGCTCAAGCGTATGTAGGAAACTGGAACGACTTTATAACAAAAGTACAAAAAGCTTTATCAATAGACGGATCGTCGTTTATAAATATTTTGACGCCATGCAGACTGGGCTGGAACTATAAGCCTGAAGATACAATGTCTCTTGCAAGACTTGCTGTTGAAACCTGTATTTGGCCTTCTTTTGAAGTTGAGTATGGTGTTTACAAAATAAACGTTATGCCCAAAGAAAAGAAACCAGTAACAGAGTTCTTAAAGCCTCAGGGTAGATTTAAACATCTTTTCAAGCCTGAGAATGCTCCAATTCTTGAAGCTATTCAGAAAAATGTTGACAACAATTGGGAGCTTTTGCAACGTAAAGCTTCAGCAGGCTGTCAGGCATAGATTTTTATTAGTAAATTTCAATATTTAAAACGAACGGAAAATATGTTTTGTCCGTTCGTTTTTTATATATAAATTTTTAGGTTCTAACTGGAAGATTAGGATCAGCTGGTATATTTTGAATGTTTTATAGATGTAAAATAACGCATTGACATTCATTAGGGCAATTTATAGAATATTGGCATGGAAAATATTGAAATTTTAGCTGTTAAAGTTAAAAAAGCAGCTGAAAATTTAAAAAAATTTACGAATGAAAACCATAAATTAAAGTTGGAAGTTGAATATTTGAGAAAAGAAAATGAACGCAATAGGAGCATTGTAAGCGAATATACGGCATTAAAAAGAAACGCAAAAGAAACAGTCTCTAGAGTAGAAAGAATAATGAAAAAGATTGATACGGTAAAGGTTTCGTAATATGGCTACTACCCGCGAAAGAATAATGGGAAGAGATATAGAATTTAATATAGACAATTTAGATGAATTAAGTTTTTACAGGGTCGTAAATTTTGTAAATGAACAGTGGATTGAAGTAAAAAAAGAGAATTTTAATGTGCCCGACACGCAGAAAATAGCGGCTTTAACTGCTGTGAAAATAGCGGCAGAACTGCTTAAATTAAGAGATTTGCAAGAAAGTATTTCAAATAATTATGATAAGAAAATTAGAGACCTAATTAGACAACTTGACGAGTCCGATTACGCGAATTGAAATATTTTTATAATAATCTGCGATGTTGGTGATGTTTTAGTCGGTTTATTCCTACAAGTCAACTTTAGAGAACAGCAGTCGAGCGTATGCTCGTGGGCTTATGTCACTGTATCTCACTTAAACAAAGAGGGCTTTAAACTGGTTAAAACTAACGGCATTGTGGATTTTTCTATTTTATGAAACAAACAGATTTTTTTAGTGAAGCGGCAATCCAAAAAAATAAACCATTGGCCGCAAGAATGTCGCCTTGCGGCTTTGAAGAGTTTATGGGACAGGACAACATTGTCGGAAACGACAAGTTGTTGCGTCGTGCCATAGAAGCCGACAATCTTGGTTCTGTTATATTTTTTGGACCACCTGGAAGCGGAAAGAGTGCATTGGCGAGAATAATAGCTTCAAAAACAAAATCATATTTTGAAGAGGCAAATGCTGTAACTATAGGAATATCAGACATAAGAAAAATAATAGAGTCGGCTAAATCTAGGTCGGAACTATCAGGTAAAAAGACTATCCTAATGCTTGATGAAATTCATCATTTTAATCGTTCTCAGCAAGACGCTTTACTCCCAGATGTTGAAAGAGGAGTCATAACTCTAATAGGCATAACAACAGAAAACCCGTTTTTTTATATTAATGCGGCGATTATTTCAAGAAGTACTGTTTTTGAGTTTAATTCTTTGTCGCAAAAAGCTTTATCTGCGATTATGGAGTCGGCTCTGAATGATAAAAATAAAGGGCTTGGCAAGTACAATGTCAGAATGTCCGAAGAAGCAAAAAAACATCTTATTACCAATTCGGGTGGTGATGCAAGAAAGCTTCTGAATGCTCTTGAAATAGGCGTTCTTTCAACAAAAGTAAATACGGATGGTGTTAGGGTTTTTGACATAAACGTAGCTCAAGAATCAATGCAGAAAAAAGCAGTTGTTTATGATCGTTCAGGAGACGCTCACTACGACCATATCTCGGCGTTTATAAAATCAATGAGAGGAACAGATCCTGACGCAACTACTTATTGGTTGGCAAAGATGCTTGCTGCTGGGGAAGATCCCCGTTTTATCGCTAGAAGAATAATAATTTGTGCTTCTGAAGACGTAGGTATAGCGGATCCTAGAGCGTTGACTCTTGCCGTTTCTGCTCTTAATGCTATTGAATTTGTAGGTATGCCTGAAGCGAGGATTATTTTAGCTCAAGCAGCTATTTATGTTGCATGCGCTCCAAAATCTAATGCTTCTTACTTAGCAATTGAGAATGCGTTGGCGGAGGTTAAAAATGGCAAAGATAGAAACGTTCCGAATCACTTAAAAGACGCAACTCTCGACAGAAAAAAACTGGGTCACGGAAAAGGCTACAAGTATCCACACGATTTTGAAGGACATTATGTCAAGCAGGAATATTGGACAGATCCTGTGGAGCTTTATACGCCTACAAAAGAAGGATACGAGGGTAAAATACGTGAGCGATTACTTGGAATTAGAAAAAAGAAAAGTAAGATCTGAGTTTTTGTCTATGAGAAACAGACTTGATCCGACCTTGGCTTTAGTTTGCAGTACTGCTATTCTTGCCGCACTTAAAAAGCTTTCTCTATACGAACAGGCGAATACTCTTATGATTTACTTGTCTTATGGTTCCGAGGTAATAACTGATTTTATTGTGAACTCAGCTATTGAAGAAGGGAAAAATGTTGTTGTTCCTGCGATAAAAAATCCCGGAGATTCGTTTATGCAGGCCGTAAGAATAATAGGGCTTGAAGACGCCAATCAGTTAGTTTACGGAATAAGGCAGCCTGAAGTAAATTTGGATGATGTCGCTTCAAAAGATTCTATTGATTTAGCTTTGATCCCAGGAATTGCTTTTGATCTTTCGGGCTACAGAGTTGGTTACGGTAAGGGGTATTACGATAGATGGTTAAAAGACGTGCCTTTAAGCAAGACGGTAGGTATTGCTTATGATTTTCAAATTACGGACAAGCTTCCAATCGGAAAACATGATCTGCCGATTGGAACTATCGTTACTGAGCAAAGGATCATACAAACTATAAAGTGAGGAACGAAAGATGGGAGCGATTATTATAGGAGTTTTAGCAGCAATTATAGGATATGTTTTGCGTCTAGTTTATGCAAAAGTAAATGCAAAATCGGTAGAACAACTCTCAGAAAGAATAATAAAAGAAGCAAAAATGGTTGCGGAGACTAAAACAAAAGAGGCTTTGCTTGAAGCAAAAGTCATAGTTGATAAAGAAAGAAAAGAGTTTGAGCATGATATAAAAGAAAGAAAACAATCAGTCCAAAACATGGAAAATAGAATCAATCAACGCGAAGAGAATTTAGAGCGCAAGATGGACGCTATAGACAGGAAAGAAAAAGATTTAGCAGGTAAAGAGAAAGAAATTTCAAACAAAGAACATCATCTTACAATGAAGTTTTCCGAAGTTGATAGAATAAAAGAAGAACAGAAAGGAGTTTTGGAGCGCGTATCAGGAATGACAAGAGAAGAAGCCAAGAAGACGCTAATAAACGAGATGGAAAAAGAAGCAAGACAAGATGCGGTTATTCTAGCTAAGAAACTTGAACAAGAAACTCGCGAAAATGCGGATAAGAAATCAAAAGAAATTCTTTCCATTGCAATACAACGCATAGCTGCAGACCATACAGCAGACATTACTACTTCAACCGTTCAAATACCTAGCGACGAAATTAAAGGAAGAATTATAGGAAGAGAAGGAAGAAATATAAGAGCTTTTGAACAAGCTACAGGAGTGGACTTGATAGTTGATGACACTCCTGAAGCTATTACTATTTCTGCTTTTGATGGCGTAAGGAGACAGACGGCTAAAATTGCATTGGAAAGATTGATAGCGGACGGCAGAATACATCCTGCCAGAATTGAAGAAGTTGTAGCAAAAGTTAAAAGGGAAATGGACCAGCACCTTAAAGAAATCGGTGAGCAGGCTGCTATTGACGCAGGCGTTCCGTGTCTTAACATTGAGATAATTAAATTGTTGGGCAAATTAAAATATAGAACGTCTTACGGTCAGAACCAGCTTCAGCACACCCTAGAAGTTACATGGCTTGCATGCGCTATGGCTGGAGAGCTTGGTCTGGACGTTATGTTTTGCAAGAAAGCGGCTTTGCTCCACGATATAGGTAAAGCTGTTGACCACGAAGTTGAGGGAACTCATCATCAGATTTCTGCGGATATAGCTAAGAAATACGGCGAATCTCAAAAGATGATAAATGCTATTTTGTCGCACCATGAGGGAATTGAAGTTCCTGCAAGCCCTGAAGCTTTTGTAATAGCTGCCGCAGACGCAATTTCGGCTGCAAGACCTGGAGCAAGAAGAGAGTCCGTAGAGCATTATTTAAAGCGTCTTGAGAAGCTTGAAAAAGTTGCTAAAGAATTTCAAGGCGTTTCTTTGGCTTATGCCGTCCAGGCTGGAAGAGAAGTAAGAATACTTGTTGAGCCTGAACATGTTGACGACAAGCAAGCTCAAGTTTTGGCTCATGACATAGCCAAGAAAGTTGAGC
This sequence comes from Candidatus Endomicrobiellum meruensis, assembly GCA_031282625.1. GTDB lineage: Bacteria > Elusimicrobiota > Endomicrobiia > Endomicrobiales > Endomicrobiaceae > Endomicrobiellum > Endomicrobiellum meruensis. Next base: position 35,362 of record JAITDI010000025.1, on the reverse strand, counting down.
AAGAGCTTAAATATCCAGGACAAATCAAAATAACGGTAATAAGGGAAACAAGAGCGCAAGACATAGCCAAATAAAATATGAGAATTGAGAATAACGATAATGACGAGCGTTTGATTTATACTGTTTCTCAAATAAGCGCTGAAATAAAGCTTATTTTAGAAGATTCTTATCCATGTGTTTGGGTGCAAGGCGAGATTTCAAACTTTAAACTTTACAACTCAGGGCATATGTATTTTAGTGTTAAAGATGCTAATGCTCAAATAAAAACCGTAATGTTTCAAAATGCAAATACAGGTCTGACTTTTGCTCCTGAAGATGGTATGAAAGTTTTAGTTTATGGGAGAGTCAGCTCATACCCTAAATATGGCGATTACCAGATTATTGTAAACCATATGGAGCAATATGGTAAAGGTGAGCTTTACGAAGCATATGAGAAACTTAAGAAAAAACTTGATTTGGAAGGTTTGTTTGACGAAAGCGAAAAAAAAACAATTCCTGATATTGTAAATAAAATTGGAGTTGTTACTTCTCAAGATGGCGCAGCTTTACATGATATTTTACGTGTTATATACAATTTAAAAGTTGATGTTGAAGTTTTGATATGCCCTGCAAGAGTGCAGGGGAGCGAGGCTGAAAAGGAAATCACAAAAGCTATAAAATACTTAAACGATAATTATAAAGATTTAGATGTTCTTCTTATTGGTCGAGGTGGCGGTTCAATAGAAGATTTGTGGGCGTTTAACACGGAAATTGTGGCTAGAGCAATTTTTAACTCTAAAATACCTACGGTCTCTTGTGTTGGGCATGAAGTGGACTTTACAATAGCAGATTTTGTTGCAGATATGCGAGCGCCTACTCCGTCTGCAGCAGCAGAAATGGTTTTAAGGAAAAGAAGCGTTATTCCCGGGCAGGTAGAACAGTTGCGAAATTCTTTAAACGACGCAATGGATTTAATATTCAACAGTTATCTTGAGCGGTTTGAAAGATTGAAGTCTTCAAGAAGTTTAATAAAGCCGCATTTAATATATGAAGATGAAATAGCTTACGTTGATGATATGGGCGAAAGACTTAAAAATAGTACAGAAAGACTTTTTGAAACGAAGTTAGAAAAATTGAAAAATACCGCTCATAAATTAAATATATTGTCACCTTTGGTTGTTTTGGAAAGAGGTTTTTCAATTTGTTTTGACGGCAATAATAAAATTATTAAAAATTCAAGCAAAGTCACAAAAGGCGATATTGTGAATATAAAACTTGCGTCTGGCGGTTTTAATGCAGAGGTAAAATCTTATGACTAAAAGACAATTAAATTTTGAAAAGTCTTTGCAAAGACTAGAAGCTATAGTTTCAGAAATGGAAAACGCCGAACCTGATTTGGATAAAGCCTTAGCTTTGTTTTCTGAAGGAGCGCAGCTCGTAAAATTTTGTTCCGAAAAACTCAACGAAACAAAAAAGAAAATTGAAATTATAACTTCTTCAGGTGAAATAAAGCCTTTTAAGGAGTAAATTTTGCAAAAAGTTAATTTAAAGAAATATTTGTCAAAAAAAGCAAAATATGTAAATTCGGCATTAAAATTTTTTTTGCCTAAAGACAATTCTATAATTTCTCAAGGTATGCGTTACAGCGTTATGGTAGGCGGAAAAAGACTCCGTCCTATTTGTGTTTTTTTAGCTGCGGAACTTTTTGGCGGCAAAGCTAAAGATGTTCTTCCAGCGGCCTGTGCGGTAGAATATTTGCATACGTACTCGTTAGTTCATGATGATTTGCCGGTTATGGATAACGATGATTTGCGCAGAGGAATGCCTACCAATCACAAAAAGTTCGGCGAAGCTGCCGCTATTTTATGCGGCGATGCTTTGCTCACGGAAGCCTTTAATCTTATAACAAAAGCTAATGCTGAAGATAAGAATATTAACAAAGCAGTGAAGATTCTAGCTGATTACAGCGGATATAAAGGCATGATTGCAGGACAAGTCGAAGATACTCTAGAAACAGGCAGCTGGAGCGAGAAAAATAAGGAAATTTTAGAGAAAAAGTTAAAATTTATACAGATAAAAAAAACTGCGGCATTAATAGTTGCAAGTTTAAAAATAGGCGCACTTTTAGCCGGCGCAAATGAAAAAGGTTTAAAATCATTAGAAGCTTATGGAACAAATATAGGAATAGCTTTTCAAATTATAGATGATATTTTGGATGTATATGCTGATAAAAGACTTTTAGGTAAAAATGGCAGCGATGCAGACAACGATAAACTGACCGCTCTTTCGTTGTTTGGCAAAGAGGAAGCGGAAAAAATAGCGTACAGGCATATAAATAAAGCAAAAAAGGCATTATCTATATTCGGAGATAAAGCCGAAATATTTCTACATCTTGCAGATTACATGACATCAAGAAATTGCTGATTTTTTAATTTGTCTTTGATATGTATCAATCAACTTAAGGATTTGTATAGCAATTTGTTATTGCAGCTTGTTGTGCTGTCATTTCTGCAAAAATCGCAATATCCAGAATCTATGGTTGTTGAGAAATAGTTGATTTTAGTTAAGTGTAAGGTTTTTGTTATATTTTATTTCAATGTTTTTATCAGGAGCAATAGTGAAAATATTAGACGCTGTGAATAATCCTCAAGATTTAAAAAAATTGAGTAAAGAAGAACTCTCCCTTCTTGCAAAGGAAATAAGAGAAGAAATAATAAATACAATTTCAGTAAACGGTGGTCATTTAGCACCAAGTCTTGGCGTTGTAGAATTGACGGTTGCAATGCATTATGTGTTTGATTCTCCTAGTGATAAAATAATTTGGGACGTTGGTCATCAGTCTTATGCACATAAAATTCTTACCGGAAGGAAAAATAAATTCAAAACAATAAGAATTCATAATGGACTTAGCGGTTTCCCGCGTAGATCTGAATCCGAGCATGACGCGTTTGGTGTAGGGCATTCTTCAACTTCAATTTCTGCGGCTTTAGGTTTTGCAACCGCTAGAGATATAAAGAATGAAAATTATAAAGTAGTAGCAGTTATTGGCGATGGCTCTATGACTGGAGGTCTTGCGTTTGAAGGTTTACAAAATGCAGGACATCTTAAAAAAAACATGCTTGTAATATTAAATGACAATGAAATGTTTATATCGCAAAAAGTTGGCGCAGTTGCGGGATATTTAGCTAAACTTTTAACTGTGGGTATGGCAAGAAAAGTCGAAGAAAAGGTGATGAAAACTGTAAGTAGATTCCACGGTTTTGGTTCGCCTTTTAGAAAGTTTATAAAAAGAGCCAAAGTAATACTTTTTCCAGGCATGCTTTTTGAAGAAATGGGATTTACATATATTGGTCCTGTGCAAGGGCACGACATCAATAATTTAACAGTTATTCTTGAAAATATCAAAGACATGGAAGGACCTGTTTTATTACATGTCATTACAAAAAAAGGTAAGGGATACGCTCCCGCTGAAAATGAGCCGATAAAATTTCACGGAGTAGGCAAATTTGACGTAAAAACTGGCGAAATTGTAAAAACCAATGCGGTTACATATACGAAAGCTTTTTCAGATGCTCTTATAAAACTTGCTCATTCAGATAAAAAAATAGTTGCTATAACTGCCGCAATGCCTGAAGGAACTGGTCTTGATAAATTTGCTAAAGAGTTTCCTAACAGATATTTTGACGTAGGTATTGCTGAAGAGCATGCCATTACTTTTGCTGCTGCTATGGCAGCAGACGGCATGAAACCTGTTTGCGCTATTTACTCAACATTTATGCAAAGAGCGATAGACAATATTATACACGATGTGGCTTTGCAGAATCTTCCTGTTACTTTTGCTTTGGACAGAGCGGGTCTCGTTGGTGAGGATGGGGGAACTCATCACGGGGCTTTTGATTTGTCTTATCTGAATTATATACCTAATTTAATTATTATGTCTCCTGCCGATGAGAACGAATTGCAGCACATGTTAAAAACTGCGTTAAACTCAAATAAACCTTGTGCCATACGTTATCCTAGAGGAGCTGGAGTAGGGGTCAACCTTGATAAATTTCCATGTGTTTTAAAAATCGGGAAAGGAACTGTTGTAAAAGAAGGTAATGATATTTGCTTTCTTGCTATAGGAAGCCACGTAAATACGTGTTTAAAAGCCACCCAACTGTTAGAAAAGGAAAATATAAATGCTTCTGTAATAAATATGAGGTTTTTAAAACCTTTGGACGTTGACATAATAAAAGAAGAGCTTTTAGAAACTAAAAAATTTGTTACGGTTGAAGAAAATTCTTTAATCGGCGGTTTTGGCGAAAGTGTAAAGAATGTGTTATTTGGTACAGGAGCTGAAGTTGAATGTATAGGACTTCCAGATAAATTTGTAGAACATGGAAATGTAAAAATACTAAGAAAGAAGTATGGTCTTACACCTGAAGGAGTAGCCAACAAAGCTTTAAAGATGTTTGCAGATGGAAAAAATTAAGAAGAAGAAACGTTTAGATATTTTAGTGTTTGAAAAAGGTTTTGCGGAAACAAGAACCAAAGCCCAAGCCTTTATAATGGGTGGCAGTGTTTTTGTAAATAATCAAGTTCAGTACAAACCAAGTGTATTGATCGGCGACGAAGATATAATTGAAATAAAAAATATAAATCCCTATGTTTCCAGAGGTGGACTAAAATTAGAGTCGGCTTTGAGGGCTTTAAATATTGATGTCAAAGGGTATATTTGCCTTGATATAGGGGCATCAACAGGCGGTTTTACAGATTGCATGCTTCAAAAGGGAGCTATTAAAGTTTATTCTGTTGACGTTGGTTCTGGACAGCTTCATTATAAATTAAGAAATGACAAAAGAGTAATAAATATAGAAAATGTCAATTTTAGATATTTTGACGATGCTTTATTAAAAGATAAAGTAGATTTTACGACTATAGATCTTTCTTTTATTTCGCTTGATAAGATTTTGCCAATGGTATATAAAACCATTTGTGAAAATGGCTCTGTTTTAGCTATGATAAAACCTCAATTTGAACTTGAACCTTCGGAAATAAAGAAAGGAGTTGTAAGGGATGAAAAGTTGAGGCAAAAAGCTATAAGTAAAATTAAAAATTTTTCTTTAAGTTTGGGTTTTAAGATAATTTCTGAAGCTGACTCAGAGCTTAAAGGATCCAAAGGGAACTTAGAACATTTTGTTTTACTAGAAAAGTAAAGGGGAGAAACGTGACAGAATATAATCATTTAGAAGTGGAAAAAAAATGGCAGAAAAAATGGTCTGAAAGCAAAATATTTGAGAGTAAAGAAGACTCTAAAAAAGAAAAATATTATTGTTTGGAAATGTTACCTTATCCTTCAGGCGATCTCCATATGGGACATGTCCGTAATTATAGCATAGGAGATGTTTACGCTCGTTTTCACAGAATGAAGGACGGAAATGTTTTATATACAGCAGGCTGGGACGCTTTTGGTCTTCCTGCTGAAAATGCGGCAATTAAAAATAAAATACACCCTGCAAAATGGACTAAACAAAATATCACCCGTATGAGAGAACAATTGAAAACTTTAGGATTTTCCTACGACTGGAGCAGAGAAATCGCAACATGCGACCCTAAATATTACAAATGGACTCAGTGGTTTTTTATAAAGATGTGGGAAAAAGGTTTAGTGTTTAGAAAGAATGCTAATGTTAATTGGTGTCCGTTATGCCAAACAGTTCTTGCAAACGAACAAGTTTCAAACGGCGTATGCTGGAGATGCGACAGCCATACCGAGCATAGAGATTTGGAGCAGTGGTTTATAAAAATCACAGATTATGCAGATGAACTTTTGGAAGGACACAAACAGCTTGGTGGATGGCCAGAGCAGGTTTTATCAATGCAGAAAAATTGGATAGGCAAATCTTATGGAGTCGAAGTAGATTTTAAAATCTCAGGTTCTGATAAAAATTTAAAAATATTTACTACGCGACCTGATACAATCTTTGGCGTAACTTTTATGGTTGTAGCTCCCGAACATGAAATAATCAATGAGTTGAAATATAAAATTAAAAATTATGAACAAGTTGCCCAATATATTCTTGCAAGCAGCAGAAAGTCAAATATAGAAAGGGCATCAAGCAAAGAAAAAACAGGAATAAGACTGGAAGGTATAAATGCCTTAAATCCTGCTACGAGAAGGAAAATCCCTATTTTTACGGCAGATTACGTTTTAACAGGATACGGCACGGGTGCTATTATGGCTGTGCCTGCTCACGATCAAAGAGATTGGGAGTTCGCTAAAAAGTTTGATGTTCCTGTCATAGAAGTAATAAAAGGCAATAATTCTGACATAAGCAAACATGCTTATGAAGATGAAGGTATTCTTGTAAATTCTGGAGAATTTTCTGAAGTTAAATCTACTGATGCTTTTGATGCTGTTTCAAACTGGATTGAAAAACAAGGATTTGGGAAAAAGACTGTAAATTTTAAACTTAAAGATTGGTTAGTTTCAAGACAGAGATATTGGGGCGTTCCTATACCAATGATTCATTGTGATCACTGCGGCATCGTCCCTGTTTCTGAAAAAGAGCTGCCTGTTCTGCTTCCTGAAGACATAGAATTCACAGGAGCAGGCGAGTCCCCTTTAAAGACAAGCAAGACATTTGTAAATGTTAAATGTCCAAAATGCGGTAAAGACGCGAGCAGAGAAACCGACACGATGGATACTTTTGTTGACTCTTCGTGGTATTATGCACGATATTGCGACTCACACAATGACAATGCTCCTTTTGAGAGCGTAAAAGTAAATTATTGGATGCCTCTAAATCAGTATATCGGCGGAATAGAACACGCTTGCATGCACTTGATATACGCCCGTTTTTGGTTTAAAGTCATGAGAGACTTAGGTCTTGTAAAATACGATGAACCTTTTACGAATTTGCTAACTCAAGGAATGGTAACTCTCGGCGGCAGCGCAATGTCAAAATCTAAAGGAAACGTTGTAAGTCCTGACGAAATACTTCCAAAGTACGGAGCTGATACAGCAAGATTGTTTATTCTTTTTGCAGCGCCTCCTCAGAAACAGCTTGAGTGGTCTTCCGATGGAATAGAAGGATGTTGGAGATTTGTAAATAGAGTATGGCGTCTTTTTGATGTTGTAAATACAAAGTCTATAGTTGCTGCTTCTCAAAAAGATAAAGACGATATTTTGAGAACTATGCATAAGACTGTAAAGAAAGTTACGTTTGATATTGAAAAAGAATTTCAGTTTAATACCGCGATTTCATCAATTATGGAGCTTGTGAACGCGTTATATTCCTATAAATATCATGCTAATGATGACGGAGTATCGTTGGAAGTATATAAGACATTAATATTACTGCTTACACCTATTACTCCTCATTTATGCGAAGAAATTTGGGAAAAATTTGGAAATAATGAATGTATCTCAATTCATACCTGGCCTGTTTTTGATGAAAGTATGATCAAAGAGTCTTCTATTGAAATTCCTATACAAATAAATGGAAAATTAAAAGGAAGAATAACTGTTTCTGCCGATGCATCTGAAGACGAAGTAAAGAAAGCTGTAAACTCATACGAGAAAATATCAACTTATTTAAAAGATAAACAGGTAGTTAAATTTATATATGTTAAAAATAAGATAGTTACTATAGTGGTAAAGTAATTAGGGAGGCTCTGTGAAAAAAATTATTGCTTATTTATTTGCGGCTGTTTTGTTTATAACTCTCAGTTCATGCACATCTCTATATGCGCCAGCAGTTCAACTCTTGCCAGAACATATTAAAAAAGTTTATGTTAAACCTTTTGTGAATAATACTAATCAATTTGGGATAGAATCAAAATTTGCAAACGAAGTTATAGAAGAAATAATTAACAGTGGGAGTTTATCTTTAGTAAACAAAGAAAAAGATGCAGATGGAGTTCTTACGGTGACAATTAAGAGATATATTTTGCAGCCGCTTACCTATGATATAAACAATGTCGCAGAACAATATAAAATGTGGATTATTGCAAGCGTTTCATTAGTTGATAATGACAATAATGTAACTCTATGGACTGAACCAAATATGGAAGGAATACAAATTTATCACGATATACACGATATAAATAGAAGATCAAGCGGAGAAGATTCTATGGGCGATGGAATGAGTGAAGAAGAGGCAAGAGAAATTGTTTGGATTAAGATGGCTAGAGATATTGTAAGAAGGGTTATTAAAGGCTTTGGCTCCGCAACTAGCGTATCAGAAAAAAAAGTTTATACACAATAATTAAATATATTGTTAAAAAGAAAACTATGAAAAGAATAAAAATTCGTTATATTATATTGCTAGTTTTTCTCTTAATTTTGATTTTTAATGAAGGAAATAGGACGCTTGTTAGACGATGTTTTGAGATAAATAAATTAAATAGAAGTATTAAATACGCTCAATATCAAAACGAATTGCTTAAAAAAAGAATATATTATCTTGAAAATGAGCCTTCTTATTTAGAAAGAATGGTTCGCAGCGAATTAAACGTTGCAGCACCAGATGAAATAGAATACAGATTTTCTGTTAATGATTAACTTTTAAGATGGTTTAAGTTACCTATCCCTATTTACACATCTTAAAGTATTATATAAAATTCTAGTTAGATGAAAAAGTTAAAAGTAATAGTATATATTATTTGCTTTTTCTTTTACATTACAGCGTTTTTGCACGCTGTAGATTTTAAAACACAAACAGATGTGGATAATCCTGCTAATTGGGCAGCTCTTAATGCTGACACTGCAGGTATTTTCTACGGTGACTTTTTTCTGTCAACATCAGTTGCTCTTCAATCAGGTGAAAAACTTTTTACCAACAATTCCAATATAATAAGAACTCTTACTGCAAACAAAAACAATAGCTTTTTTTCTCTTCCTGAAAATTCGTTGAATACATCTTTAACTATAGACGGTTTAGTTTTAAAAGGCGGTATGTATAAAGGAGATTCTTTTAAAGGTGGTGCTGCAATTTGCGTTTCTGGAAAGGATTTCACATTAAACGGGAACGCGTCTTTTATACAAAATACTGCCAGCGAAGGCTACGGTGGAGCCGTGTTTTTAGCTTCAGGGACTCTAACTTTTATGGACAATGTAGTATTTAAAAAAAATGTCGCTTTAAGCGGAGTCGGCGGAGCTGTTTATTGTTCTTCAGGAAGCGTAGTTTTTAATTCTTATGTTGTGGCAGAAAGCAATGAGGCGTCTTTTGGAGGAGCAGTATATTCAAACGATGTTAGTTTAAATGACGGAGGATATTTTGTTAACAATAAAGCCAACAGATTAGGCGGCGCAATATTCCTAGATGGAGGAAGTACTTCAACTATTAAAGCCATAACAAAAGATGTGTCATTTTCCAGCAATACAATGCAAAATGATCTTGGTACTTATATAAAAAACGACATATACATACAGGGAGGAAATACTTTAATCTTTGATGCAACTGTTTCCCGAATAATAACTCTTGATGGTGGAATATTATGTGACAATAGTAATAGCATTGTTAATAAAACTGGAAAGGGAACTCTTGTTTTTAATGGTGATTTTGATCTTAGAACATTTAATGTTTATGAAGGTGTTATGAATTTTGGCGACGGCTCAACTTTTTATGGTATGGACGTTTATTTTGCAACAGGTGTCGTTATAAATATGAGAACTCAAAGCTCAAACGAATTGAGATGTTACAATTTAATTTCCTCAGCTTCTATATGTTACGACATAAATTTGGAAAATAAATTTTCAGACAAGATAATTTTTGAAAATAGTGCACAAATGGGTGGGAGTAAGATAAAAGCTGTATTTTCAGGTGTTCATTCTGGAAGCGTAACATATAATATAATTGTGACAACAAATATTAGCGGTGTTGGTAATGGTGCTATCATTTTTGACAATACTAATTCTGAAGGTAATTCTATGACTAGAGTTCATTCAGATATCGATTATGGTGACGCAGATCAAAACTTGTGGCATGAAGTTAATTTGACGCTTCAAGTTGATCAATTAAGTAGTATTGATAGTTTATCAAAAAATGAACGTAGCGTAGCTTTTGCCTTGGATAGTGATTATGGAAGTGCAGGAGGCGATTTATTTTTTATAATTGATACGATAGATAAAATGAATCTGCACTATAAGGATAATATTGTAAACATAAAAGCTGCTTTGAATGATCTTTCAGGGTATATTTACGCAAATGTGATTACAGTTCCGGCATTAAACGCCATAAGAAATAATATTTTATCAAGACTTGAAAGGAGTTATTTCTCAAATGATGATGCATTAAGCAAGAGAAATATATGGGGTCATTGGTATAGCGCAAATAATTTATGCAAAGGCGACGATAATTCTCAGGATGACTTTAAATCATCTCAGAAAGGTTTTCAAGTAGGTTTTGACACATTAAAAGAAGATGCTCATGTTTTTGGTATAACTGTTGGCTCTGTTGATTCTAATTCCAGTCAGAATGACGATAAAGTTGATATAAATGGATATAATGTCGGCTGCTATGGTTCATATTTTTTTGATAATAATTTGGAGACAAGAGTTCTGCTTATTGGCAGTAGAGATAAATACACTTCTAAAAGAAACGTAAAATTTTTAAAAAGAAAAACAGGAGCAGAATTTGCAGGGTATAATGTTAATGCTGCTGCGGAAGTCTCGTACAATCATTACTATAACAATGCGCTATGCATAAAACCTTTTGTTAGTCTTTTCTACAGTTATGTTCATATAGATGATTTTATTGAAAAAGGAGCTAACGCCGCAGATTTTAACGTATTTAGTAATTCTTATAATATGGCTGAGACATTATTTGGATTGCGAGTAAACAATGGTATTGAGTCAAAATTTAAATGGCAGGCAGAATTAAAGGCATATTTATTTCTTTATGGAAGGACAGGGAATGTTAAAGCAAAATTAAAAAATGGTTTGCAAGAGATAAATATTAAAGGTTTAGAAAATGATCTATTCAATGTTATATTCGGATTAGGGATAATCTATGACATTACTAAATATTTAGGGGTTTACGCAAACCTAAACACTATTGTCTCAGATCTTGATATTAAGAGAGAATTTTATTGTAATGTAGGTGCGAATTTTAAATTTAACATTCTCAAAAAAGATTTTTATGAAAGAACAACATATATAAAAGATAAACAATTAAACAATTGAACTTATCTACTCCTATAAATTCAGGATTTTGCCGAACTAAAAGTTGACATTTGGCATAACTTGTATTACATCAATATCAAATGGACTATAAAAGTTGCACATAAATACCTCTTATGCTTATTTGAGAAGCCAAATATAATTTGCGTTAAAGGCTCTTTGACGGCTCAACTGCGCTTTTAGCGTGGGGATTATCAGGATTACTAATTCCTTTTTTTAGAAAAATTGCTATCTGATAAGAAATTAGAAGAGTCTCAAGATGATAATAATAAAAAACTACTTGAAGATAAAAGTGGACAATGTCAGCATATATAAAAAAGCCATTTCAAGGAACCAAGTAAATTTTTGAGCTACTTAGCCATCTAATCTTGTCATTTCCATCGACCAAAATATAACCTTGAGAGTCTTTGTAACTGTTGCTTGTGTATCCTTTATTGCTGTTCCTCCCAGAACAAAAAGAAGCTCTGGAATTGTAAAGGTATGATCTTCAGCTCTATTTCTATCTTTTGATTTGTAAATTTATTATAATATTTTCGCAGAATTAAAATTGACGTTGGAGTACATAATATGGCGTTTGAGAATATTAAGAACATTATTATTAGATGGACTGTTTTTACGGTTTTGGTTCTTTCCTGTTGTGTTTTTTCTCAATTTATAGTTACTAAAAAAGCTTCAGCTATTCTATCTTCTGTCCCAGTAGTTTCTATGCCTTCTTATACACACGATGTTCTTCTTAATGATGTTGAAGCAAGAGCAAAATATCTTGCTTTGCGTGTTAAAGATACGCATTTTTTTGTATATTCCATAAAACCGAAAGATAATTTGTGGCAGATTGCTAAGAGATATGGCTACACAGTGCATAGCATAATAGGAACAAATCCTCAATTAAAGACTTACGATGTAAATCTTAATCAAAAAATTTTATTGTCGTCATCAGGTGGTTCTTTGCATCCGATACAAGACAACGATACTTGGCACAAGATTGCTGAGAGATATGATGTTGATGAAAAAAAACTGCAAGACGTAAATTTTGGTATTTTAACGCTTGTTCCAGGTGAATATGTTTTTATACCCGGTAAGCAGCCTGCTATAGATTTAATGAATAAAGATATGCAGGCAAAATATGAGCTTCGTTCTTTGTTTAGATCACCACTTAAAGGAAGATATTCAAGCGGTTTCGGTAAGAGGAAACATCCTGTAACAGGTAAATCAAGTTTTCACGGCGGTTTAGACATTGCCGCTCCATCGGGTTCTTGGGTTGGTGCAGCAGCTGATGGAGTAGTTACGGTTGCCAGTCATAATGTAGGACACTACGGCACAGCGGTGTTTATAGATCATAAAAACGGATATGTTACACATTATGGACATCTGTCATCCATACATGTCAAAGTAGGGCAAAAAGTGAAAAAAGGGCAGATGATAGCCAAAAGTGGTGCTACTGGCAGAGTAACCGGACCGCATTTGCATTTTACAATAAAGAAAGGTGATAAGTCTTTAAACCCTACGAATTTTATTTGGTGAACAATTTATCTGCAAATTATTCTTCTTTGCTTTTGTTTATTATTTCTGTCTTTTTCTACAAAAATTTTGTTATTTTACGAGATAGTACAAAATTGGACAGGAAATAAAAATTTTGTTACAATTAAACTCGTAGTAATATGCGTTTAAAAAGCAATGAAAAGTAAGGAGTAATAAAGATGGCATTTGCTAAGAAAGAAGTGGTTGAAAAATTCAAGACTCATGAAACAGATACAGGTTCTCCTGAAGTGCAGGTCGCCCTTCTTACAACAAGAATAAAGTATCTTTCAGATCATTTTCAGAAATTCCCTAAAGATTTTGCTTCAAGAGTAGGGTTTCTTAAGATGATAGGTCAGAGAAGAAGACTGTTGGATTATTTGAAGAAGCAGAACAAAGAGAGTTATTCTACCTTGATAAAAAAATTAGATCTTAGAAAGTAAATAAAAGACTCGGTACAAGCTCACAAAGGATGCAAGGAGACGCTTGAATAAGCGTTTGCTTGGATCTTTTGTGTAGAAGTTGCCGGGTATGGAGTTAAAATGGAATATTTTAAGAAAGAAGTGGAAGTTGCTGGTAAAAAATTTATTGTTGAATCCGGAAAAGTTGCAAAGCAGTCAAGTGGATCTTGCACTGTAAGAATCGGAGACACAATGGTTTTAGTTGCTGCAGTAGCTTCAAAAGATCCAAAACCGGGCGTGGATTTTATGCCTTTGACTGTAGATTACAGAGAAAGAACTTATGCCGCCGGTAAAATACCGGGCGGTTTTTTTAAAAGGGAAGCTAAACCAAGAGAAAGCGAAATACTTGTAAGCAGACTTATAGATAGAAGTATTAGACCTATGTTTCCTGAGTATTGGAGAAACGATACTCAGATTTCGGCTATCGTGCTTTCGCATGATGGAGAAAATGAATCTGATATAGCTTCAATAATTGGAGCTTCAGTAGCTTTATACGTGTCGGATTTGCCGTTTAATATGCCCATAGCGTCTGTAAGAGTAGGCAAGATTGATGGTAAGCTTGTTTTAAATCCTACTATTTCTGAGCAAAAACTTAGTGTTTTAGATCTTGTTGTTAGCGGAACTGAAGACGCTTTGACTATGGTTGAAGCAGGAGCTCAAGAGCTTTCCGAAGAGGATATGCTTGAAGCATTGAACCTTGCAAGAGAGACAATAAAGGCAATATGTTTGGTTCAGAAGTCTTTTCCGACAAAAGTAAAGACTATTGTTCATGAGCCTCAATATAATGCGTCTTTAAAGGCTGATATTGAAGCTGAAGCTATAGCCAAAGCCGAAGAAGGCGTAACAATTAAGGAGAAAGGCGAAAGAGAATTCTTCTGGGCTTCCTTTAAAAAAGACATAACGACAAGGCTTGTTGAGAAGTATCCTCAAGAATTAGTTTCAACTATTGACGCCATACTAGAAGATATTTTTTACAAGAAAGCTAGAGAACTTGTTTTAAACAAAAAAGTCCGTACAGATGGTCGTGGTTTAGAAGAAATAAGACCGATAACCTGCGAGGCAGATGTTCTTCCAAGAGCGCATGGCTCAAGCTTATTTATCAGAGGTCAAACGCAGGCTTTAGTAACGGTTACGCTTGGAACTCCGGGCGATATGCAGGTTATGGATGAACTTTCTGGAGAATACAAAGAACGCTTTATGCTTCATTATAATTTTCCCGGATTTTCAACGGGAGAAGCTAAAGGCGAAAGATCTACAAGTAGAAGAGAAATAGGACATGGCAACTTAGCTAAGAGATCTCTTATCCCTATTTTGCCTAACGAAGAGGATTTTGGTTACACACTAAGAATAGTTTCAGACATATTGGAGTCTAATGGTTCTTCGTCAATGGCTTCAGTTTGTGGCGGATCGCTTGCTTTATTTAATGCTGGCGTTCCTGTTAAGGCTGCTTGTGCAGGCGTTGCTATGGGTCTTATGAAAGAAGGCGATAATTATGTTGTTTTGACGGATATTATGGGAATGGAAGATCATCTCGGTGATATGGATTTTAAAGTAGCGGGAACAAGAAAGGGAATAACTGCTCTTCAGATGGATATAAAAATCACAGGACTTACTACCGAGATTATGGCAAAAGCTCTTGAACAGGCTAAGAGGGGCAGATTTTTTATATTAGACAAAATGGATGTAGCAATATCTGTTCCTAAAAACGATCTGTCTGATTATGCTCCTCGTATGGCAACCTTAATGATTCCTCAAAATAAGATAGGAGAACTTATAGGTCCTGGAGGGAAAAACATAAGAAAGATTCAAGAAGAAAATAACGTAAAAATAGATATTGAAGAAAGCGGTAAAGTATTTATTTCTGGAACTGATTCTGTTGGAGTTGGAGCTACAAAAGAATATGTAGAGTCTATGACTGCCGAGGCTGAAGTAGGAAAAGTATATAAAGCAAGAATCACAAAGTTGATGTCATTTGGCGCTTTTGCTGAAATATTGCCGGGTAAAGAAGGGTTGATACATATTTCTCAACTTGCCGCAGGTCATACAAAGAAGGTTGAAGATGTGGTTAAAGAAGGCGATAAAGTTAAAGTTACAGTTACAGAGATTGATGATAAAGGTAGAATAAACTTAAGCATTAAAGCGGCTTTGTAATGTAATAAATAACTCGGAGTTTGGAACTTTTATATGTTTCAAACTCTGACTTTATAAAGGGTTAACATGGCTAATGACATTAAATCCAAAGTAAAATCTCTTTATGAAATAATGAAAGAGGAAAAAGTTCAAGAACTTAAAGTAAACTCAAAAGATTACAGTATCTGCATAAGACGCAAAGACAAAAATGAAAATAAACAGCAGGTTGTTTTGAAAAAACAAGAAGCTATTGAGAATATTATCTCCTCTGATAAACCTAAAGAATCTTCAGTTTCAGCGGAAACTATAAAATCTCCTATAACAGGCATTTTTTATAAATCTTCTTCTCCTTCGTCTCCAGCATACGTTTCCGAAGGTGGTATTATTGAATCTGGAAAGACTGTTTGCATAATAGAAGCCATGAAAGTTATGAACGAAATAAAAGCTCCTTTTAAAGCAAAAATACTTAAGATATTAATTGAAAATGGGAAACCTGTAACCTCGGGACAAAATTTGTTTGAGGTGGAGAAAGTATAAAAAAAATGAGCAGAATGTCGTCTAAGATAGGCTTAATTGCAGGCGATGTATGGTGTTTTTTATCTGAGAACGGTGAATCTTCTCCGATAAAAATTAAAGCGGCTCTTGGTATATCTAATACAATGCTTTATCTTGCGTTGGGTTGGCTTTCAAGAGAAGATAAAATTGTTATAGAACAAAATGAATATAGTTACAAAATTTCTTTAAAATAAATATATTTGGAGAATTTTAAAGTTTTTTTCTAAGAGGCTTATTTCTGTGGGGAAAAATAGAGCAATAAAAAATAAGAATAAAAACCGAAATAATGAAAAAGTAAACAGGGAGGCAGTCGCCCTGTTTTTTGCTTTGGCAGCACTTTTAAGTGCTTACGCGTTTGTTGTTCCTTATAAATCAGGCATAATAGGCAGAGCATTTCATTCTGTAATGTTTGGCATTTTCGGAGCATCGGCGTATATTTTGCCGTTTATATTTTTGTGGCAATTTATATTACATATAAAACAGTCCCTTGAGTTGAAGGGAAGACTTGATTTTATTTGGTCTTTCTTGTGTATGATTTGTGCATCTGTGTTCTTTGAGGCTGTTCATTTTATGTTTAAAACAAATATTTCTGGTGGTTGGCTTGGAGGTAATTTATATCCGTTTTTAAAAGAACTTCTTGACGCTTGGCTTGGGTTGACCCTCATTACTGCTCTTACTCTTATTTTGTTTGCGAAAATATTAAGATTATCTGTCATAAGATTTTTTCACAGTTTCTTTGTCAATTTAAGAGACGATATAAAAAAATCAAAGACTAAAATAGAAGATTCAAACAAATCTGGCGAGCCGTTTATACAACAAAGTTTTGCAGATGACGTTTTTGCTCGCGAGACAGGACCAAATATTGTAAACAGATTTGATGAAGAGGAAAAGAAACGTAAAGAACCATCAAAAGAGATTCGGGAAAAACAAGAATCAATTGACAGCAAGGCATTTAATTATACACTTCCTTCGATGATTTTATTAAAAGAAGATGACACTTCAAATTTTGCTGCAAATAAAAATGAACTTTTGAAAAGAGCTGAATATTTAAAGACGATTCTTGCTGATTTTGACATAAATGCAGAAGTTAAAGATATTATACCCGGTCCTGTGGTAACCCGTTATGATTTGGTTTTGGCTCCTGGCATAAGAATACAGACAGTTTCAAACATTATAGACAATATTTCTTTGGCAATGCGCACGGCTTCAATAAGAATTGTTCCAATACCTGAAAAAGCAGTTGTGGGTATAGAAGTGCCTAATCCTGTAAGCGTAATTGTCGGCTTAAGGGGAATTTTAGAAAGCGTTTCATTTGAAAAGTCAAAATCTCTTCTTACTTTAGCTTTGGGTAAAACAACCGATGGAGCAGGCTATGTGGCTAATTTAGCTTCAATGCCTCATTTACTAATTGCTGGAGCCACAGGTTCAGGTAAGAGCGTTGGGATTCATACCATAATACTTTCTATTTTATATAAAGCTCGTCCAGATGAAGTGAAGTTTATGCTGATTGATCCTAAACGTGTTGAAATGCCTATATATAGGGACATTCCTCATTTGTACAATCCGTGTACTACGGCAGTAAATGCCGATATTATAACTAATCCAAGAGAAGCTGCCGCAGCTTTAAAGAAACTTGTTTTAGTGATGGAAGAAAGATACACAAAATTTGCTAACGTAATGGTCAGAAATATTGAAGATTATAACAATAAAATGGCTGAAAGAGGCGGGGAAAAAGAATTTTATATTGTTGTTATAATAGATGAGCTTGCAGACTTAATGCTTGTAGTTCAGAAAGAAATAGAAGATTCCATACAACGCTTGGCTCAAATGGCAAGAGCTGTTGGGATACACCTGATACTTGCTACTCAAAGACCTTCTGTAAATGTTATAACAGGTATTATTAAAGCCAATTTCCCAGCAAGACTTTCATTCCAGACGACTTCTAAAGTTGACTCAAGAGTTATTTTGGATATGTTAGGGGCAGAATCGCTTATGGGGAAAGGCGATATGTTGTTTTTGCCACCGGGTGAAGCAAGACCCGTTCGGTTACAAGGAGCTTTTGTTTCATTAAAAGAAGCGGAGAAAATAATTTCTTTTATAAGTAACCAGAATTTCCCAAGACTCTACGAAGCCGTATCTGTTGAAGTTGAAGGGAAAGGAAGTTTTGACGCTGATAAAGAGAATAAAGATTTAATTCCCGCTCTGAAACTTATAAGCGAAAGAAGAAGAATATCTCAAGATTTGCTTAAAGCAAATTTTGGCGGATCAGCAAGGGCTACAAATATACTTAGCATTCTTGAAATAGAGGGTTTTATATCAAAGCCCGAAGGCACTAATAAATGGCAGATAAATTTTGATAAGATTTCAAAATATCTGGAAGTAAATAATGTATGATAAGAAATTTTTTAGTTGTGATGGTAGCAAAATTTAGTTATATCGGACAGTTGATATTAATTTTGACTTTTTTTTCATGCAATGTTGCGACTCAAGAATCAAGCGACATATTGTTTGATTTTTTTACAAGATTGGAGCAAAGCGGAAAAGAAATAAATACTATTAAAGTGGAATTTGTTCAAACTATTTTTTTTGAATCTACAGGAGAGAAACAAAAAATTGTCGGAACAGTTTTTTTGAAGAAACCCAACGGCATATATATAACTCAACGAACTCCTCAAGAGCAAAGAATTTATATTAATGGAAAGACTATAGCGATTTATACGCCGAACGAAAGGCAAGCTATTATTGACACTTGGAAAAATTCTGTTGACAGAGATTTTTCTCCTGCTTCTATCATAAATTTTGGAAGCTCATGGCGAGAGATAAAAAAGACAAATAATATAACTCTTGACGGATATGATGATAATCGTGTTGTAATTAAAATTCAGTCTTTAAAAAATAAGAGTTTTAACGCAAAAATGTATATTGCAAAAACAAGCATGCTCCCGGAGAAAGCTGTTATAACTTCTGAAGGGACAAAGATAGAGTTGGTATTTAAAAATTATATTCTTAATCCTGAGTTAGCTGTAGCTACTTTCAACTTCAAGGCTCCAAACAATGTTGAAATAATAAAGCTATACTAAAACCAAAATAGGGATATATTATGAAAGAAATAGGTAAAACGCTTAAGGATAAGCGAGAACAAATGAATTTGTCACTGTCTGACGTTCATAAAGCCACCAAAGTTCAAGAAAAGTATCTTGCTGCAATAGAAGAAGGCGATTTGGATGCTTTTAAGGCTGAGGTTTTCTATAAAAGTTTTTTAAGATCTTACTCTAAATATCTTGGGTTTGATTCAGCAGAATTTGTGGAATTATTTAACTCTCGAAAACGAGAGATAGAGCGATGTCCTAAATCAGAACAAGCGTCGTTTTATGATGTTGAAAAAAATATATTTAATACAAAGAAAATATTTATTGTAGTCGTGGCAATTATTGCGGTAGCATTGTTAATAATCTTTGTGTGTTTATATAGAAATATGTCAAAGATTACTCAGGCTGTTGAATCTGATAATTTTAAACAAATTGAATATAAAAGTCTTCCAAAACAGAAAATAGAAGACGATGCCATAGTTATGGAGCAAGACGAACCATACTCTGAAGAAAAAATTCCAGAAGCTGGAGCCTCAACAAGACAAAATCTTGAGATTGAAGCTAAAGAAACAGTTTGGATAAAAGTAGATATTGACGGTAAAACTGTATATGAAGGTACGCTTCTAAAAGGTAGCAAAAAAATGTGGGAAGCTGATAATTCGTTTATTTTAAAAGTTGGGTACGCACCCGGTGTTAAAGTATTTTTTAACGGAGAATCCGTTGATGTTGTATCTGAAGCGGTTCAAGATGTGAATACTATTATTTTAAAGAAGAAGTAATAATAAAGGTGTAGGAATTATGCAAAAAGTAGCAGTTGTAGCGTTAGGTTGTCCAAAGAATACTGTTGAGGCTGAATATTTGCTTGGTGTTTTTCGCAGCAAAGGCTTTGAGATAACCAATAATATTGAAGAAGCTGACATATCTGTAGTACATACTTGCTCTTTTGTAAAAACTGCAAAAGAAGAATCTGAAAAAGCTATTCGCGGCGTTTTGTCTGTCAAGAAAAAAAACGGTTTGAGAGTATATGTTTCTGGCTGTTTGCCTCAGCTTTTACAGAATAAAATGAATTCTATTTTTCCAGAAATAGACGGATATGTTGGGACGGGTACTCTCAAAGAATTGCCGCAGTTGATTTTTAATAAAGGGTTTGACAAGTCTTTGCTTCCGCCAGGCGGTTTAAACGAATCAAAATATAGAGTGCTGTCTTCTTCTTTACCTTCAACATATTTGAAAATAGCAGAAGGTTGTTGGCATAAATGCAGTTTCTGTATAATACCGTCTTTACGCGGTAATTATGAAAGTCGCTCAATAAAATCTTTGGTTGACGAAGCTAAATCTTTAGCAGATAACGGCATAAAAGAGCTTATATTGATAGCTCAAGACACTACAAGTTATGGTTATGATATTTACGGGGCGTTTGCATTGGATAAACTTCTTTCAAAACTTACAAAAATTAACGGGTTAAAATGGATAAGACTTCTTTATGCTTATCCATCTAGCGTTAATGACAGCTTGCTTGCTGTTTTTAAAGATCATAAAAGTATTTGTAATTATATGGATATTCCTATACAACATATAAGTAAGAATGTTTTATCGGCAATGCGGAGACCTCTTAACACAGCGTCTATTATTGAAAAAATAAAAAATAAGCTCCCGGATATTATTTTAAGAACGTCAATAATAACAGGATTTCCCGGAGAAAATAAAAAAGATATTAATGAATTGATTTCTTTTTTAGAGCAAGGATACTTTCAATATGTAGGAGTTTTTGAGTACTCAAATCAAAAAGAAGCGGATTCTTCAAAACTAAAAAAACAAATTAAAAATTCTGTTGCAATAGAAAGGAAAATTCTCATTGAAAACGCACAATATTCTGTTTTTAAATCTCAAATTGATAGTATAAAAGGAAATAATATTGAGTTCATTGTTGAGAACTGTTCGCAAAGAACATCTGATGGTAAGTATAATATAACTGGAAGATGTTATTTCCAAGCTCCTGAAATAGATGGATATGTCACGCTTTTAAGTAATAATTCATTAAAATCTGGCGAGTTTTACAACGGTAAGATAACAGGCGTTAAAGGTTATAATATAAAAGTGACGATTGGAGAAATATAATGAATTTGGCAAATAAGCTGACTATAGCTAGAATGTGTTTAGTACCTTTTTTTATTTTATTTATGTCGTTAGGAGGTTTTTTAAACACAATTTTTGCTTTAGTTGTTTTCTTTGTGGCGTCAATCACAGATTTTTTTGACGGACATATCGCAAGAAAGCAGAAAACTATAACGTCTTTAGGTATTTTTTTAGATCCTTTAGCCGACAAATTATTAATATCTTCGGCATTTATATGTTTTGTAGGCATACCATATCTTAGAATATCGGCATGGATGGTCATAGCAATAATATCTAGGGAATTTTTAATAACAGGACTTCGCTCAATTGCAGCGTATAAAAATGTAATTATACCTGCAGATAAGTCAGGTAAATTTAAAACTACATTGCAAATTGTGGTTATTATAACTACGTTGACAATCATAATAATTAACGAGGCGTTTACTAAATATGGAGGCATTCCGATTGATTTTTTTAAATTTTATAATATCGGAGCATATTCTTATGTGATTGTTGCAATAGAAAAAATTCCATATTGGTTTACTTTTTTTGCTGCTATCTTTACAATTTTTTCTGGTGCAAATTATGTGTTCAAATATAAAAATTTATTAGCTTTGAAATAATGAATAAAATAATAATTTTCTTTTCTTCGGTAGCTTATTTAGGGTATATTAAGTGCGCTCCGGGAACTTTTGGCAGCTTAGCAGGCGTTTTGTTTTGGATATTTTTTATGCCAGAGACTGCTTTAGTTCAACTGTACTCTTTAGTTGCGATATTTTTCATTTCTATTTTCTTTTCTTCTCTGGCTGAGGATATTTACAAAATAAAAGACGATCATAGAATCGTTATTGATGAAGTTGCAGGTATGTGGTTTTCTTTGGCTTTGTTGCCGAAAAATTTCTTATTTTTTTTTCTAGGATTTTTATTGTTTAGGTTATTGGATATAAAAAAACCTTGGATAATAAAATCAGTTCAAGATCTTAAAGGCGGTTTTGGCGTTACAATAGACGATGTTATAGCTGGAATATTTGCAAACTTTATACTTCAAATTATAAATTTTGCTTTACTAAAATAACTAAATAGGATAAAAATGATTAAAGTAAAAAAAGTAAGAACTGGAGCTATTGACGAAAATTGTTATCTGGTTTACAACGCAGATACCAAATATGCGGCTATCATAGATCCCGGTGAAAACGCCAATCAGATTATCAATGTTATAGAGTCGGAAAATTTGAAACCTGAGATTCTTATTAACACGCATGGACATTGCGATCATGTTATAGCAGACGATAAAATTCGTTTAAAATATAAAGTGCCGCTAGCAGTTCACAAAGATGACGCTGAGATGCTTACAGACTCTGAGAAAAATTATTCTTTTATTAGCGGGATTCCAGTAAGTATTAAAGAGCCTGAAATTTTACTTGAAGACAATCAAGATGTAAAACTATCTTTTATTACATTCAAAGTTTTGAGTACTCCCGGTCATTCAAAAGGCAGCATATGCTTATTATTTGGGTCATATTTATTTACAGGTGACACTCTTTTTGCAGGCGCAATAGGCAGAACTGATTTATGGGGCGGAAATAGCGAAGAACTTTTAAAATCGCTTGAAAAACTAAAAAATTTGGATCCTTATATTACAGTTTGTCCTGGACACGGAAGTATGACTACAATTGCCAATGAGCTTAGACATAATCCATTTTTAAAACCTGAGCATATCGGATAGATTTTCCTCTTACCTACCTGCTAAACTCAGGTTTTAAAAAGTCGATAATTTCCATTACCATTGACTTATTTGAGCTTTACAAGTTGAACTTGACGCAGAATTTGCATAAGCTCCACTAACTGCAGAAACCAGCAACCGAAGGCACAAAACTACACTAATAAATTTCTTCATAGTTTTTTTACCTACTTTTTTGTTAATCTCTTAATACAAGCGTAGTTCAAGATAAAATAAAGTACAAGACTATACTTTATTAACTTTCATAAAAGATAAGATTTAATATTGGAAATAAAAAAACTCAAAAAAAAAGAACCTTTTTTGAACATATCCGTTAGGGGCAAGGAGATATGTCACTTTTTAGGTTAAGGACTCAATAGGAGAAAAGATGTTCTCAAAAGCAGCTCTAAATACGCTGTTACCGTCAACTTGAATGTCTTTTATTTTAAACAGCATTTCTTTAATAACTTCATTTAAGAAGTTAGCAGCATTTTGGCTAGTGGGTTGTTGGTAAATCTGGTGAACACTTAGTTTATATTGCGGACTATAAGCGCAAAATTGTCTTATTTCTTTGCCTTTAATGTTTAAATCATATGGTCTATGTGACCCTGAGTTTTGTAGCCATAAGGTAATCTTTTGCTGTATCCGTTAAACTTGCGAATAATTTTATGTCATTTTTCACAGGTTAAAAAACGAACAGTGACAATTCTGTTGGAATTGATCAGATATTTAAGGCATTGCCTAGACAAAACAAAGATATATCACTGTCTTGTCGCAAAAAAGTTCGCGTATTTTAAGTTTGTCATAATACAAATAGCGTTTGTCGTTCCTTAACGCCTATATTTTCCGCACAATAGTTTCTGGTCTGAGACAATCGTTTTGCTCGTCTGCTTAAAGGAGAATGTCCACCTAAGCCTAAGTTCTGACTTGCACTTAATATTTCGGTTCTTTCGCTTAATATCAGCCCTTTTGACTTTAGTTTGTCGGCTCGTTCCAATATGTTTCGTCTTCGTTGTACTTCTTCGTTAATCTTCATTGCTCTACCACTCTTTCATTTTACTTCAAAAAGTCCCATTTCTATTTTGACCTTAACGATCTCCTTGACCCTAACAGGTGTATTTAGTAGAATCCAAACAAATTTGAAAGATTTTATGCTTAAAAGGAATAATAATGCAAATTGTGAAAGAAGGTTACCCATTTATTTTAATTCCTCTCATTTTAGGAATAGTGTTGCTTGTTTCTGGTTTCGGTAAATTTGCATCTTTAGCAGGTGTTTTGTGTATTTTAGATTCTTTATTTTGCCTCTACTTCTTTAGAGATCCAAAGATAGAGATAACTCAAGGAGAAAATCTTATCCTTTCTCCATGCAATGGTACTGTTTTAGAAGTAAGCGAAAATGAAACAGAAAAAGTTGTCAGAGTATTCTTATCTGTATTAGATGTTCATCTTCAAAGATCTCCTATTGCTGGTAAAGTTTTAAGTGTTGAATATAAACCCGGCAAGTTTCTGAAAGCTATGGAGCCTGAAGCTCATATAGTAAACGAACAAAATGTAATAACAATAGAAAATGAAAACGGGAAATATTTGGTTAAACAGATAGCCGGCATTCTTGCAAGACGCTGTGTTTCTTGGGTAAAGCCTGGAGATATTTTGAAACTAGGCGATAAGATCGGCGTAATAAAATTTAGTTCTCAGGTTGATCTTCATATGCCAAAAAATGTTGAAGTTAAAGTAAAGAAGGGTAATAAAGTTGTGTCAGGCGTAACTATTTTTGCAAGCATAAATAAAGGAAGTTGACAATGAGCGAAAAAATGAAGAAGGGCATCTACATACTGCCGAGTCTTTTGACATGCGGAAATATGAGTTGTGGTTATTTGTCAATATTGTCGTCTATAGACGGCGATTTTACAAAATCGGCATGGTTTCTTGTGCTTGCAGTAGCATTTGATATGACTGATGGAAGAGTTGCGAGACTTACAAAAACAACAAGCGAGTTTGGTGTTCAGCTAGATTCTTTAAGCGATTTAGTTTCATTCGGGCTTGCTCCGTCTGTTATGATGTATCAACTTGTTTTAAGCTCAATGGGAAAAGTCGGTATGGCTATAGCTATACTGTTTGTTTTATGTAGCGCATTAAGACTTGCAAAATTTAACGTTCATGCTCAAAACGATGTGGTGCATAGTTCTTTTATGGGACTTCCCACGCCTGCATCTGCAGGACTGTTATTATCTTTTGTTTTAAGTTACGAACTTTTTGCAGATCCTGGGCAGTCTTTGTCTTTTAAAACAATTCCGATTTTAATGAAAAGCATGCCTCTTTTCTTTAAAACGATGCCTGTTGTAATGGTGATTTTGTCTTTGCTAATGGTTTCAAGCATACCTTATTATTCTTTTAAAAAGATGAATTTGTCCAAACCTAAAACTTTCAGACTTTTGGTTTTAGTTGTGTTGCTTTTATTTTTAATGATTACATTCCCACAAAATATAATTTTTATATTGTTTAGTTTATACATTTTTTCAGGATTGGTCGGTATTGGAGTAAAATATTACAGTGCTTATAAAAAAAGGATATAGGAGTGGGAAATGGCAATTGAACAGCTTTTAATTTTGATTAAACCAGATGGAATAAAAAAATCTTTAACAGGAAATATTTTAACTAAACTATCCGAAGCCAGAATGCTTATAATAGGTGCAAAAACCGTTAAGGTGAGTAAAGAACTGGCTGAGCAGCATTATTATCAGCTTAAAGACAAGCCTTTTTTTGGAGAATTAGCTGACTATATACAAGGAAAAGTTTACGGTGAGCCTTGGGATAGAGTTTTGGCTTTTGTATATCAAGGTGAAGACGCTATCGCAAGAATGAGAAAAATCGCTGGAGCAACAAATCCTGAAGAAGCCGATCCTGTCTCAATACGAGGAGCTTACGGAAGAATAACCACAAAAGGTGTATATGAAAATGTTGTCCACTGCTCTTCAGATCCTTCAGAAGCTGAAAGAGAAATTAAATTGTGGTTTAAACCTGAGGAAATAGTTAAATCTATATATCCAACTAAGAAAATTGTTTTAGAGAAAGAAACAAAAGAAGTTTGGGTTTAGTATTTTAGTTGGTAGCAATTTAATATGAAATATTGCCAATGTGGATAAATTCTGTCTTATTGTGTCTCTTGTTAGCATGTTGGTTTGCGCAAAATAAGACTCTAAGTTTCGATAAGGAGCGATAAAATGCCGACACCAATGGATATATTCGTAAAAGAAATGCAGGAACTTTTTTGTCCTGACGAAGTTTATATTATGGACGGGTCTCAAGAAGAAGCTGAAAGGTTAACAGAAATTGCTCAAAAATCTGAAGTTGACGGGAGAGTCGTCCTAAAGAAATTAAACGGACAAGAATACCCTAATTCTTATTACCACCGCTCAAACCCTAATGATGTAGCCCGTACAGAACACTTAACCTTTGTTTGTACTCCACTAAAAGACCAAGCAGGACCTAACAATAATTGGTTAGACCCTAAAGATGCTAAAGAAAAGATGGATGGTCTTTTTAAAAATGCGATGAAAGGAAGAACAATGTACGTTATTCCTTTTGTCATGGGTACGCCAAAATCAAAATACGCTAAAAACTGTGTTCAAATAACAGATTCTGTATATGTGGCTTTGAGCATGAGAATTATGTCTAGAGTAGGCAAACAAGCGGTAGAAAGAATAGGAAATTCTTCTGATTTTTTTAGGGGTATTCACTCTATAGGTGATGTTAACCCCGATAGAAGATTTATAATGCATTTTCCTCAAGACAACCTTGTTATGAGTTTCGGCTCAGGGTATGGCGGGAACGCTCTTCTTGGTAAAAAGTGCTATTCGTTAAGAATAGGCTCATATTTGGGCTATCAAGAAGGTTGGCTTGCCGAACATATGATTATCATAGGCGTGGAAGCGCCTGATCACAAGATAACATATTTTCTCGGCGCATTTCCATCGGCTTGCGGAAAGACCAATCTTGCAATGTTAGACCCTGTGCTTAAAGGATATAAAGTTTGGACTTTGGGCGACGATATAGCATGGATTAACGTAGGCGAAGATGGTCAGCTTTACGCTATTAATCCTGAAGCGGGCTTTTTTGGTGTTGCTCCAGGGACAGGATTTAAGACAAATCCAGTCATGATGAAAACTCTTAAAAATGATAAGTTTTTCCCAACACTTTTTACAAATACGGCTGTAGATAATTCCAACAATACTCCTTGGTGGGAAGGAGTCAGTGACGAAGTTCCTTTAGATTTAACAGATTGGCAGGGTCAAAAGTATGACAAAAATTTAGGCAAGTTAGCTGCTCACCCAAATTCAAGGTTTACTGTTTCAATTTATAATTGTCCAACGCTTTCACCAGAATACGACAATCCTAAAGGCGTGCCGATTTCCGGAATCATTTTTGGAGGGCGAAGAAAAAGCACAATTCCGTTGGTATATGAAGCAAGAGATTGGAACAGTGGGGTATTTACTGCATCAATAATAGGTTCTGAAACTACCGCTGCTGCAAGCGGTCAAGTTGGGACAGTCAGGAGAGATCCTATGGCTATGCTTCCTTTTTGTGGATACAATATGGGCGATTATTTTCAACATTGGTTAAATATCGGCAAGAAAGCAAAAAAGTTTCCTAAAATATTTATGGTTAACTGGTTCAGAAAAGATGACGATGGTAAGTTTATGTGGACTGGGTATAGAGAAAATTCCAGAGTTATAAAATGGATGATAGATAGAATTGAAGGAAAAACTGGTGCAAGAGAGTCTGAGATAGGGTTGTTCCCTCAAGAAGGCGCAATAGATTTGAGCGGTTTGGACATAAAGAAAGAAACTATGGACAAACTTCTTAGCGTAGATAAAGAAGACTGGAAGAAGGAAGTTGTAATGATAGAGGAATTTTATAATAAGTTTGGAGATAAAATTCCTAAAGATTTAAGGGACTATCTAAAAGAACTTAAAGAAAAACTAGGAATGTAAAAAACTTACAACTTCCTCTCAACAGCAAGCATTCCAAATCTTTCAAAAAATAGCCTCGTTCCAACTACTCCAAGACCGAGAATTGAGAATATAAACTAATTATTATCCTATACCCATGTACTACATAATTATTTTTGTTTTGATATAAAAAATGATAAAATAGTGCTATGAGTAAAGATCTTATTGAAAAGACTTTGAATAAAAAATTGATATACAAAGGAAAGTTTACAGAGCTTTTTTGCGATGAAGTACAGCTTCCAAGCGGAAAATCTGCCACAAGGGAATATATAAATCACCCTGGAGCAGCAGCAGTTCTTCCATTTATTGATAAAGAAAATATAGTTTTAGTTAAACAATATAGGTATGCTATAGGTAAAGTAACTTATGAGATTCCAGCAGGTAAAATTGATGCTGGAGAAACTCCTATTGAATGCATAACGAGAGAATTGGAAGAAGAAACAGGATATATAGCCAAAAAGTTTGAGCTTTTATTGTCTTTCTATCCTACTGCGGCACTTTCAAACGAACTATTGCATATTTTTTCGGCTTTTAATCTTGAAGAAGGCAGCTTTAATCCTGATGAAGACGAGTTTGTTGACAAAGAAATAATAAACTTTAAAAGAGCTTTAGGTATGATAAAAGACGGGCAGATAAAGGATTCAAAAACCATTATATCATTGCTGTATTTTTCTAGTTTACCAAAATAAGTTGCATTTTTTACTCTACAAGAAAGTTGTAGGCAGATTTCTATAATCTTGTACTAAAGGTATTCCCAGAAGCGTATTGTTTATATTAAGATGTTTTAAAAGAGGCTTTTACTATGAAGAGAAGTAGTTATTGCGGAGATGTTAGAGAAGACAGTATTGGCAAAGATAAAGATATTGTTGTTTGCGGTTGGGTACATTCTCGCAGAGATCACGGCGGTGTGATTTTTATTGATTTAAGAGACAGGGAAGGGTTGTTGCAAATTGTCTTCCAACCTGAAAATAAGGAAATATTTAAAATAGCTGAAGGGTTAAGAAGCGAATATGTAGTATCCGTTAAAGGGTTAGTAAGAAAAAGACCTGAAGGAACGTTAAACCCTAATATGCCTACAGGTTCCATTGAGCTTGTAGTGTCTAAAATTGAAATTTTAAATACATGTCCTGGACTTCCTTTTGAAATATCGGATTATACGGAAACTTCAGAGGAATTGAGGTTAAAATACAGATATTTAGACTTACGCCGTCCTAATTTTCAAAAAAATTTTATAATGCGTCATAAAGTTGCAAATGAAATAAGAAACTTTTTAAATGATAAAAGTTTTTTGGAGATAGAGACTCCTTTCTTAACTAAATCTACTCCTGAAGGCGCAAGAGACTTTCTTGTGCCCTCAAGGTTGCATCATGGCAGTTTTTTTGCATTGCCGCAATCTCCCCAGCTTTTTAAACAGATTTTGATGGTTTCAGGTTTTGATAAATATTATCAGATAGCAAGATGTTTTAGAGATGAAGACTTGCGTGCTGACAGACAGCTTGAATTTACTCAAATAGACCTTGAAATGTCTTTTGTTGAAGAAAACGATGTGATGGACGTTATTGAAAGAATGCTTTCAAGAGTGTTCAAAAATGTATTGAATATCGAAATAAAAATACCTTTTGAAAAAATGTCTTATGCAGATGTTATGCTTCGTTATGGTTCTGATAAACCCGATACAAGATTTGAAGTGGAAATAAAAGATTTTTCAACTGAACTTAAAGAGTGTGGTTTTAGCGTATTTTCATCTGTTATATCTAAGGGCGGCATAGTAAGAGGATTGTGTATTCCTAAAGGGGCGACTTTTTCCCGTTCGGATATTGACGGACTTACAAATTTTGTCGGTGAATATGGTGCTAAGGGTTTAGCATGGATGAAAATTACGGAATCTGGTGCCGAGTCCAATATAGTTAAATATTTTAAAGACGAAGAAATAAAAATAATTATATCTAAACTTGGAGCAAAATCGGGTGATTTAATTGTTTTTCTTGCAGATGAAGAGAAAATTGTTGTTCAGGGTCTTGGAGCATTAAGGCTTAAAATGGGCAAAGAACTTGGTCTTATAGACAAGTCCAAATTTAATTTTTTGTGGGTTGTGGATTTTCCTCTCATGGAATGGGATAAAGAACAACAGAGATGGCAGGCATTACATCACCCATTTACTTCACCTCAAGATGTAGTTTCGTTGAATAAAGAAAATGCTGGAACTGCAAAAGCGAAAGCTTACGATGTTATTTTGAACGGTATTGAACTTGGAGGGGGTTCTATAAGAATACATAGGAGCGATGTTCAAAAAAAGATTTTTGATATTCTAAGCATTTCAGATGAATCTGCAAAAGAAAAGTTTGGCTTTTTGCTTGATGCATTGACTTACGGTGCTCCTCCTCATGGCGGTTTAGCTTTGGGTTTTGACAGAATGTGCGCGCTAATGGCAGGGGAAGATTCCATAAGAGAAGTAATAGCATTTCCTAAAACGCAAAAAGCGTCGGATCCTCTTTCTAACGCTCCCGCTCCGGTAAGCGAAAAACAGCTTAAAGAATTGGGTGTGCGGATTGTTGTTAAGCAAGCAAAGGTTTAGACTTGTTTGCCAGCGACGCAGAGGGATAGATGAATAATTTATTTAACAAAATAAGGTCTTGGGCAAGAGGTTTTCTCTTGAAACTTGCCAAAGATCTCAAGACTTCTAAATCAAAAGGTCCCGTTATAAGGGAATCAAAAAATTTATTTCAAAAGGAAATAAAAATCCCGGTTTTTATTTCCTTTTTATTTACGATAATAGTAGTTTATGGCATGCTTGTAATGGGCGTGGGCATAGACTCAAAAATAATGTTTGCAGCTTTAATATTTATGGTTGCAGTTGTTATTTTCTTCGCATCTCAAATTCAAAACAAAGAAAGAGCCATTCTGGAAGATAATGACGCTGTTGTTTTAATGTGTTTGCTCTTTATAACTGCTATTTTAACTTTTCAGATTTCAAAAGAATATTTATCACCTTTTGCTTCTCCAGTTTCTGCATTTTCAATTATGGCAGCAATGCTATTATCGTCAAGATTAGGTGGAGTATATGCTGTATGTCTAAGTTTGTACACGGCATTTTTGAACGATGTGCGCTTTGACATTTTTCTTACAATGCTTGGCAGTGCGATATTTGTTGTTGCAAATGTGCATACAATACGCAGAAGATCTGATTTTATAAATGTAGGCGCCAAAACTATTATTGCTAATTCCGCTTTGCTTACGATGTTTTATCTTATAGGCATCTATAGCAGCTTTCAATTGAAGTACAATCTTCTTTACGGAGTTTTAAACGGAATCTTTTCAGTGATAATTTTGTTAGTTTTAATGCCTTTGTTTGAAAAGATTTTTTCAAGAACCACAAACATAAAATTAATTGAACTTTCGGATTTCAATAATCTTCTGCTTAAACGCCTTATGCTTGAAGCCCCCGGCACTTATCACCACTCAATTATGACCGCAGATATCGCAGAGCATGCGGCAAACGCTGTTGGAGAAAATTCCCTTTTGGCACGAGTAGGGTCTTATTACCATGATATAGGCAAACTTAAAAATCCTATGTATTTTATAGAAAATCAAACTTCAGGATATAATCCTCACGATAATTTAAACCCTGAAATGTCACGGCTTATTTTAATTTCGCATGTTAAGGAAGGCGTTGTTCTCGCGAAGAAACATAATGTTGATAATGAAATCATCAATATTATAAAACAACATCATGGCACAACTGCTATGCATGTTTTTTATCATAGAGCGTTGGAATCTGGATTACATATGGATATGGAACATTTCAGATATCCAGGACCAAGACCGAGCACAAAAATCGCTGCAATAATAATGTTAGCAGATTCTTGCGAGGCTGCGTGTCGCAGTATAGAAGAGCCTACTACGGCAAGGATAAAAGGTATGGTTGAAAAAATAATCAATAATAAGTTTATAGACGATCAGTTTTCAGTGTGCCCAATAACATTAAAAGATTTAGAGCTAATGAGAAACAGTATTATTTCAACTATTACGGGTATATATCATGCAAGAATTGAATACAAATAAAAATTTTATAAGCTTTGTTGACTTTCCTAAAAAACATGTTAAGATTTTAAAAGAAGCCGCAAATCTTGCTTTAAAGTCTGAAAAAAAGAGAAAGTATCAAGTAAATTTTATAATGTTAAGCGATGAAGAAATAAAAAAACTGAATATAAAATACAGAAAAGTAAGATGTATAACTGACGTTATATCTTTTTTAATTGTTCCTGAAATTCTTGCGGGAGATATTTATATATCAAAAAATCGTACTCAAAGACAGGCGAAAAGATACGGCAACTCTTGGCAGCAAGAATTGGCATATCTTGTTATACACGGGATACTTCATCTTTGCGGTTATACCGATTATGATGTTGAAAATAAATCCAAAATGTTTGCCAAACAGGATAAAATATTTCAATGTTTATTTTCGCAAGTCTAACTGCTCTAGTTTTTCTTTTAATTGTCTCGGCTTGGGTATCTGCGGCTGAGATAGGTATTACAAGTTTATCTAAGTACAGAATAAAAAAGCTTATTGTCAAAACCCCTAAACTTTCCAAGATGTTGCTGTCATGGCTTGAACAACCTTATTATCTTCTTACAATTATTCTAACGTTAAATGTTATTTCCGATATTCTTACAAGTTTTGTGTCCGCATATTTTATGTCAACTTTATTTTTCGGGATCAATAGAAATATTATTGATATTATAGCATGGCTTATAACATCTTCAGTTATCTTGATATTTGGAGAACTTGTGCCTAAATTTTATGCGAGAGAAAATTCTGAGAAAGTTACTATACTATCTGTACCTATCCTTTCCAAAGTAGAAAAAATATTGAAACCATTTACTTATCCGCTTATTAAATTTGCGGAATTTTTGTCTCCGAAAACTTCAGAGGTTGGCGGTAGAAATTCTTATACTTTAAGTGAAGAAGAAATTAAAGCTCTTATTTATGAGGGCGGATACAGCGGAGAAATAGATAAAGAAACTGGGATTATGCTAGAAAAAGCTTTGGGGTTCGGTGAATTGTTAGTGAAAAAGATAATGGTTCCATTTGAAAATATAGATTCCGTAAATTTGTCTTTGGAAGATGAAGATTTTTTGGATATGGCTATTGAAACATCAAGAAGTAGAATACCTGTTTATCTTAAATCAAAAGATAATATTATCGGCTATATCCATATAAAAGATATTTTGACATTATGGCAGGAAAACAAAGGACATTTTATACGGACCCTTGTTAAAGAGCCATATTACATAAGCGAAGACCAAAAAATAAACGAACTGTTGAAAAATTTTCAAAGCGGCAAAACTCATATGGCTTTCGTGAAGGATAAAAACGAAAACATAATAGGTATGGTTACGCTTGAAGACATATTAGAAGAAGTTGTCGGTGAAATTCTTGATGATTATGATTACGAATCATGATATTTTTAATTGTATTTAAAATCATCTTTTTCTGTTTTCTATTGCTAATGCTTGGTTTTTTCAGCGGTTCCGAGACTGCTATTACAAGTTTGTCAGGCTCCTTTTTGATAAGAGCAAGGGAAAAGGAAATAAAATATTCAAAGATAGTGACTTTTTGGGAAAACCATTCTCAAGAAGTTATAACGGTTATGATTATAGGCATGAATTTGTCTGTTGTAGGAATGAGCATTATTTTATCATCCCTTGCTTTGGATATGTCCGAGCATTACAAAATCAATATTAATATCCTGCATTTTTCTTTTCCGATTCTATCAATAGTTTTGGCTTTAACAATAGGAAGTATTTTCCCTAAGACCATAGCAAGATACAACTCTGAAAAATGGGGCATATTTGTTTTGCCTACTATAATAAGACTTGCGTCGTTTGTTAGAATTTTAATTGATTTTTTATTAACAATTTCAAACAAAATAATGAAGCTGTTTTTAAGACACAAGGAAAGTAGGCATATCAAAGCTGACGAAATAGATTTTTTGTTGTCAGACAGAAACACTTCTCCTCTTTCAGATACTTCTAGGGAACTTGTAAGCAATATAATGGATTTCAAAAATATGAAAGTCTCTCAAGTGATGGTGCCTGTTTCCGATATTTTTGCCGTGGACATAGATTTATCCAAAGATGAGATGATTAAAAAGATTATTAACACAAAGTACTCAAGAGTTCCCGTGTACAGCAAAAATATCAGCAATGTCATAGGGATAATATATACAAAAGATTTAGCTGTCGCTTGGCGTAATTCCGATATTATAATTATTGAAGATTTAATCCGTCCAGCATATTTTACTCCTGAAAATGCAAAAATCAGCAAAGTTCTTAAAGAGTTTAAAACAGGACGGCATCATATAGCTGTGGTAGTTGATGAATTTGGATACACAATAGGTCTTGCTTCAATAGAGGATTTATTAGAAGAAATTGTTGGAGATGTTTGGGACGAACATGATTTTAGAGAAAAAACTATAATATCAACTAAAGGCAACAAACATATTATACAGGCATATGAGTCAATAACAAATGTTAATGACAAACTCAATCTTGGTGTTCCAGAAGGAAACTATTCAACTGTTAATGGGTGGATTTTAGAAATGTTTGGAAGAATACCCAAAGATGGTGAAAAAATTAACTGGAATGGCTATTTAATAAAAATTCAAGATGCTGACTCTAAGAAGGTAAAGAGAATAATTTTAAAAAAATGTACTATACAATAAACGGTCTTGTTCTTAACTCCAAAATACACGGCGAATATGACAAGCTTATCACAGTTTACTCTTATCAATGGGGGAAAATTCAAGCTGTTGTCCCAAGTGCCAAAAAGATAGCGGCAAAGCTTTCATCTGCTACAGAAACACTTACAGAAAGCGAGTTTCATGTTTTTAACAGTCACCCATCAATAAGACCAAAAATTATAGGAGCAAGCATTATTAACAATAACACAATAATAAAAAACAATTTTATGCGAAATTTGTGTGCTTTATATGCAGCGGAAGTGAGCGATAAATTTGCGTCTTTCAATCTTGAAAATACAGAAAAATACGACTTGATAGCAAGAATTTGGGAGATACTTAGCATTTGCAAACATCCCAAAAGAGCCCTGATCTCATTTATTTTACGATTTTTAAAGCTCTCAGGGTATTCTTTTTCAGAGTATATAAGAAATAACAATACCTTTATTGACGAACGTATGACAATGAATATAAAAAAACTTTCAAACTGTTCTGGAAACAAGGTGGATTTTATTGACGTAGAAGATGAAAAAGTTTGGAATTATGTTGAATCTTATCTAACAAATTATATCCGTCGTCCTGCGATAAGTGTATTTTTACAAAAAATGGATGCCAAATCTTATTAAAACCAGCCAACAAGCGCCAAGAAAAATCCATTTATTCAATAAGTCCCAACAGCAAATGAAAACAGACCGATTAATTACGCAGTGAACTATTACATAAAGTATAAGAATTTGTGCAAGGAAGATTAAAAATGGTAGAATTCTTGTTTAATACAACCTTACAATTCCTTTATGAATCTGTTTACATCCATAGATTCATCAAGGGTGGAGTATGATATGTAAATATCTATAACTTGAACTTGAAAATAATGGTGTTTAT
>JAITDI010000016.1 GCA_031282625.1 Candidatus Endomicrobiellum meruensis | reverse complement strand
TTAAGAGTTTAAATAGGAAATACAGCGTTTTAAATATTTTGTTATCGGGATGTTATTCGGGACTGATATTTTTAGCGTTTAAGAACTGGTTTGGAAATGACGGCATAACGGCGTATATAACGATTTTTTTGTTTCTGTTTATCATAGCGGCGTCGCAGTTTTTATGGGAAAACTACAAAAAAATCAGAGAAATTTTAGAAATAATAATAAAGAACAAAATAAAGAAATTGGAGGAAGACAATGAGAATTAAAGCGTTATTAACATCGCTGTTTGTGTTGTTTTTTGTAGCTTTGGCGCAAGGGCTTGAAAGAGCGAAATTGGTAAGAATAGTAGACGGTGACACTATCAAGGTTATATACCATGAGAAGCAGGAAAGCGTTAGGTTTTTAGGGATAGACACGCCAGAAAGCAGGGAAAACCCAAGAATGATAAAACAATGTAAAGCCGAAGGAGTTGACAAAGAGCTTATATTAAAGCAAGGCAAAATAGCTTCGGAGTTTGTGCAAGACGCTCTATCTGGCAACGAATATGTTTGGTTAGAATTTGATAGGGAAAAACATGATAAATATAAAAGGCTTTTGGCTTATGTGTATACTCAAGACAACTGTGATAAAAAATACATGTTAAACTATATTCTTTTAAAAGTAGGATACGCAAAAACCCTATTTTACGGCAGACTTAAACACCAACCCTTATTTATAGAAGCTGAACTGCGAGCCAAAAGGTTAAGGCTTGGTTTTTGGAATGATTACGTCAAGAATTAAGGATATGCTAATACTTGTTTTAGTCATAACGGTATTTATATTCAAATGGCAGTTAAGCTATAAGCAAGGCAAGATTGACGAACTGAACTTTAAACAAAATCCAAGAGAAATATTAAGAGATAACCTGCAAAGCCAAATTAGTATCAGGCAAAACGAAATCAGTATAGTAAAGAGGGACAAAAAAGAGGGGGTATTGGTTAAAAGGTCGTATTTGCCTCAAGAAAGCAAGGTTTTAGTTTCTACGAGGAAAGATGGGAAGGTGGAAATAAAATCACAAAGCAAGGGAGTTTGTATGCGTTTAAACGCAGGAGTAGTCTATACGGACGATGGATATGCTGGCATAGGACTTAAATTCTTCTATTGGGGCAGGTGGGGTTGCGAAGCGGGTTTAAACTTTAATAATTTCAAAATAAAGCCGTTTATATGCCTGTCAAGGAATATGTCTGATATGTGCAAAATCTTAAAAAATACCTCAATTGGCATAACCTATGACGACAACATAGGGTTTAGAGTGTCGGTGTCGCTATGATAAAACTGTTCCTTCAAAGAAAAGTTTCCAAATCTCTCTACACGATGGGAAAACTGATAATAAACGGGGAACAGTTTTGCGACACATTAGAAAATACAAAGAAGATAATACCTGCTGGAACTTACAAAATAGGATTAGTTTGGTCTAACAAATTTCACAGAGTATTGCCAGAACTTGTAAATGTTCCAAAGAGAGCGGCGATAATGATACACAGGGGAAATTCGGCAAAAGACACGCAAGGGTGTATTTTGGTTGGAATAAACGACAAAGCTGGCTGGGTTAGTAATTCCGCTAAATACGAGCAAAAGATTGTAGAGTTGGTTAGGCAATACAAAGAATGTTGGATAACGGTCACATAAAGTCCCCCAAGTATGTTAGAAACTTTATACAAAAATCTACTACATCACAAAAAAAACCGCACCCATTTTTTTTAATATGAGTGCGGTAAAATTCACTTTTATCTTATCGTTAGCTTTAATCTACAATAAAAACAGACGACCGAGTTCTTACAAATTCCCATCACCATTAGAATTAGATAGCAGCTGCTGTTGGTCTTCCCTCGCCATATCTCCAGCCTTTGCCCACGTATCAATACCCTTACCAACTGCTGTTAATACACCTATAACCGTTGTAGCGGAAAGTATATAATCTTCGACGGTTGATACATCCGTACAATGAGTACTCAGCCTAGATTCCATATCTCTTTTAATTAACTCCTGCCTTTTCATATCAATATATGTAGAATTGTGACCTGCTTTTACAAGATTTTGCAACCTGTCTGCTTCCTGCCATCTTCTGTCCCAATCGTCACAACTTTTAAGAAAAGGATTTGGTTCAGCATAAACTAAAGAACTGCAAAAAAAGAACAAAACAAACGCCACCATACATAGTTTTTTCATTTAACATCCTTTAAATTCTAATAAAAACTAATTATCACAATTACTCACAAAAATCTTATCAACAGTGTTTATCTAGTCTCTCCTGCAAATCCTCTTTAATCTCATCGGCATTATTGTTATCTCTTGCTTTGACCTCATTTCTCCAAAGATAGCAAAAATTTTCAACTTTTTTAGATAGAGCCGAAGCTTTACATTTATCACTTACGATTTCCTGCAATTTTTGCTTTCTATCCATAATTCTGTTGGGAATGCTCGTTTCATTTTTGTAGCATTTGTCTATTTCCTCATAAACTTCAAACAAGTCTCTGCAATAGCCATCAATTTTTTTAAATTTGAATTCAGCTTCGGCTTTGGAAACAAGGACAAAAACAAAAAACAAACATATCAATGTAATCACACCATTCTTTTTCATTATATTAGCCTCCTTTTAATTATTACTTAATTTATACAACAACTCACGATTAACAAAATCGCCCCGAGCGATACTGAACAAAAAGCTATACAACCTTTTGTAAATCTGGACATTGTATAATATTCTTCTTGGCATTTAAACTTTTTAAAGTTCTTTTCTATTTTATCTGCGAGGTTTAGTTTTTCTTCGTATTCTTCATTGCTGATAGTTGGAGAATCCATATCTCTGTACAGCTCAAGAAGTGTAGTATTTTTTTCACAATGGTATTGCTTAGCGGATTGTTTATGAGCATAAGTAGACACAAAACAGCTAAAAACTATTGAAACAACAAAAAAAAGTACAGAAAATTTTTTCATTCTATCCATCCTTTTAAAAATTTCATATCTCTTTTTCTTTATCTAATTTAAAGTATAATATAATATAGCATTTTTCTAAAATTCTTTTAACTTCTTCTTTAATTCTTTGCTTGTTAATTTGAGTACTTTCCCTACGTCTAAAACAGTGTAATCTCTGGCATCCTTCTGTCCAACCGCTATCGTTTATAGAACCCTTGCTTTCTTTTGCATAAGTGGCATGACTGCCTCTTTGACAAATCCTAATATAATACTTAGCACTAACTTTGTCAAGCCATTGTAACGGTTCATAACGTGATGGATTTTATGAAATCAAGAAGCGACTGTTTATAAAGTGCAGTCTATGCAACCTGTGAAAACTTCACTTTTGTTATTGCAAGATTTAAACCAATTCCGTAAAGTATTTTTTGAAATGTATCAATTCTTGGTTTTGCGTTGTTAGATAATGCTTTATAAACACCGCTTCTATCTAAGTTTGCTGTTTTAGCAATACATGTTGCTCTGCCCCTTTTTGCCATTACAGCCACTTTTAAGCAATCCAAAAGAACATCTAGGTTCTGTTCTTTTCTATATTCTCTTACAACATAGTTTATATAAGAATCAAGCTCTTTGGGATTCTTTTTCAATCTTTCAATTAAATTTTTATCGTTGTATTCCGTAACTTTTAATCTTACTGTTTTTATCCTCATACATTCCTCTCTTACATAAATTTTATTATTATAAACTCTCTTTTAGTATTTCTGCCTTTTCAATATCATTTTTTTGTGTTGATTTATTACCACCATTTAATAATATTACTAACATGTTACCATCTCTGCTGCAATATATTCTATAACCGTTGCCGACATGAATTCTTAACTCATAAATTCCCTTTACTCCCTTCACATGTTTTATATCGCCAAAATTCCCGTTTTTAATTCTTGAAATTCTAACTCTTATTGCCGTAACAGCCTGTATATCTTTCAAATCCTTAAACCACTTGTCAAAAATCTTTGTCGTTTTGACTATTATTTTTATTTCCATTTCAAACCTTTTTTACCCTCCTTTTTAATAAAATTGTAGAAAATTATCTACACTTTGTCAAATTTGTGTAAAATCTTATAACATAGTAAGTAGTAGAATATTAAGCAACTAAATTAAAAGATTTTAAGGTATAATCAAAAGACGTTTTTTAGATTTAACGCAAAATACAGACACTTACTGTTGTAATACGCTAAATAATCTATCAACCAATCCATTAAACTCTTCTTCGTTTTCGATCAATTCTGCATTGTTATTTATAAAATTCTTTCCTTAAAGGATTGAAAAATTATTGTAAAGTTTAGTATAACAAGAGGTATAAAATGTATTGGATTTTGGAGTTGTAAGACTAAAATAAGACTATTTGAAGAGATAAAAATACGGTCGCCCCGAATCTTTTAAAGGAGATAAAATGAATGCTAGGTTTGATCCTTTAAGACTTTATTTTGAAGCAATCAGAAAAATTGAACCCACCTCTGAGAAAGAAATTAAATCTTTGTGGATTAAATCCAAAACTGATAAAGCGGCTTTTAGCAGACTTGTAGAACAAAACTATAGATTAGTCATACCTATAGCGAAAAGATTTATGAAGAAAGGTATAGATTTCATGGATCTTATAGAAGAAGGCAATCTTGGTCTTATAAAAGCAGTTGAGAAGTTTGATCCAGCAAGAAATATAGCCTTCTCAACATATGCAGTTTATTGGATAGAACAATATATAAGAAGAGCAGTAGAAAATAGCGCAAAAACAATAAGGATACCTTCTCATATTTGGGACGCTCTTAACAGATGGCTAAAAACAAAAGTAATTTTAAGAGAGAAACTTAAAAGAGAACCGACAACCGACGAAATAGCAAAAAAATTGAAACTTAATGAAGACCAAGTTGATGATTTAATGAGAGCTTCTTCAGTTTTTAATGGAGGAATTTCTTTAGAGGCGGCTATGGGTGAAGATTCAAACTTACAGGTTAAAGATACGATATCAGATGATGAGGATAAGTCGCCAGAATCAGTTACGGAAATTATAAGAGCCAGAGCAGATATAGGTATGGCTTTAAATGATTTGCCGGATAGAGAGAAAGAAGTTGTAAGAATGAGATTTGGTATAGGCGGTATGGAGCCTATGTCGTTGGATTCTATTGGTAAAGTTTTAAATGTTTCCAGAGAACGTGTTAGACAGCTGGAGCTGCATGCTTTTAAAAAGCTAAAAACTATTTTAGCTAAATACAATTTTATAGGAAAAGAAGAAGGTGAAAACCTAAAACTTGACAGCAGGAGCGGCAGAGATAGACGCAGGAATGAAATTCAGCCTTCTAAGTTTAAAGATAAAAGGTCTAATATAGAAAGAAGAGTAAAGTGGATATAGAGTCAAAAATTAAGAATACAGTTAGAGATGTGGTTGATTTTCCCATAACAAGGAGTTGTGTTTAAAGATATAACGCCTATTCTCAAGGATATAGCTCTTTATTAAAGAAATAATAGATTTGTTTTCATATAGATACAAAAATATTGAAGTTGACAAAATTGCCGGTGTTGAGTCCAGAGGATTCCTGTTTGGTATGCCTTTAGCTGTAAAATGGGCATTCCTTTTATCCTCGTTACAAAGAAAGGAAAGTTTCCGAGCAAGACTGTTTGGGTATTCTACTCTATGGAGTATGGTTCTGCAACGATAGAAGTGCACGAAGATGCGGTTTCAAGAGGCAAGAATGTTTTGTTGATTGACGATTTTTTTGCCACGGGAGATACTATTAACGCTTCAGTGGAACTTGTTGAAAAATTGAAAGGCAAGATTATTTCCACCGTATTTGTTTGCGAACTTTCTTTTTTAAAAGGCAGAGAGAATATAAAAGATAAAAATATTGACGTCTTTTCTATAGCTAAGTTTTAAAAATTGCATGCCCTGATAGCTCAACTGGATAGAGCAGATCCGTCCTAAGGATAAGGTTGGAGGTTCAATTCCTCTTCAGGGCGAATTTGTGTGTTTTTGAATTATTGACGGTATAAAGAATTTATCTGTGTTTTCCGACGAAAAACAATTACATTTTATCTTGTTCTAAACTACTCTAATATATTCAGATTTGTTCATTTGTTGCTTACAAAATGCTTACAATTTTACTTTGGCTTTTTTACATTAATTTTGATGTAATCAACCACATTAAAATGCTCATGTGGTTTGAAATCCGTGTACACTTCTTCTGTTATCCTTGTATTGCTGTGTCCAAGACTTTTGCTTGCCACATTAATGCTTCCGCCCCCATCTTTTATCCTTGTTGCATACGTATGCCTACCGCTATGAAAAGATACCTCTTTTGGAGTAAATTTGAGCTTTTTAAACAGCTTGCGAGTATATGAGCTTAACCCACCCGGGCTTAAAGAGTTGCCTTCATATGTAAGTAAAAAGAAGTTTGATTTTTTACGAGCTTGCTCCCATATTTTCTTAAGATGATTTCGCCAAAAAGGGTGAATAGGCACGTCTCTTTCAGATTGTTTAGTTTTTACAAGTGTGTTTAAATGCGGTTTATTCCTTATTTTTATATAATCTTTTTCAGTTTTTGGATTATTTGACCATATGAAATCACTACATTCTAAAGGACAAATCTCGCCTGCCCTCATTCCGTGCCAAATAGATAATATATGAGCTTCTAATTGAGGGTATCTAGTATTGTCTATTATCTTTTGTATCTCTTCATCCGTAAACGGTCTCTTCTTTTGGCTATCCGTTTCAGGATATTTATCAACTAAATCGTAATAATTCGCTGATAAGTACCTGTTCTTATATCCCCAACGAGCAAGATTTTTGAGCATACCTATTTCTCTATTAACGCTTGCTTTCTTTAATTTCTCGCCGTTCATCTTGCCGTTTGCAATACGGCGATGCATATAGTTGTTTAAAGCCGTATCGTCAAATTGTTCCGTAACCACAACTTCAGGACAAACTCTCTTAAATGTTTCCCATATCAAGTTATCTCTATGCAAAGTTCTTTCTCGCTTGTTTTTTGAGGAATAGTTTTTTTGATATTCTTCGTAAAAGGTTTGGATAGGTATGTCTCTTTTCAAAAGTTTCTTTTTGTTGGCGTATTCGTTAAGGGTTTTTTTAGCGGCATATTCTGCTGCTGCTTGCTTATCGGGGCTTACAGGCTCTGATATTTGCTTTCTTACCTTCTTACCATTTTCGTCTAATACCGTAGTCCTATATCCTACATAATAGATATTGCCACGCTTGTAGACGAATGCCATTATTTTCCCCGTAGAAATGTTGTTTTAGAAATACTTACTCAACTGATTGGATATTCATAATAAGCATGAGCTTTACTCCTACATTTATGTCCGTGCCATAAGCAACTGCCTACTAAAATCTCTATGTTTTTTCTTATGCTTGTTTTATTATAGGTTCGCTTTTAGTTCCTTTCACTCCGCCGTTTACAATAATTCGCAACTCTTCTATACATTCCAATCCGTCGCTATCAATAGCCTTTGCCGCTATATCATAACTCCCGCTCTCAAATATTCGCTCCTGCATTCCCGTTTTATCCATAAATATGTCTGCTTTAAATCCTTTATCTTTATTGTAATTAAAATCCCATTGATATAGTTCTATTTTAGAATTATCTGCCGATTTAATTTTAAAAATTATTTTTTTATCTGTGCATTTGGGTAATAAATCTGTTTTTGCTTCTACCTCTTTCCATTCATACCCTATTTCTATCTTTGGTTTTTTGGCTATAGGAATTATTTCTTCCACTTTTATAAGTTTGATTATTATATTTTCTTCCCTTTTTAGTCTTGCTACCTCCTCCACCGCTCCCTTGCTAAACGAAAAGGCTATTATATATCCTGCTGTAACATTGGCTGGTATTTGTTTGCTTAGACTTTGATAGTATCTTCTCATGCTTGTTTCAAAATTATCTACAATGTTTCTGCCTACATTATCGCTCCTCTTCGCTTGTATGGGAATATTTATCTTATTGTCTTTCTTAATTCCGTCAATCCCATAATCCCCGCGCTGTTTTATATTCGCTTCCCCACCAAATTGTTCTATTATAAATCGTTCAAATTCAAAAGCCTCGCTTTCTCTGACCATATCATAATCGTACTTGTGTACCTTTACAACAAACGGCGCATTGTTAAATAAATCTGTTTCTTTCTCTAATCTCGCTTGCGTAACTTTGATTGCCTGCACTGATTGGTCTATACCTATAAACTGCCTGTTAAGTTTCCTTGCTGCCGATATTGTCGTACCACCTCCGCAAAAACAATCTAAACACATATCGCCCTCATTACTGCTCGCCTTGATTATTCGTTCAAGTAATGCAACAGGCTTCTGCGTCGGATATCCTATAAGCTCATGCGAAGATTGATTGATAGTATTTATTTCCCACCAATCCTCTAATGCAACTCCTACTTTTTCATCCAAATAATCCCTAACCACTAATTCAGGATTTGTCTTTTCCCATTTTGCTTCTACATCCTTTGCGGATTTAATAGGACTTCCTTTTATACCTCTTCCTTCTAAACGATATAATCTGCCGTCCATATCGGATAATTTATATTTCATTCGTGTAGAGTCTGATAGCGGACGCACAACTGCTTCCCAATTAAAAACATACTTATTTGTTTTTGTATAGAGAAAAATAGTGTCATGTTTTCTGCCAAAATAACATTTTGCTTGAGGACGTGTTTTATAACACCAAACAATCTCGTTCCTAAAATTATTTCTACCAAATATTTTATCTAATATATTTACGGCAATATAATTATTTGCATGCCAGTCGCAATGCAAATAAAAACTTCCCGTATCTTTTAACACTCTATGAATTTCTACCACTCTCTCATAAAGCCAATTTATATAATGTTCAATCCCGCCGCTCCACCTATCTTTAAA
This sequence comes from Candidatus Endomicrobiellum meruensis, assembly GCA_031282625.1. GTDB lineage: Bacteria > Elusimicrobiota > Endomicrobiia > Endomicrobiales > Endomicrobiaceae > Endomicrobiellum > Endomicrobiellum meruensis. Next base: position 660 of record JAITDI010000016.1, on the reverse strand, counting down.
ACTTGCTATCTCCCCGCTGTCTCCCCATATCACCTCATAATTCCTATTAGAAAAAAACGGCGGGTCTATATAGCATAAGTCAACGCTATTGCTTGGCATATCCTTTAGTATCTCTAAATTATCACCTAAAATAAGTCTATTGCTCATATTGATTATCCTATAAATTCTCTTGCAAATTCATGAAAAGATTTAAAGCGGCGTGAGAGACCCTCTACTTCCTTTGTCCATATTTAAATCGTAACCTTAAATCGCAAACTTATACCCTATTCCCAGCATAATGGCGTCGTAGCTAATATCCTTCTTTACCGATTTAACGCCTTCATTTATAGTATTTATCTTAGCGTCTATAGGAATGATGTTTGTCATAGCGGCTAAATCAATGAAGAAATTTTTATAATCAAATTTCACAAAGAGCTTTGCACTATAAACTTTGTTTGCTTTAAACGTTCCTTTCTCGGTTTCATATTTATCATTAAAGATACCGTATCCAAAATTTATTCCAAGAGAAATACCGCTTTCTTCATTAACAGGCAATGCTATTTTCCATATTGCATATACATTAAAAGGGTCAAAGTCGCTGCTGAAAAACTTATTTACTCCTAAGCCTACTCCTATTCTAGCTGTGTCTTCCACTCCAAACATGTAATAGCAATACTCTAA
>JAITDI010000006.1 GCA_031282625.1 Candidatus Endomicrobiellum meruensis | reverse complement strand
CCAAAGAAATCGCTAACCCCTGACGCTTCTACCTCTTTCGGCGGCACAGACGTAATTATTAACGCTACTGCGAGCGCTATAGATATTACTTTCTTGAAGAGTAGCTTCTTGAAGCTTAATTTCTTGGAACTTAGTTTCTTGAGACTTAGTCTCTTCCCTTCCCCCCCCAATTTTCCGTTTCTCATCTTATTTACCTCTTTCTTAATAATCTCTGTCTATCCAATACGTTTATATATATATTCCTACCGCACAATATAATATCATATACTTATGCAATAGATTTATGTTATAAAATATATTATAAAATATATTATAAAATAATTTTATGTATTAAAAATCCTTTCTCTATTCCTTCTTCTTTCTTCTCATACTCATGTAAAAATACTTCCTTACCTCTTACTACTATGCTCTCTACTTCTCTTATTTCACTCTTCGGTATTACTATCTTTTCTATATTTATCTTCTTATCATTTCTTACATATATTCTTTTCCCTTCCACTACTTCCACTCTTAGCTCTTCTTTCTTTACTTCTCCTATTACTCTTTCCTCGTCCGAAGGACTGTTTTCTGACTCTCCCGATTGTTGCTTAGTTTCTGCAGCAAAAGCAAACGTACATGTAAACAAAAGTACACCTAAACACAAAAATATAACCCTTTTTTTCATTTTTCTTCTTTTCCTTTTTTTTCTCAAATGTTTTTATCCATTTATAAAACTTTACTTCTTTTATTATCTTTTACTTAGTATTTCATATGTAACTTTATAATTTATTGCCTTTTATACAATTATACCCTCCTAACTAAAATTCGGGGGGATAGGAGGTGAATTTTTTGTAAAATATTCCATTACTCATTTTTTATTATTTCTATGCTTAATAATCCTATTTTTCTTAGTTGTTCTATTTTTGATAGAAATCTTGAGAAAACCAAAGGTATTTACGATATAAAATTAGAGCGGAGAGGGAGGGATTCGAACCCCCGATACGGTTTCCCGTATATCAATTTTCGAGACTGACGCCTTAAACCAACTCGGCCACCTCTCCAAATTTTCTTATTAAAATGCGTTAAACTTTTTAAATTTAGTCAAAACAATACTACTACAAAAAGAATTCCTGATAAAGCTTCCGGGAATTCAGGGAAACGTTGAGATTATAGTAAATAACTATTATTTTTTGCATTTTTTATCCGTCACAACATTGAACTGTCCCACTTCCGCCAAGGATAGAATATTTCTGTAGGGTTGTCATCATATCCTAAATTATTGCTGTTTTTAGTGAACGGCATGTTAGTTTTCATACCAAATATAAAATCAAAATCCCAGTCATTAGGTCTCTTGCTGTACCTAATACCAAAATTATAACAATGGCAATCTCTGTAAATTCTTAACTCATGTTCATTTAACCTTGAGTACATAATATTTATCGCAATTGTGCTTCTTATGTTATAATCAAACCTCCATTTTGGGTTAAGCCACAAACCAAACCCTATAATATTATCTATTCTATTATTTCTATACACTTCTTTAGGATTATCATAATGTTGATAGATCACTACAAAATTAAAATAAGACGTTGTCAACTCGCCTGTTTTTATATCAACTTGTAGAGAATTAAATTTAAACGACGGTTCTAACTGTTGGGTTTCTTTAGCATAAACACTAATATAATATTTTGGTGTCCATATTAATTCATTAATAAGAGGAAACCATTTTTTAGGAATATTTTCTCTATAGCGCATAAGATTATATGTTATAGAGTTGCTAACCCTCATTCTGTCTCCAATATACATATAATTGCTGAAGTTTATGTTATTAGCTTCTATACTATGATTCTGTAGATCTGTGTCTATATCTAAAGAACTTGTTTTTGTTCTGGCTTGTACTCTGTAACGAGCATTCCAATCCATCCAGCTTGTAGCTTTAAATCTTGTATTAAAAGTTCCGCCGTAACAAGTAAAAAAAGCATTCTTTAGTTCATTCTTATCGCTTCTGTCATACCAGTTTTCGGAAATATCTAATCCTGGCGTTAAAATAAATCTCCTGACCATTCTAAAACTTTTAGTGAGATTATAGCTAAGCATCGCCGTATTTTTATAAAATGCATCTGTCTTAGAGTCATATTTTTTATAAGTGTTGCTATACTCAAACGACGGCTTATGCATTATTCCCCAACCAAGATTTCTTTGATAGTATCCCCAACTTACTTTTGGAAGATTTATAGATTCTACTTTATATTTAGAAGTATTTTCGTTATATTTTAAAGTACATTCAAAATTTATTTCCGTGCTTGCTTTTTTCCCCTGTCTTGTTAAGGAGGCATAAGACTTTAAGTAGTTTGTTGTTCTATCCCAATTGCTTTGATTATAAAAGTTGTTAAAATTGTTATCGTTCATAACCTCAGCGCTGGATCTCAATGTCCAAATATTATTTAGTTTCTGAAAATAATTAGATCTTAAAGTCTGTTTTTCTTTCTTGTCAATCAAATCTTTTATTGTGTAAGCATCAATACTTAATATACCCCCCTTTGTTACATAATTAAACTCTCCTCCATACCCTTTGCCTCTTTTTTCAAAATAATCGTACTTAACCTTGGCAACAGAATTTTCGCTTAAAGCACAAGAAACTGTTGTCTTTACAGAAAAGCCGCCTGTGCCAGTATAGCCTGGCTCTACCGCTAATCTTAAACGAGAACCAAATCCCAAACCGCCTTTCAAGGATTTTGTGACAAAAGGAAGATAAAATACAGGAATCTTGCCAATGTAAAAAACAGCATTATAAATTGTGATTCTTTTGTTTAATACAAGCTTTCCACGGTTTGACTTAAAATAGGAATGAGGTTCGTCTAAGTCGCAATTTGAAAACGTTATGTGTTTTAAACTAAAAGTATCTTTGCTTAACCTGTCAATAGATTTTGAGCGAATGTACAACATATTTGAAGAAGAAACGAATGTTTCTTCTATTTCGCCAGTCTCATCGTCATAGTTATATACTATACTCTCAGAATGTATTATATCGCCATTTTCTTCAATAGTAACATTTCCAGAAGCAGTCATACTTTTTTTTTTTATAAGAAATTCAACATAATCTGCAAAAACTTTTTTATTATCCCAATTCAATATAACATGCCCTTGAGCAATTACCCTTCCGCCTAATTCGTCATATTCAAGCTCATCAGCAGATATATCCACCTCGTTAGAAGCAAAAACAACAGGAGCTAACAAAAAAAATATAACAACTACAATAATAAATTTATTAAAAATTGACTTGACTATCATTTACCTAATGTTTGGGCAGCATAGCCGCCCCTACAACTCCAAGTTTATGAGTATATTTTGAAACCATAATTTTACAAGTCTTTTGCGCAGACTTAAAAGTTCTACTTTTCATCTCTGATTTTGCCTGCGGCAAAAAGTATCTAGCTGCGTGGCTTAACCCTCCGCAAAGAACAACTGTATCAGGATTGGCAAAATTTATAATGATTGAAAGAAAAATACCAAGCTTTTCTCCGACTCTATCCCATATTTCTTTGGCAGACTTATCTCCTAACAATGTAGCTTTGGATAACAAATGCGGTGTTATTAGGGCATACTTCTTCCCGATAAGTTTATCTAATATTTGAGATTTATTCTTTTTAAAATATTTACTAGCATATTCCGACAAGTATTTAGCACCGACAAACGTCTCTATACATCCTCTATTCCCGCAGTTGCAATTTCTACCATAAGGATCAACTGTAATGTGTCCTACTTCCCCTGCAGTACCGCTTGCTCCGACATAGAGTTTTTTATTGAAAATGAGACCTCCCCCAACCCCTGTTCCAAGAGTAATACATATTAAGTTTTCGGACTTTCCTTTTGCATCCAGCCAAAAAGCTCCAACCGAGGCTGTGTTTGCATCGTTATCAACAAACGTTTTTTTGTTTGTAAGCTCTTCTAACATCTTTTTTAATTGAACATTTTTCCATTTAGGCAAATTAGGAGAAAATCTGACAATTCCTTTTTTAGAGTCTATATCACCAGCTACACCTACGCCAATACTTTTTATTTTTGGATAATTTCTGAGTTTAGAAGCTAAATAAACAACAGAATTTAATACTTTGAAAGGTTTTTCATGTATGTCCGTAGGCATAACAGTTTCTTCTTCTATAACGCCTTTTGAAGTAACAATAGCTACTTTAATTTGCGTTCCGCCCATATCAATGCCTAAATATAAATCTTTGGACATTACGCTCTCCTTATATTATGCTTTTGTATAACCGATAAAACCTCGCCAGCTAAGTATAAAGAACCTATCGTTATCCCAACTTTACCATGATCAAACATACGACACGCTTCCTTAACAGAATTTACTACAAAAATTTTATCCTCTGAAATATACTTTGAAAATTCATCCTTTAAATCTATTGGATTTATAGCTCTATTATTTTTAATATAGGGAAGAATTATTTTTTTTGCAAAAGGAGCTATCTTTTTTATCATTTGTCTATATTTTTTTTCCTTCATCGCAGCAAAAATAAAAACTTTTTTTCCGTTTGCAAAACCTAACAGTTTGAAAGTATCAAAAAAAGAATTTAAACCTTCAATATTATGTGCGCCGTCTATAATCAAACTGAAATTTTTATTATCAATTGAAACTTTTCTCACGTCAAAACGTCCTGCCCATACAGAATTTTTCAAACCTTTCTTTATGGCTTCTTCGCTTAAAGTAAAACATTTTCTTGATAAAAGTTCTGCTATGCAAATAGCAATTGAAGCATTTATAATTTGATGCCTTCCAAGCAAACTTATATCAATATCCTTTAAGTTCAGGGTTTTACTTATATAGTTAAATCTTTGTCTTAATACACCGATTGCTCTATTATTGTACGTTCTAAAAGCTTTCCTATAAAAATATGGATTTGATTTACTTCTTATAACTAATTCCGCTTTTTTAGGAAGTTTTCCACAAACTATATCGCTGTTTTTTTTAATTATACCTGCTTTTTCAAAAGCAATCTGTTCAATAGTATCGCCCAATATTTCCTGATGTTCTTTTGCTATAGATGTAATCGCACAAACCATCGGCTTTTTTATTACATTAGTTGCATCAAATCGTCCGCCAAGACCTGTTTCAATTACAGCAACTTCAACCTTTTGTAAAGCAAAATATATAAAAGCTAAAGAAGTTAAATATTCAAAATATGACAACTTGTATTTTACGGCTTTTTTAAGATACTTCTTTGATAAGTCTTTTAATATTTTTGCCGGAATATCTTTTCCATTTACACTAATTCTTTCCGTAATATCAATTAAGTGAGGAGACGTGTACAACGCAGTTCTGTATCCTGCGGCTATTAAAATATTTGAAATAAAAACCGCAGTTGAGCCTTTCCCGTTGCTACCTGCTATATGAACAACTTTTAACGAATCTTGAGGATTATCTAGACCTTTTAAAAATTTTTTTATTCTTGAAAGACCGGGCTTCATACCCTCATATTCTTTTAAATTTTCAAAAAATGTCATTTTTTAACAAAAAACTTTAAAACCTTAGTAAGAATATCTTTCATATTTTTCCTTTCAACTACAATATCAACTATACCATGCTTTTCTAAAAATTCAGAAAGCTGAAACCCTTCTGGAAGCTGCTGCCTTATGGTCTGTTCAATAACTCTTGGTCCTGCAAAACCAATTAAAGCGCCGGATTCGGCTATATTGACATCGCCAAGCATAGCGTAACTTGCGGCAACGCCTCCTGTTGTAGGATCGGTCAAAACAGATATATAAGCAAGACCGTTATCGGCAAGTTTTGCAAGTGCAGCGCTCGTTTTACCCATTTGCATAAGTGATAATATACCTTCCTGCATTCTTGCTCCACCCGAAGAAGAGATAATAATAAGGGGACATTTCTTCTTTATGGCTCTTTCAACAGCTCTTACTATTTTTTCTCCTACCACAGACCCCATGCTTCCACCCATAAAGGAAAAATCCATTACACCTATAACAACATTATAGCCGCTAATCTCAGCTTCTCCTGTGATTATTGCGTCTTTCAAAGAAGAATTTTTTAACTTATCTGCATATCCAGGAAAATCTAAGAAATCAACAGGCGTTAAATCGTTGTCCATCTCCTTAAAACTTCCCTCATCTACCGTGAACTCTATTCTCTTTTGAGAATCAATCCTCGTATAGTGCCCACATTTGGGACAAACCATAAAGTTTTCTTCAAAATCTTTTTGAAGAAATAATTGTTCGCACTTTTTGCACTGCGTCCAAATACCTTCAGGTAATCCTTTATTTTCCAATATATTCTCAACTGACGTTTCTGTTACATCCATTATCTTCCTCCAACATTATAAAGCATATTAAGCAATACCTTCAGCAAGCAAATCTCCCTGATCTAAAATACCTATTGGTTTTCTGTCCTCATCTACCACTGGAATATTGTCTATATTATACTTCTTTAATACTTCTGCCGCTTCAATTGCAAGAATATTAGACGTTATAACTTTTGGCGATTTTGTCATAACCGATGTAATACTCTTTTTCAATAGTTTTTCATCGGAGTACAAATGCCTGCGCAAGTCGCCATCGGTAAAGAATCCTACAATTTTACCAGTATTGTCAACAATGCTTACAGCGCCGACTCTCGTGCTTGTCATAACAATAATAGCATCTTCAACATTAACATTTTGCTTTACAACAGGATTTTGCTTTCCTTTTCTCATTAAATCGCCAACATGCATTGTAAGTCTTTTTCCTATCGCGCCTAATGGATGCAAAACAGCTAAATTCTCTTTTTTAAACCCTTTCAGGTTTGAAACAGTAAGAGCCAACACATCGCCCATGGCAAGAAGAACCGTAGTAGAAGATGTCGGAGCAAGATTATAAGGACACGCTTCTTTTTCAACACTACAATCAATAATACAGTCAATATCTTTCCAAATTAAAGCTTTTGGTTTGCCTGTCATGGCTATAATGACAACTTTCATTTTTATCAAAGTAGGAAGGAGCCTTTTAAGCTCTTCAGTTTCTCCCGAATAGGAAAGCATTATAACAACATCATCGCTCATAATCATTCCCAAATCACCGTGGAGTCCTTCTGTAGGGTGCAAAAATACTGAAGGAATTCCTATTGAAGACATCGTGGCAGAAATTTTTCTTCCAACCAAACCTGATTTTCCCAAGCCTACAACTACAACATGCCCTTTGCAATCTTTAATTAGAGAAACAGCTTCTTCAAAATTTGAATCCAAATGTTTTAACTGATCTTTTACCGCTTGAGCTTCAGATTTAAGCGTTGCTTTAGCAATTTTAAAAATATCTGTCATATTAAATCCTCAATCCATGAGCAGCTTTTATAAATGCGCTCATTTTATCGTAATCTTTTCTTTTAGGAAGCCTTTCAACAGATGAATCAGCTTCAAATCCATAAGAAGATGTTTTGTCCAAAAAATCTTTAATATCTTTATCAACAATACCGCCAGATATAAATATTGGTATTTTAAACTCTTCTGTTTTCAAAACAACGTCGTAATTAAACTTCGTTTGTCCGTCATACATATATGACACGTCTAAAACAAAATAGTCAATAACATATTTATAAGGATCCATAGCAAAAACATCTTCAACAGAATTTAATTTAAAAAATTTAAATATTTTAACGCATTGAGTATCTTTAACAGATTTACAAAACTCTGGAGATTCGCTCCCGTTGAATTGAACATTTTTTATACCAAGCTTTTTTATTGCTTTTGCAACAACGTTCTCATCCTCATTACAAAAAACTGCAACAGGGGTTACAAAAGGAGGAAGTTTTGAAATTATGTCAAGCGCAAGTTTTTCAGAAATTTTGCTTGGAGAGTCTTTAATAAAACTAAACCCTACAAAATCAGCACCGAAGTTGGTAGCGTTTAGAGCATCATTATAATTTGTAAGTCCACATATTTTAACTTTTGCCATTAAATTTTCCTTATGGTATATATTTTATAAAAATTACTTGGATTCTAAAACTTTTATTGTCTTAACTGCATCTTCAAGTTTAAATTCTTCCGTATATAAAGCACTGCCGACACCTGCAGCATAAACGCCAGATTTTTCGTATGCTCTGAGTTTAACTAAATCTTCTATAGACCTTATGCCTCCAGAAACTATAATTCTCATACCAGTATCTGAAAATTTTTTTGTCCCTTCATAATCCGGTCCTGTAAACATTCCATTTCTTAAGATGTCTGTGTACAAAATTTCTTGGACACCTATTTCTTTTAGATTATTTATATATTCTAAAATATTAAGGTGAGTCAGATCTTTCCAACCGCCTATAACTACTTTCCCATCTTTAGAGTCAACAGAAACAATAATTTTTTTGGAACCGTACTTTTTTATAGCTTTCTTTACAATTTTAGGATCGTAAACAGCAACAGTTCCTAAAATAACGCTGTCTGCTCCATATTTAAAAGCTTCTTTAATTGTATCCAAACTTCTCATGCCACCGCCAACCTGAACGGGAATATTCACAGAAGAACATATTTTTTTTATTATTTCTTTATTTATATTAGTTCCGCTTAAAGCTCCATCCAAATCAATAATGTGTAAACGCTGCGCTCCTTTTGCTTTCCAAAGCTTGGCTATAAAAACAGGATCAGCTGAATGCACAACTTCAGATTCCAGCTTTCCCTGCTTCAAAACAACTACATTACCAAGCCTTATATCTATAGATGGTATTACTATCATTCATATCTCCCGCTCTATTTCAATATTGAGACTATTTATGTAATCTATTGCCTTCTCAGCAACAAATTCCGGATTTATAGAATTCATACAGACAGACGGCTTTTCTTCACCTATTACACATTTTCCAAACCTGTGCCAACAACCGCCGCAGATAGAAGACACTATATTAATATTTTCTGGATACATTGAATATTTAGCGTCAGTAGGACCAAACAAGATAATAGATTTAGTTCTTAAAGCCCAAGCAATATGAGAACATGCTCCATCAATATCAATATGCAATAAGGATTTTTTAATAATACTACAAAGTTCATCAAGAGAAGTTTTTTTGCAACATTTATATCAACATTTTGTAATCTATCATTTGAAATACCAACTTGAATAACAGCAATATTTTCAAATTTTGTTTTTAAACTCTTTATCAGTTTTTCCCAGTTTTTAGTATTCCAACATTTTACATCATCATTTTTACCGTCACCGCCAAAACCATACTGAACAGTCACATACTTTAAGCCATTCTCAATATTAAATTTTTCTAATGGTTTTTGCTTATAATTAATTGTTAATGCTAAATCTTCAATATTATCAACGCCGCATTTAGCTTTTATATCGCTAATTAAGTGTCTGTTATTATTTTGTGAAAAATACGTATTTTTATAATAGGACATATTTTTAAAAATATTTTCAGTAAAACTTTTCCCTCTTTTCATATTAAAGATTTCAACTTCACTACCACTAAATATATACATAATGTCGTACTTTTTTTTAAGTATAGTCCAGATTTCAATATCTAAAAAAAATCTTATGCTGACATCGCTAAATATAAAACGAGATTTTCTATCATATATGTCAACTATTGTGTTGGAAGGAAACATTTTCAACAAACTTGTAACGGCACTTTTACATCTAAGCTTATCGCCTATCCCTCCATACATTGCAAAAGCTACATAGTTTTTATTTTTCTTATTGTTTAACAAATAAACAGCTATTATTTTAAAAATACTTCTAAAAACAGATTTTAAAAAATGTTCATATTTTTTCAAAAACGTTCTTTTTGCGCCATAAACATGAACTTTATTTTTAGAGTTTTTTTTAATCCTTTCAACATCAAATTCATGCATTTTAATTTGATTTTCTTTAAAGATATCGTCATTATCAAAAAAAGGAACTTTGTACAGCATAGTACTCTTACCTCATATATGTAATAGATTTACACTCACATAAATATCACTATCATCTAATATTAATATTTTATGTAATAGCTTACAGCATAATTCATAGGTCTGTTTTCATTGGCTGTTGGCACAACTTTTGAAGCATCAAAATTTAAATTCCAACCGTTATTATTATTAGTACCTTCTCTAGAGCGATTTTTATAACTGCCAGAGAAAACTCCAGTTAGTGGAGTTGTAATATCTCCAGCCCAAGATGGATATACATTACCGACAATATTTCTTATTGCGTCACCCTGTAGCTGTCCCAATGGAGCAGCATTGCCGCCAGCGCCCCTTAAAAACATTCCACGAAAATCTGGAAGTTTAAATTTTGAAGTACCATTACCGCCATAAATTGTGCCTATTGCTCTAAACAAGTCTGGGTAATTTAAAACATCAACTTCTCTACCATCACACAGTAAATATCCTCTAGGAGCATGATTTCCAGCAAAAGCTATAACTGTTCCGGGAGGCACTCCTAAACATTCCTTCTCAGCTTTTTGAGAAGGTTTATAATACAGGCTATTTCCCTCCATACCTATGTATGCCGAATTCTCGCCTATTTCTATTTTTATTTCAGTATCGGAAGATAAATTCTCTGAAGAGTATGAATGGAATGAATAAGGTTGAGCTGTAATTTTTTCTCTAGGTAAAAGTTCTTTTCCATCAACAACAATTTGAAGCCACAAATCTTTTTTTCTCCAGTTCACCATAGATTCATCAGGACTTATTATATATGTAAAGACTCCACTGGAAAGTTTTATAATCTGATTTCCTGATTCCCAGCGAGCAGTTCCACCTTCGCGCGTGTCATAGATTTTAAAATTAAAAGGCACATTTCCGGTAACAGGATAATTGTAAGATTTTAACCTTCCGTTATATCTTATTTCATTTGGAACTCCAGAAAATCCAGCAACCATAAACGAAAAAAAGACAAACAACAAACAGAGTAACTTTTTCAATTTGCCCCTCCCCGCACTTACATTTTAACCCAAGGTTACTTGTGCATAAACTGAATTTTATACAAATTTGCGTAATATCCATTCAATGTCAACAACTCTTTATGAGTACCAACTTCAACAATATTTCCTGATTCAAAAACATATATTCTGTCAGAGTTTATTATCGTAGATAAGCGATGCGCTATAACTATTGAAGTTCTTCCTTTCATAAGTTTTTCAAGTCCTTCCTGAACCATTTTTTCAGATTTTGAATCTAAAGAACTTGTAGCTTCGTCAAGGAGAAGTATTGGGGCGTTTTTAAGCATAGCTCTTGCTATAGAAACCATCTGCTTCTGTCCGCCAGACAATGAGCCACCTCTTTCTCCAACAACAGTATCATATCCATGTTCTTGTTTCATAATAAAGTTATGAGCAGCAGCATATTTTGCAGCTTCTACTGCCTCATTATAAGTAGCTCCAAACCTTCCCATCAAAATATTATTTTTAATAGTATTGTCAAAAAGCACAACATCCTGTGAAACAAAAGCTATATTCTCGCGCAGGGACCTTATAGTAACGTCTCTTATATCCTGACCGTCTATCTCTATACTGCCATCTTTCACATCGTAAAACCTCAACAGCAAATTTATCAATGTGGATTTGCCTGATCCCGCCGCTCCAACAATAGCTATCTTCTCGCCAGATTTTACTTCTAAATTAACACCGTGCAGAATCTCAATACCAGGAACATATTCAAACTTAACTTTTTTAACTTTTATTGTTCCTTTATCTACTTTTAAATCATAAGCTTTGTGTCTATTTACTATAATTGGTTTTCTATCCATAATCGCAAAAATACGATCTATTGCCATTATTCCCATCTGCAGTGTGGCATTTAAGTTTGCCAAAGATTTCATAGGCTGGTATGCTGCAACTATAGCTATTAAGAAAACAACGAAATCGCCAGTAGTAAGTGTTCCGCGCATAATTCTATACCCACCGTACGCGAGAGTGCCAGCAGCAGCTATGCCTCCGAAAAATTCCATGAGTGGACTCAATATGTTGCTGTTTTTAGCCATTTTAACCTCAATACCTGCAATAGCTTCAGCACTACCTTTAATTTTTTTTGATTCTGATTCTTCCAGATTGTAAGATTTTACTATCTTTATACCCTGAAAAGATTGCGCAAGCACTGCATACAGATTACCAAAAGAATTCTGCTGATTGCTGAAAATTTTCTTTATTTTCTTACCAAAATAGAACATTGGGTAAAAAGCTATCGGAAAAAGAATAAACATCACCGCAGCCATATCAAAACTTTTCCAAAACATAAGAATAATCAAAAACACTACTGAACAAGCATCTCTGACAACCGTAGTTATGCTGTTTACAATTGTGTTTCTTATGGCGCCCAAATCTCCCATAAAATGCACTAAAAGATTCCCTGAATTGTTCTTATTGAAGAACTCTAAATCCTGCGCTATAATCCTGTCAAATAAATCTCCTTGCAAATGTTTAGTGAAATTTGAACCCATTTTTATCATTGTTACAGATTGTATATATTGAGCTAAGCCTTTAGCACCGAATGCAAATATTACCTGAGCGGCAATCACAAAAAGAATATCTTTATTTTTTTCTATAAAAACTTTATCAAAAACAGGCTTGAGCAAACTAACAGACCAAGCATTTAGAACTGAATATACACCCATAAAAAATAAAGATACTACCAAAAGTTTCCATTGGGGCAACACATAAACAAGCCATAAGCGTTTTACTCTTTTAACTGCTTCTGCGCTCGTATTTTTGAAAAATTTTTCTTTTATCTTTGAAACAATAAACATCTTTCGCTCCAGAAATTCTATATGTAATAGAATATATTAAATCATATTTTTGGGTTATTGTCTTCTAATTTTTCCAGCTGTTTCCTAAAACGCTCGTTCTCTTTTTCAAATTTTTCAACGGCATAGGCAAGTTCAGTATATAAACTTTCTATTTTGGTTTGAAGAGTTTTGTTAAGTTTTGACCCTTCAGTCAGAAAAGATATGTTACCTTTTTCTGAAGCTTCTACAAGTTGTTGCGTATTTAGATTAAATTCTTCCTCTTTTTTTGTTATGCTGCTTTCAATGTGCTTAATCTGTTCTTCCAAAGGTCTTAGAACTCTTGATTTTTCTTGTATAAGCTCAGCGCGAAGTTTTTTTATCTCTTCTTTCATTTTTCCAGATATTTTTTGAGAAGTTTTTGCCTTTATTTTAGAACTTTCGTCTTCCCAACCTATTTTTTCCAAAAAGTCTTGATAAGCACCATCAAAAACAGAAACTTTATCCCTGTCAAAAATTATCAGTTTTGTAGCTATGCTGTGTAGCATTTCCTCATTATGCGTAACCATAATAACCGAACCTTGAAATTCGTTAATTGCATCTATCAAACCTTCGCAGGATTCCATGTCTAAGTGATTTGTAGTCTCGTCAAGAAGCAAAAGATGGCATGGGTTTGCCAAAATTTTTCCAAGTAAAACTCTGCTTTTTTCACCGCCGCTTAAAATTTCTATTTTTTTAAGCGCGTCATCGCCACTAAACATCATTGAACCAGCAATATTTCTTGCCTTTTGTGGCAGGCACTTATCAGATGCAAGAATTTCTTCAAAAACAGTTTTGTGAGGATTTAAGTTTGCACTGTCCGACTGAACAAAATAAGCTGTTTTTAAATCAGGGTGTTTCTTTATGCTACCGTCGCAAGGCATAAGCCTCTCTGCTATCAATTTTAAAAGCGTTGATTTTCCTTTACCGTTTTTCCCTATAACGCAAATTCGTTCATTTTTCAAAACATCAAAGCTTAGTTTGCTTATCAAAAGTTTATCCGGACTATACCCAAAACTCAAATTATGAATACTAAGCATTTTTGCTGCATGGAGTTCCAATCCTGAAAAAGAAAATCCGAGTGTTTCTATTTCTGCAAGTTTTTCAAGATTATCTTGCTTCTCAAGCGTTTTAATGCGCGACTGAACCATTCCCGCGAGTCTTGCCTTTGCTCTAAAACGTCTAATAAACAGTTCCGTTTGCTTAATTCTCTTTTCAACATTTAATCTTGTTTTTTCGTATATCTCTTCTTCTTTTTCTATTTGCTCGTAAAGCTTTTGCGTAACACCTTCAATTTTTCGAGCTTTAGTTCTGTGTATCGCTGCACAATGAGTTATAACGCTATCCATAAAGTTTCTATCGTGAGTAATCAGCATAAGTTCGCCTTTCCACGAACGCAAAAAACTGCTAAGCCATCTTATAGCAACAATATCAAGATAATTATTAGGCTCATCAAGCATAAGCATATCTGCGTCAGAAAGCAAAACTTTTGCAAGATTTATGCGTATTTTGTATCCGCCAGAGAAGTCCATTGGATTTTTAAATATGTCGCTGGCTGAAAAACCGAGCCCTGAAAGAATCTTTTCGGCTTTCCATGACGAATCCTTCTCTTCTTTAGATAGAGCAAGGCATGCTTCGTCAAGAACCGTATTTTGAGTAAAATTTATATGCTGTTCAAGATAACCTAATTTATAATTTTTGGGCATACTTATGGAGCCAGAATCATATTCCATTTTACCTAAAACCATTTTAAAAAGAGTTGTTTTACCGTGTCCATTCCTACCCACAAGACCGACTCTCTCTTTAGCATTTATGCTTAAATTGAGATTGTCAAACAGAGTCCTACTGCCAAACGATTTATTGAGATTTGTGATTTTTATCATAATGATGCCTTAAAGATTTTTCTCCGAAGTTAAATATTCAATAACTTTTTGGGCAACATAATCAGAAGGGATTGAATTTACATTTCCATCATCAGAAGTTATATTTATATTTTCGGGATAAGAAATAAAAGATGGATTTTCTAGCCACCACAAAACAACAGACTTTGTGTTTACTATTCTTGCAAAATGAACACACGCACCATCTAAGTCAATATGAAGTATGGAGTGTTTCAATACTGTCCAAAGTTCTTCAAGTGTTGTCACTGCATTTAGATTATAATCTACGCCCTTTAAATTTAATTTTGTCAGTCCGACTTGAACGATATTGATATCTCTATCCAATCCTTTTTTAAGAATTGTTACAAATTCTTCCCAGTGTCCAATATCCCACCCTCTACCACTAAAATCGCCAGTCACACCTTGTCCGCACTGAATAGTTAAATATTTTGTTCCCTTAAAAATACAAAATTTAGATAGAGATTGTTCCTTAAATAAAAGTTGCAATTTATCGTCTTCTACGTTATCAACCCCAGATATAATTTTGAACATTTTTATATAGTTAATTGTGTTGTGTTTAGTGTTATTTGCTTTTTGTTGGATAAGTTTACAGTTCACTGTATAATCAATCACTTTACCATCTAAATAAAATTTATTTTCTAATCCTGAAAAGACACTTGGATAATCAATATTATATCTGCTCAAATTATTTTTTATCCTACTAAACAATCTTCCTCCCTCTCCCTTCCCAACGAATTTTACAAATAAATTAAATTTATCTTCATATTGAGAAAATGAAATGTTATAAAATTTTTTTGTAATATTCAGAGAATGCTTATCTTTAAAAACAAAAC
Source organism: Candidatus Endomicrobiellum meruensis (assembly GCA_031282625.1). Lineage (GTDB taxonomy): Bacteria > Elusimicrobiota > Endomicrobiia > Endomicrobiales > Endomicrobiaceae > Endomicrobiellum > Endomicrobiellum meruensis. The sequence continues at coordinate 33,158 of JAITDI010000006.1, read as the reverse complement.
GTATATTTTTGATATCATTAAGTAAATGATACGCCTTATCATGGTAAATATCTATAATAACGTTTGGAAACATTTTTATTATTTCAATAAGAATAGCTTTTTGGCGTAAAATATCTCCAAAGCCTCCTTCAGGACGAAATGCAACATAAATAACTTCTTTGTTTGATTTTGCAAAAGCAAATTTAACAAAAGTAGGGAAATTTTTAAACAACGCTTTTAAATTTTTGTTAATTATTTCTCTATACTTTGAATAAAACGGTATTTTCATATACCAACTTCTCCATCTTTCCTTAACTGAAGTTAATTGCGACTTTGTATTCATATGAAGTCCTTTTAATAAAACTAAAGTAAATTTAAAGAAACTTATTCTATCTAATGGAGGATACTTACCCATCAACAACTTTCATATCTATTACACGCATCTTTTTCCATTTACCATTTTTGTATCTGAAATAAAAAATTGTAAACAAAGCTATCCCATAAGACATAGTCATAATCCACGCTGCATATACTCCCATTTTAAAAACACTTATGATTAAATACGTTGGTATTATTACAAGAATAAGTGAAAGCACTACAAAAACCTTCATAACAAAAGCCGTATCGCCAGCCCCTTTAATTGCAAATTGAAAAGTAAGATTTCCAGCATCAAAAATCATATAAATTGCAAGCACCCTTAAAAGATTTATACTCATAGGCATAAGCTTTTCAAGTGGCATCTGACTATTAGTTAAAAAGGGAGAAATCAGCTGTTTTGAAAACAAGAACATTACAACGACAATAACCAAAACATATGCGTATATGCTTTTTAAAGCCGTACTTACGCTTTTCTGGGCTATAGACACCTTATTTTGCCCCAAATAATTGCCAACCATTATAGATGTTGCCATTCCTGCTCCTATTATAGGCATTACAATTATATGGTACACGCTAAAAGCTATATTGCTTGCCGTAAGTTCCAAAATCCCCAACGTCCCTATAATAAGCATAAAAATTGCAAATCCCACCATGTCAAAAAAGACTGTAATACCATTTGGAAAACCAAATTTTAGCAGCCTTTTAAAAATGTTTATATCAGGTTTGATATGCCTTGTTTTGTAAATATGGGCATTTTTTTTTGATACAACAAGAAATAAATATATGAAAAACATTAATATATAGCTTATATTGCTTGCCCACGCAGCGCCTATAATTCCAAGTTCCGGGAACGAAAATTTCCCGAAAATTAAACAATAGTCTAAAATTACATTAAAAGTTACACCGCAAAGACTTACAAGCAAAGTTACATAAGTTTTTCCGCGTCCGGAGTAAAAACCCGAGAAAGCTATAGCCGCGATAGGAAAAAACGCACCATAACAAAGCGTTTTAAAATACTTAACTTCTTCAATCGCTATATCGGCGGCATGACCTATATTGATAAATATTTTCTCTGAAAACGGAACAAAAGCTAAAATTATAGCAGCAGCGGCAATAGCTAAGTAAATACTTTGCCACACTGCGGGACCTATGGAACGGTACTCTTTTTTACCATAATATTGCGCTATAAAAACATCAACGTAAGCAATGGTAAACAAAAAAAGATATTCCAAAGTTGAATTACAAAGACCCGCAGGTATAGACGCGGCATATGAGACTTGAGAGTACATAGAAAGAAAAACTCTGTCTGTAAAAATTTGCACAGCCACAACATATGACGAAATAATTACGGGAACGGCAATTTTTAAAAATTCTCCAAGTCCGCCAGAAGAAAAATAACTTTCTTTTATATTACTCCATAAGAACATTTTAAACTCCTAAAAATTATATATTAAAATAATATAGCGATTCTGCAGCTTTGTGCAGATGATAAAATAGTGAACTAATATAATTATTTACTACGAACTTACAACACTAGTTTTAAATTATGAACATCATTATACAAAATTGGGTCCGTCTAATAATCTCAATGTTTTATAATTGCCGTGAATTTGACGGCAATACAAGGCGAAAACGTAGGGAATATTGTCTATCTTGATAAGTTTTTTAACGCAGTAGTATCGCAAAAGACACGGTAAGAATATACGTTTATGTTTTTAGAAAGATCCAATTAACCTACGGTGATAAGTTTTATTTTGTTTGAGAAATATTTATTTATGAGAGTTTTTAAAACAGCATTGCTTTCTTTAGCTAATATTGGATCGTCTTCTATAATTTTAGTTGCATAAGCTTTTGTAAATTTAATAATGTCTGCGTCTTTTATTAAATCTCCGGCTTTAAATGCTGGGAATCCGTGTTGAATAGTCCCCATAAGCTCCCCCGGACCTCTCATCTTTAAATCCTCTTCAGCTATTTTAAAACCGTTATTTGTAGAAGTCATTATTGAAAGCCTCTTACTCGCATTATCGTTATTTGAGCTTCCTATAAGGTGCGCATATGACTGCTTAGAACTTCTGCCTATTCTTCCTCTCAACTGATGCAAAGCCGACAGTCCAAATCTTTCGGCATGATGTATTATCATAACTGTAGCGTCAGGCACATCTATTCCAACTTCAATCACGGTAGTGGATATTAAAATATCAAATTCTTTATTTTTAAACTTTCGCATTACATCGTTTTTCTCAGAATCCTTCATCTTTCCGTGCAAAAGACCGATCTTAAAATCTTTAAACCATGTCTTCTGCAATTTTTCTGCTTCCTGGACTGCCGATTTTAAACTAAGTTTGTCGGATTCGTTTACCAAAGGGTAAACAATATAAACTTGATTGCCGTTTTTCAATTCTTTTATTGCGCTTTCGTAGGCGTAACTTTCTCTTGACAAATATGTTTTAACAGGAATTCTCCCAGGAGGAAGAGCAGTTATTGTAGTCATGTCCATCTCTCCGTATAGAGTCATAGCCAAAGCTCTTGGTATAGGAGTTGCCGTCATCATCAAAATATCCGGAGTCTCGGCTTTGTCCAACACGGCAAATTTCTGCAAAACGCCAAATCTATGTTGCTCGTCAACAACTATCAAAGATAAGTTTTTAAATTTTATTCTTTCTTCCATCAAAGAATGCGTGCCGATTACAATCTTTACCTCGCCTTTTTCAAGACTGGAAAGAATTTTATCTCTTTCTTTCTTTTTCTTAAGCGTTGAAGATGTAGCTAAAACTATTTTTATATCTAAACCTGAAAGCATATTGGATATTGTCAAGTAATGTTGCTCGGCTAAAATTTCCGTAGGAGCAACAATCATTGTTTGATAATTATTTTCCACGGCAAGAAGAATTGCACTTAAAGCTACAACAGTTTTCCCAGCTCCGACGTCGCCCATCAGCATTCTGTTCATAGGGTATAAACTTTGCATGTCGGCAAAAATGTCATTTATTGCCTTTTTTTGCTCTTTAGTAAATTCAAAATTTAATTTATTTTTAAAAGCGAGTAAAAACGTTTTTCGTATATCGTATTTTTGTTTTTTATAGTTTTTCTTAAAGCCGTTACGAGATACAGAAAGCGCCGATTCCAAAACAAAAAATTCTTGCAAAGCAAACGCTCTACGTGCTTGCTCAGCTTCTTCTAAACTAGAAGGATAGTGGATTTTTTGGATTGCTTCGGCAGATTTCATATTAGGAATGCTTCCGAAAGTATGAATTAGTTCTGAAATATCAGGATATAAGCTGCCAAACGTGCTTAAAACGCTCTTTACAATTTCTCTTATAAACTTTTGATTTAATTTTTCCGTTGCCGCATATACCGGAACTATTTTGTTAAACAGTACAGGCTTGGTACTTTTATCTTCAACGCGCTCATAGTCTATTACTGATATAAACTTGCCACCACGCTCCAGATTAACTTCGCCGTAAATATAAGCATATGCGGCTGGAGTAAAAGCTTTTTTTATAGGAGCAAAAATATCTGCAAAAGAATACGGATTTTGTTTTCTAAAAAAACGAGCGTACGACATGGAAGAATCGTCAAATATTTCTACATCTATTATACTTAATCCTTTAGAAAGTCTCCTTTCATAAGAATTGCCGATCTTAACAAACAAACAGCCGCGTTCATATTTGTAAATATCTCTTAGTGAAATAATTTTTGTTCTATCTTGATAATTTATAGGAAAAAAGGTAAGAATATCGCCAACAGTTTTAATACCAAGTTTTAAAAATGCTTGAGCGCTCTTTGGACCGATTCCTTTAAGATATTGTATTTCAGTGTCTAAATGAATTGTCGCCATAAGGGCATTATACAAATTGTAAAAGTTCAAAGACATATTAGACTTTGAAGGAATAGGATTATATATTGGAAAGGAGTTTGACGTCCTTTGCAATAATATAGATAAAACTTCAAAGGCATTATTGGAATTATCCGCGAAACCCAAAGACCAACGCTTATATAGAACGTTTCAACACAATATTAAGAGAACAGTTCTTTGACACGTATCAGTACAACTTAACAGATATTGAAAATGTAAAACAAGACTTAGAGGATTACTTGTTATAATAGGCAAAAAGTTCATGAGGGTTTAAATTGGCTAACGCCTTTTGATTTCACAAAGCAAATTCTTAAATCAGTTGCTTAATGCTTCAAAAGTCTAATATGTTATGAACCCTTACATATTCTTGACCAGCTTGCCAATTTTATGTATAATCAGTAATAAGTTGTAAATAAGTTTCGGATGAAAGGAATATATTAAATGGCAAAACTTAAAACCGGCAGACATACATCTGCTCTTAAAGAAGCAAGAAAAGCAGAGAAAAGAACTGAAAGAAATTCAAGCATTAGAAGCAAGATAAAAACTGCAATAAAGAGAGTTGAAGAGGCTGTAAAGAAAGGCGATGTTAAAGTTGCGCTAGAACAGTTGGCAACAGCTTTTTCAGAATGGGATAAGGCTGCAAAGAAGAACGTTGTCCATTCTAAAGCCGCTTCAAATCAAAAAGCAAGACTGTCAAAACTTGTGGCTAAACTAAAGAAATAAATAGCTTTTAAAATACTCAAAGCCCATATTCCTTTTTAGGAATATGGGCTTTGCAATTTAGATGATAGATATTATTTACATACAAACAATAAAGCTTTTTCTAAAGCCGACACAGCATCGTTGCCGCCAGTCTTAATAGATGTATCAGCCTGTAATATACTTTTTAAACTTTCCTTTAAAGTTTTTGTATTGTGTTTCTTGAGATTTGAAAAAAATGTCCCCGCATAAAAACTGTGTATTCTAAGAGCTGATGCAACTTCAGAAGCGGACATATTTTGTTCTTCCAACATACTTTTAGCATTGAGCATTTTTCTAATTGAAGAAGATATTGCTGAAAGTACCATTACAGGCTCTTCCCCTTCGTTTAACAATTTTTCTAATACAAATATCGCCCGTTTTAAATTTTTAGATTCTATATCCGAAGATAAGGCATAAATATTTACTTCTTTTGTATATCCTCCGACTTTTTCTAAATCACTTTCTGTAATTTCTTTTTTATTTTTTCCGACATACAGCGATAATTTTTCTATCTCGTTTGAAATATTTAATAAATCAGTGCCGTTTTCTTCAAGAATTCTTGAAATAATTTTGGAAGAAGCATTTTTCCCTTTATCAGTTAAAACAGATTTTATAAATTCTTTCGCTTCACTTTCATACTGTCTTCTACAATCCACAGCAACGCAATTTTTTGAAGATGTGCAGGCGTTTACAAGCTCCCTTCTCTTCGCAATACTTTCTTTTTTATAATTATCAGAATATAAAAGAACAAGGCAGGAAGTATCCGAAGCGTTTGATAAATATCTCGTAATATGTTCGGCGTCTGTAGCCCTCATCTTATTTATACCTTTTACTATTATCAACCTTTTATCGCTTAAAAAAGGAAGAGTAAAAACGGCATTTAAAATATCTTCTGAATTTGAGTCGGACGCATAAAAAACTTCTCTATTTAAATCATCCACAGCAAGCAATTTTTCTATCTTATTAAGGCATAAATCAATGAGATAAGCCTCTTCGCCTGCGAATAAATACACAGGCGAAGTTTTTTTTGACTGTATTAACTTGTTAAAATCTTGAATTTTTAAAATAGGCATTTTTGGAATAACTATTACTTACTTTATGCTTGAAAAAGCGGCTCTTCCCAAATAGCTTGCTTTTGAACCTAATTCTTCCTCTATTCTTAAAAGTTGATTATATTTACACATTCTATCGGTTCTTGACGCAGAACCTGTTTTAATCTGACCTGTATTTAAAGCAACGGCTAAATCTGCGATTATACTGTCTTCCGTTTCTCCTGAACGATGCGACATAATAGCAGTATAACCGGCTTTATAAGCCATTTGAACAGCAGCAACAGTCTCTGAAAGCGAACCTATTTGATTGACTTTTATAAGAATAGAATTTGCAATATGCTTATCTATGCCTTCTTTAAATATTTTTGTGTTTGTCACAAAAAGATCATCCCCGACAAGTTGTAATTTAGATTTTAATTCTTGAGTAAGAGCTTTCCAACCATTCCAGTCCGATTCGCTTAAGCCGTCTTCTATGGACATTATAGGATATTTCTTTAAAAGATTGTCGTAAAAAGCAATCATGTCTTGCGAAGTTTTTACTTTGTCTTTTACTTCGCCTTCAAGATTATATTTGCCATTATCATAAAGCTCGCTTGCGGCTACGTCTAAAGCAAAAACTATGTCTTTGCCGACTTCATAACCTGCGGCTTTAACGGCTTCGCATATTACTTCCAAGGCTTGTTCATTAGAGGTTAAATTTGGAGCAAATCCACCTTCGTCGCCGACTCCTGTTGCAAAACCTTTGCTATTTAATACTTTTTTCAAACTGTGAAAAACTTCGCAGCCTGTTCTTAAAGCCTCATGAAAATTAGGAGTGTTTATAGGAGCAATCATGAACTCCTGCAAATCAACATTATTATCGGCATGTTCGCCACCGTTTATAATATTCATCAAAGGAACAGGCAAAATATATTTATCACTTTTGATCTCATAAGTCTTTCTTACATACTCATATACAGGAAGCCTATTTGAAATAGCCCCTGCTTTAGCGCACGCAAGAGAGACTCCAAGTATAGCGTTAGCCCCTAAATTGCTCTTAAAGTCCGTACCGTCAAGCTTTATCATTGTTTCATCTATTTTTTGCTGTTCGGTTACGTCAAGTCCGACTATTTTTGGAGCTATTTCCTTATTAACGTTTGACACGGCTTTCAAAACGCCTTTGCCGCCGAACCTTTTTTTGTCGCCGTCTCTAAGTTCAAGAGCTTCTCTGGAGCCAGTTGAAGCGCCGGAAGGAACAGCCGCTCTTCCTAAAGTTCCATCGTCCAATAAAACATCCACCTCAACGGTAGGATTTCCTCGCGAATCAACAATTTCTCTTCCTGTAATTTTTTTAATCTTTGCCATAAATGCCTCCTCTACGCATTGCTTTTATTGTCCTCTTCTTTGCTTGAGCCGCTATCCTTTTCACTCAACATTTCAAAAAATTTAACAGAAAACTTTTCGCCAAGTACGCTATTGTCCGAACAAACTTCAACAGTTACATTTTTGGAGTCTGTTTCCGTTATAAAGACTCCTGCTTCTGTTGAATCCAAACAACAATCCTTAAAACTTTTGGCAAAATCAAAAGCTATTATATAACCTTTATCAAAACTCTTATGAGTTACTCTTGCTTTCAGTTTTTTTATTATTTCAAGAGTTTTGTCAAAACAATCTTTTTTTGACATTTTAAAATTTTTGTTAAATCTTTTGGTCTTTTCTGAATGAAATTTTTCAGTAGAATAACCTAAAAATCTTTTTATTCTACTAAATAAATCAAAAGAAACTCTAAGCATTAGCGATACGCCTTTGTGTTCACCTACGTAACACTGCCCGCTTAAATCAAAGTAAAAATCCTTAAAGCTATCAGAAACGCCTAATTCTCCTATGCCGGTTCCTCCTTTTAATGTAGGGAAACTGTCAGCTGAATCTTTAATGCCAATAGTTCCTATAGTCGTATATTCCCATGCTGCCCCAAAATAAGCGGCGGCATGTTTACTAAATATAAAAGACACCCTACTTCCAACCCTTATACGTTGAGAGTCAATATCTGAAAACCTAAGAAATGTGCCGTCATTTAAATGAACATTTTTGCTAAACTTGCGTGTGAAAAAATATTTACCGTAAGTATCAAGTTTTAAAATATTGCTTACTTTGAACGCATAACCAAATCCTATATGGCAGCTCGTATATAATGCCCTGTAATCGTACTTTATTACCTTATTAAATTCAAAATCTGTTTGATTAAAACCTGCTCTGCCTGAGAACTCGCTGTAAAAATTTCTATTAAAATCAATATGCCCCAACAATCCGCCGCCACTGTAGTCGGAATTTCCCAGTCCGGCGATGGGTAAATCGCTGTACCCGTCATAAGAGCTCACGCCGTGTTCAAAAAATGGACCAAGAGTTAATTCTCCCAAACCGATATTAAAACTTTTTGCTAATCCCACAACTAAAGATGTTATGCCTAAATCAATGCGATTACCTTGAGAGTCCGTTTTACATTTTGATTCTCCCGTGTAAACCGCACCAAATACAGAAAGTCTCCCTCTACTGTTTGAAGCTACAGACGAAACTGCAGACATAACTCCTTTATCTGCCACACTGTCAGCGCCACGATTTAAAAAAGCAACACTTGCGGCAACACCTTGGGCATAAGCATAATCATTTCCGGTTGCATATATCTTTCCCGCAAAATATAATAAAAAAACAAACGAAAGCGCTAAAAAATATCCCTTAAAACTAATTAGACGAATGTTCATTTTTGAAATTCCTAAAAAATGCTATGATTATGACTATGATATTGAAACACAATTATACAATTCTTTTACATTCCTAAACAAGATAACATAAAGAGCTATATATAGACAAATGGAGGTTATAAATGTTGAAATTATCGCCCAAAGTTTGCATTGTAGGATGCGGAAATGTTGGAATGCGCTACGCTTATTCAATGATGATAGGCGGCGGAGCAAGAGAAATGGTTCTTGTAGATTACAACAAGAATAAAGCCAAAGGCGAAGCCATGGACTTGTCTCATGGAGCGCCCTTTGTATCTCCGATTAAAATATATGCCGGCGACTATAAAGATTCCGCAAATTCAGACTTGGTCGTAATAACTGCCGGAAGAAGACAGAAGCAAGGCGAAACAAGAATAGATTTAATAAAAGGAAATGCAGAAATTTTTAAAACAATTATTCCTGAAATTGTAAAATATTCGCCTAAAGCAATAATCCTCGTAGCTACAAATCCGGTAGATATTTTGTCTTATATTACTTACAGAATTTCAGGAAAACCGTCTCGCGAAATTATAGGTTCCGGAACTGTGCTTGACACCGCCAGATTTAGATACCTTATAAGCAAAGAACTTAACGTTGACTCCAGAAATATTCATGCTTCAATTTTTGGAGAACATGGGGACAGTGAATTCCCCATGTGGAGTAAAGCTGTAATCGGGGACATATTTTTTAGAGATTATTTTGAAGCACAAAACAAAGAAAAAGGAGAACAAAAACTTAAAGAAATCTTTGAAGATGTTAGAGATTCGGCTTATGAAATTATAGAAAAAAAAGGCGAGACCTCTTACGGAATAGGGCTATCGCTTACAAAAATATCAAAAGCTATCTTAAAAGATCAAAACAGCGTATTGCCGGTATCGTCATTACTTGAAGATTATTATGGTATAAACGACGTATATTTAAGCGTACCGGCAATAGTGCATAAAAACGGCATCAGGCAAGTTATGAAAATTGATTTTGACAAAGAAGAACTTAAAGCGCTACAAAACTCTGCCGCTAAAATTAAAGAAGTTATAAAAGCAAGCGGATTCTAGCGACGCCAATGCATTCCAAACTCAAAACCCCTGTTGCCAATTTTAACTTCCCACCCATTCCGATCCTTCTCGGATTTGTAATGGAAAAGTCCGTCTTTGTCCCACCACCAACCGGATCCTTTAAAACAATCGTCATCATAACATAAATCGTCAGATTTAGGCGTAGGCTCCGGTGTAGATTCTATAACGTACATTGTACGAGGCGTCTCACAGATATATGCATAGGTTTCTTTAACCATTCTGGGTCTAAATAATCTGGATTTAAAGAGCAAGTTCCTTTTTCATCGCAATAAATTTGTCCTAAAAATGTAGTTGCTTTTTCAATTATACAAAATCTTTATATAATATATAATTAATTTTATTGATATTTTAAAGTAAAGGAATAGAAATTGGAAAAAAATATTGCCCCTCTTACGCTTGGAACTGAAAATATAGGGAAATTATTAGCGCAGTATGCGCTCCCGGCAATTATGGCGATGCTTGCCACATCGCTTTATAACGTTACAGACAGCATATTTATAGGACACGGCGTAGGAGTAGCCGCTCTATCAGGCTTATCCATAACTTTCCCTATAATGAATTTAGGGGTTGCGTTCGGTCAGCTAATTGGCGTCGGCGCGGGCGCAATGCTTTCAATAAGGCTTGGACAAAAGGATTATGAGGCGGCAAATTATATTTTAGGCAATGTCATTGTCTTAAACACAATAATAGGGATTCTTTTTTCTGTAGTACTATTGCTTTTTTTAGATCCGATACTTCTTTTTTTTGGAGCAAGCCGGCAAACGCTTCCGCATGCTCATGACTTCATGACTATCATCTTAATAGGCAACGTTATTACACACACGTATATGGGGCTTAACTCTTTGCTGCGTTCTCAAGGACACCCTAAAAAAGCTATGATTGCAACTTTTTCAACCATACTTATAAATCTTGTTCTTAATCCTTTATTTATATTTAAGTTTGGTTGGGGTATCCGCGGAAGCGCTTTTGCAACAGTTATCTCTCAAACTTTGGCATTGGCATGGCAGATAAAATTTTTTAGCAATAAAACAAATTTTATACATTTTCAAAAGAAATTTTTCGCTTTAAATAAAAATATTGTAAGAGGAATATTTTCAATTGGTTTTTCTCCTTTTCTTCTTAATGCCGCCACGTGTATAATCATAATACTTATAAATAAAAATCTCTCTATTTACGGAGGAGATACTGCCGTAGGAGCGTACGGAATAGTAACCCGGGTTTTGTTTATCTTTGTTATGATTGTTTTGGGATTAACTCAGGGAATGCAGCCAATATCAGGATATAATTATGGAGCGGGATTATACAAAAGAGTTAATGAAGTGCTGAAAAAAACAATTTTTATAGCAGTAGGCGTGATGACGTTAGGTTCTTTAATTGCGGAAATATTTCCCCATACTATAGTCTCTTTGTTTACCACAGACAAAGAACTTATTAAAGTAACTACCGTGGGAATGCGTTATGTCCTTATGACTTATTGTTTGGTTGGCTACCAAACGGTATCCATAGTATTTTTCCAAAGTATAGGAAAAGCTAATCTTTCAATAATTCTGTCTGTAACGAGACAGTTTATATTTTTAATCCCTCTTCTCCTTATCCTGCCAAAATATTTTGGAGTTACTGGCGTATGGATTACAATGCCCATATCCGATTTAGCCGCTTTTATAGCGACTGTCATTTTAATGAATTACGAGCAGAAGAGATTTAAGAAAAGTGGAATGATATAAATACGGGAGGTTGAGTCGTGAAAAGAAAATTTATATTAACAATAGCCCGACAATACGGTAGCGGCGGGCTTATGATAGCCAAACGATTATCCAACACTTTAAACATACCGTTTTACGATAAAACTCTTTTGCAAATAGCGGCTAAAAAAAGCGGTCTTGGAGAAAATTTTTTTGAAAAGGCTGACGAAGATAAAAATTTTTTGACATCTGGAATGTTTACGGATGCCTTTAATACAAATCCGATATTTGACGATTTACTGTTTAAAATTCAAAGCGACGTAATAAGGCAGATTGCACAAAGAGAATCCGCCATATTTGTAGGTAGATGCGCTGATTATATTCTAAGAGAATACCCAAACTGTATAAGCATATTTATTTACGCAGATAAAGAAGACAAAATAAAAAGAATAAGTTTAAAAAACAATGTTTCTCAGAAAGAAGCGAAAAAGCTTATTGGTCATAAAGACAAGGAAAGAGCTAAATATTATAATTATTACACACAAAAAATTTGGGGCGCAGCCGAGTCTTATAATCTATGCGTAAATTCTTCCATATTAGGGATAAACGGAACAAGCTTCCTTATACGCTATTTTATAGAAAAAAAGTTTAAATAAAGATATAATTGCTGTTTATAGAATCCTCTCATTGCGCTAATATATTAGCTAAAGGAATAATCGTGGCTGAACATTCTGAAAATTCACTTTTAATCGCCAAAGTTAAACTTTGTAATATTGGGAATATTATTCTTGAATCTGGGAAACAGCTTAGAGATGTTACAATAGCATATGAAACTTATGGCACATTAAACGAGAAAAAAAACAATGCCGTACTTATTACGCACGGATTTTCTGGAGATGCTCACGCCGCAGGATTTCATGAAGACGAGGCAAAGCCGGGCTGGTGGAGCAATATGATAGGTCACGGAAAAGCCTTTGACACTTCCAAATATTTCGTAATATGTTCAAACGTTTTAGGGGGGTGTGCAGGAAGCACAGGACCGTCGTCACTCAATCCAACTTCAAACAAACCTTATGCGCTAGGCTTCCCAATAATAACAATATCCGATATGGTTCATTGTCAAAAAAAACTTATAGATTTTCTTGAAATAGACAAATTACTTGCCGTAGTCGGCGGATCTATGGGAGGAATGCAGGTTTTGCAATGGGTTATTTCGTATCCTGAAAAAATATGTTCAGCAATACCAATAGCCACAACCATGAAACATTCTCCTCAACAAATCGCATTTAACGAGGTAGCCAGACAAGCCATTATGGCAGACATAGGTTGGAAGAACGGAAATTATTACGACCAAAGTCAACCAGAGAGAGGTCTTGCGATAGCTAGAATGATAGGTCATATAACCTATATGAGCGACAAGTTCATGCAGGAAAAATTTTCAAGAAATCTTAAAGATAAAAATCGCACATTTAATTTTACTCCAGATTTTGAAGTTGAAGGATATTTGAAATATAGGGGAGACACTTTTGTAAAAAGATTTGACGCTAATTCTTATCTATACATTACAAAAGCTATGGATTATTTTGACGTATCGGGAAACAATTTTTTACCGAATGCCAAACATAAAGACATCAAGTTTTTGGTCATGTCTTTTTCGTCTGATTGGCTTTATCCGTCTTATCAGTCTGAAAATATAGTAAAACAACTAACTTTAAGAGGGTATAACACAACATATGTTGAAATAAAATCAACATATGGGCATGACTCCTTTTTGATTGAAGTAAAAGATCAAACGAAACTCATTATACATTTTCTTGAAAAAGTTTTGAAAGAGGCTTTATCATGACTGATATATTGAGGAAAATTCCTTCTGAATACAAAAGAATCGCCTCTGTTATTGAGACAAACGCAAAAGTTTTGGATTTAGGTTGTGGCGACGGAAGTTTAATGTATTATCTTTCAAAAACAAAAGATATAAATGCTCAAGGTATAGAGCTGAACGACAGTTTGATATATTCTTGCGTTGAAAAAGGGTTGACGGTTTTTCATTCGGACATAGAGGGCGGAATAGAGGCATATCCGCCAAAGAGCTTTGACTATATAATTCTATATAATAGCTTACAAGAAGTAAAAAAAATAGATTTTGTAATTGAAGAGTCTTTTAGACTGGGAAAGACAATTATTATAGGTTTTCCTAATTTTGCGTATATCACGGCTAGGATAGATCTTATTTTTGGGAATTCTCCAGTTACAAAAAACCTTCCTTACCAATGGTATAATTCACCTAATCTAAGGTTTTTGAGTATAAAAGACTTTGAAACGTTCTGTTTTGAAAAAAAGTATAAAATCGCTAATAAATTCTTCTACAAAACGGGGAAAGAAATTAAACTTCTCCCAAATCTTTTTGCTCAAACAGCAGTTTACTTCATTACAAAGTAACTAATTGCAATCAAATAAAAGGTTTTAAATTAAATAAGAAACTAGGAAAGGTTAAATGAACGATACTATTCAAAAGTTAAACATTTTAAAAAAAGGAAAGAAAGCGGTAATTTTATCCCATATATATCAACGTTCTGAAATACACGATATAGCCGATTTCGTTGGCGACTCTTTGGAATTAAGCAGACAAGCGGCTCAGACAAAAGCTGACGTTATTGTGTTTTGCGGCGTGCATTTTATGGCTGAAACCGCTTCTATTATTAATCCCCAAAAGAAAGTTTTAATACCTGATTTGGAAGCGGGTTGCCCTATGGCGGATATGATAACTGTAGAAAAACTAAAAGAGTTTAAGTCAAAGTTCAAAAATCCTGTGGTTGTATCTTATGTGAATACTTCTGCAGCGGTAAAAGCAGAAAGCGACATATGCTGCACATCTTCAAATGCGGTAAATGTCGTAAAGAGAGTAGTTGAGACTTTTGGTAAAAATATTGACATTATTTTTACGCCTGATAGAAATTTAGGCGGATATATACAAAAAGTATCAGGCATAAAAATGAATATTTGGAACGGTTTTTGCCCCACACACAACAATTTTATTCTACCCGACTATGTAAAAACAGCTAAGAATAAATACCCTAAAGCAGAGGTTTTAGCACATCCTGAATGTCGTCCCGAAGTTCTTGACTTAGCGGACTATGCATTATCTACGGGAGGAATGTGCAAACGTATTAAAGAAAGCTCTTCTAAAGAATTTATTATATGTACAGAAACAGGTATATTGTATAAACTGCAAAAAGATAATCCCGGGAAAAAATTTTACCCCGCAACAGACCTTAGCATATGCCCAAACATGAAAAAAATAACATTGGCAAAAGTCTATGACGTTCTTGCTAACATGAAAAATATTGTTTTTGTACAGGACAATATCAGAAAGAAAGCCTATATTCCCATTTCAAAAATGTTAGAAATAAACGCTTGACATTTATTTTTTACTAATGTAATATATGTTGTGCCAACTAAAGACTATCACTACTACATATAGTGTTATAAGCACTTCAGACTTTTGGCTTCCAAAGTTGCAAGGGGTATTTCAAAAATGTTGGAAATAAACGCTTGACATTTATTTTTTACTAATGTAATATATGTTGTGTTAACTAAAGACTTTCATACTACATATAGCGTTATAAGCATTGTAGACTCTTGGCTTCCAAATCGGATTAAGAGAAAAGTTTGTAAAAATCAAAGTATTTTCTTATACCGTAAATAATGCCAGAATTGCTTACTTAAGTACAATATCAGAAACTTTTTATAAATAGTAAATACGTAATTTTATAGTTAAAGAGGAAATTTTATGAAAAACGAAGAGGTTTTTAGTTCAATTGTAAAAAGAGACGGGAGTGAGGAATTTTTTAACTCTAAAAAGATTGCCGCGGCAATAGCAAAAGCAGGAAAAGCTACTAAAGAATTTGGGCAAGATATTGCAGACAGACTTGCCATCAAAGCTTTATCCATACTTAAAAACTCTATAGAAGACAGGAAACCCTTAGTAGAAGAAGTTCAAGACGTGGTTGAAGAAGTTTTACTTTCCTCTTTGTATAAAAAAACTGCTAAAGCTTATATATTATACCGCGATCAACATACTAAAATCAGGGAAATAACTTCAGCATTTAACGTAGATTTGGTTGACCAATATTTGAAAAAATTGGACTGGCAAGTAAACGAAAATAGCAACATGTCTTATTCATTGCAGGGGTTAAATAATTATATTTCTTCTGAAATAAGCAAAATATATTGGCTAAACAAAATCTATCCTGAAAATATAAGAAAAGCTCATTCTGAGGGAGACCTTCATATACACGATTTGGGGCTTTTGGGAGCTTACTGTGTTGGCTGGGATTTGCAAGATTTGCTAATAAGCGGCTTCAAAGGTGTCTCAGGCAAGTCTGAAGCCAAACCCGCAAAACATTTTAGAACAGCTTTGGGGCAAATTGTAAACTTTTTTTATACTCTTCAAGGAGAAAGCGCAGGTGCTCAAGCATTTTCTAACTTTGACACTCTCCTTGCTCCTTTTATTTATTACGATAAACTTACATATAGAGAAGTAAAGCAAGCTTTGCAGGAATTCCTTTTTAATATAAACGTACCAACAAGAGTAGGTTTTCAAACGCCTTTTACAAATTTAACTTTAGATTTAACAGTAGCACCACATTATAAAGACGAACCTGTTATTATCGGTGGAGAACGCCAAGATAAAAAGTACGGCAAATTCCAAAAAGAAATGGACATTTTAAATCAAGCCTTTTTGGAGCTTATGCTTGAAGGCGACGCCAAAGGAAGAGTGTTCACATTCCCAATACCCACATATAATATAACGCAAGATTTTGATTGGCATAACCCCAATATAAAAGCTTTGTGGGATATTACAGCTAAGTATGGTATTCCGTATTTCGCAAATTTTATAAACTCCGATATGAAACCTGAAGACGCAAGAAGTATGTGTTGCCGTCTCAGAATAGATAATCGCGAACTACAGAAGAGAGGTGGTGGACTTTTTGGAGCTTCCCCTCTTACCGGCTCTATAGGAGTTGTAACTATAAACTTACCTAGACTCGGTTACTTATCTAAAAATGAATCCGACTTTATGGAAAGACTCAAAAGTATGATGGACACAGCTAAGCAGAGTTTAGAAATAAAGAGAAGTGTTTTGGAAAAATTGACTTCAAGCAATTTATATCCGTATATGAGCTTTTATTTAAGGAGCGTAAAACAACGCTTTAACGAATATTGGAAAAATCACTTCTCAACAATAGGCATAGTTGGACTTAACGAAGCCTGTATGAATTTATTCGGAGAAGGAGTTGGCAGCGAAAAAGGGAAATTTTTTGGTGAAAAAGTATTAGATTTTATGAGAGAAATTCTAATTCAGTATCAACAGGAAACTGGAAACAATTATAACCTTGAAGCAACGCCTGCTGAAGGTACTTCTTATAGACTTGCAAAGCTTGATTTAAAAAAGTATCCAGATATTATTTCTGCAAGCGAAAAAGCCAATATTCCCTTTTATACAAATTCAAGTCAGTTGCCTGTAAATTATACCGATGATATTTTTGAAAACTTAAATTTACAGGACTCTATGCAGTCCAAATACACAGGAGGAACAGTTATGCATATGTTTATGGGTGAAAGAATTAAAGATACTGAAGCCTTAAAAACTTTTATAAAGACGGTATGCGAAAACTATAGTTTGCCATATTTTTCAATAACGCCAACTTTTAGCGTTTGCCCGAAGTGCGGGTATCTTGAAGGAGAACAGCACGAATGCCCAAAGTGTAAAAATGAAAAGTATATAGAAATAGATCAACAGATAAAATCGCTTGAAAATATGTTATATGCAAGCGCTAGCATAAACTAAATAAAGGAGAAACACATGACTGCTAACGAAATTCAGGAAAAAATTAACGAATTAAAGGCAAAGAAGGATTGTATTGAAGGTACAAAATGCGAAGTTTATTCAAGAGTTGTAGGTTACTTGAGACCTGTTTCTTTATGGAATGAAGGCAAGAAAGAAGAGTTTAAGATACGTAATACATATTGCCCTTGTAAATAAATGCAAATTGGGGGATTACAAAAATTATCATTGATAGACTACCCGGGGGTTCCTGCAGCTGTTGTTTTTACGCAAGGATGCAATATGAGATGTCCATATTGCCACAACCCCCAGTTAGTCTATCCTCATTTATTTGAAACGAATATAAGCGATGAGGAAGTTTTCAATTTTTTTAAAAAAAGACAAAAACTGCTTAAAGGTGTTGTTATAACTGGAGGAGAACCTACTCTTCAGAAAAATTTAACGGAATTTATAGAAGAAATAAAAAAATTAAATTTATTTGTAAAACTTGACACTAATGGAACAAAGCCTAAAGTTTTAAAAGCTTTAATTGATAAAAATCTTTTAGATTTTATTGCTATGGATATAAAGTCGCCTGAAGATAAGTACAGCCTATTTTTTAAAGGTGACTTAGACATGGTAAAACAATCACTTAGTATAATTCAATCTTCAGGAATTCCGCATCTTTTTAGAACTACTTATGATAAATCTATTTTAAACGAAATAGACTTATCAGCGATTAAAAGATTAGTAGCAACTTCAACATATACGGTCCAAGAATGCAGAAAATAGTTAAACTGAAACAAATTAAAAATATCCAAGTCTCTTTTTAGAGATTCGGGTATTTTTAACTATAATCCGAATAAATAGCATCCGGACTGCAACTTTATAAAAACTTTTTTACAGTCCAACTTAAAACTATTTTAGCGGTCTTATAAATTTATTTCGTCTAGTCCAAATATTCACGAAGCGATTTGCTCCTACTTGGATGTCTCAGTTTTCTTATAGCTTTTGCTTCTATCTGTCTTACTCTCTCTCTAGTAACTCCAAATTTTTTACCAACTTCTTCAAGAGTACTTGGATATCCTACGCCTATTCCATATCTTAAACTTATTATTTCAGCTTCTCTAGGAGTTAAAGTGTTTAACACTTTTTCAAGCTCAAGCTGCAGTCTATATTGTTGCGTTTTAGCTATAGGACTTGGACTATTATTATCTTCTATAAAATCTTCTAATCTTGAGTCCTCTTCTTCACCTACAGGCGTTGCTAGAGAAACTGGTTCTTGCATCATTTTCAAAATCTTTCTTATTCTGTCAGTAGAAAGCCTTAAAGATTTGCCATATTTTTCTATTGACGGTTCTCTACCTATATCTTGTTGGAATTTCTTTTTGACCTTTGTAAGTTTTGATATAAGTTCTTTCATATGAACAGGAATTCTTATAGTTCTTGCTTGATCAGCAATAGCTCTGTTTATAGATTGCCTTATCCACCAAGTAGCGTAAGTTGAAAACTTAAACCCCCTCTTCCACTCAAACTTCTCAACAGCCTTAGAAAGTCCAAGATTTCCTTCCTGTATAAGATCAGACAATTCCAAATTACTTATACCAACATGTTTTTTTGCTATAGAAACAACAAGCCTAAAGTTAGCTTCAATGAGTTTCATTTTATCCCTATGAATAACTTCTTCAAGTTCTCTTATTTTTCTGTCAGTCTCTATCATTTCTTCAACAGGTATAACAAAACCTTCCTGCATACTCGCTTGTTTTTCAAGCAAACTTTTAAGATTTTTTAAATCTTCACTTGTGTTTTTTACAGGTGCACCCGTAGATTTTTTAAAATCAGCAGCTGAAATCTTACCCGCTTCATACTGTTTAAATAAAGTCTGAACTTTTGAAAAAAAATTTTTATATCTTCGTTCAAATCTTCTAACACTGTCTTTTATTTCATTAAGCTTATGAGCTATAGTTTTAATTTTATTTATAAGCCTTTTAATCTTATCTTGATTCAAATTAAGGCTTACAATGAGATTTATTATCTCGACGCGGAGTTGTTTAACTTTATTTAAATGACGTTCTCTATCTTTTTTAGATATATATTTAAGTTTCAACTTTTCCTCATGAGAGTTTATGCTTTTTTCTATAAGATTTATCTTTTTTACAACTGTCTTTATTTTTACACCCATTCCTCTTAACTGAGCTTGAGACTTTCGTCCTCTTGGCATCAATTCTTTAGTTGTCATTTCTTGCTGGCTTATAAGAGTTTCCCAATTTCTTATTTCTTTTATTATAAGAGGAGATTCCAAAACTATCAATTTAAGCTTCTTCTCATTTTCTCTTATGTTTTTTGCCAACTCAACTTCAACAGACCTTTCAAGCAAAGGAACTTTTGCCATCTCGCTTAAATACATTCTTACGGGATTTATATCTTCTTTCTCTTCTGTTATTTTTACAGACTGCTCAACAGCTTCTGCCATATTCTTTTTTTCTTTTTCAACATCTTTATCTTGAAGAACATGAATGCCATGATCTTCCAAAGTGCCAAAAAAACTGTCAATCTTTTCAGCGACCATATATTTTTGTGGAAGATTATTACTTATATCCTCATATGTAAGATATCCCTGCTCTTTACCGATGTCAATTAAATCTTGAAATAAATCTCTTTTTACCATTTCAATTCCCCGACCCTTTCAAAAGGGTTGTTAATTTTTTATATTCTTCAAATAAAGCACTATCTTTTTCTTTTTTACCTTCTGTCATCAAAAGAATTTCCCTCTCAAGCTGCTGCCTTCTTCTTTTATGATTGTATTCTTCCATATCTTTTAAGATAATTAAAAAAGCTTCATTTACATCGTTATACTCAATTGAATTTAAAGTAAGTTCTGAAAACCATACGGTTTCTTCAGGCAACAGTTCATTTAATATTTCCGCGTCGCTTAAGCCAGAAGCCAACAAACCATAAATTTTTTGACATCTTGCATCCTGAAAAAAATCTGCTCCCACTCTTTCAAGATACTCTCTATTATTTAAAATCAGATTTAAGAGATTTTCTTCTAAAGACATTGTAATCTTTTTATTTTTGACCGCTTTAGAGGTTAAATTTTTAAGATCGTCATTAAAATAGCTCTTTATTTTCAGATTTTGCTTCTTTTTAAACTCTCGCCAAACAGCTTCTTCGTCTATATTTATATGTTGGGCTACTTTTTTTATCCATTCTCTTTGAATTATTGTATTTGAACTTTTTGATACAAAATCTAAGAGAATTGATACTGCTTTAGCTTTAGTTTCAGGAGAAACGACTTTTCCGACAGGCAATGCGCTCCGATAAACTCTGTCAATCATAAAATCTACAGCGCTTTTAGAGCTATCTGACAACAATTTTAAAAACTTCT
Organism: Candidatus Endomicrobiellum meruensis; assembly: GCA_031282625.1. Taxonomy (GTDB): domain Bacteria; phylum Elusimicrobiota; class Endomicrobiia; order Endomicrobiales; family Endomicrobiaceae; genus Endomicrobiellum; species Endomicrobiellum meruensis. The sequence continues at coordinate 12,426 of JAITDI010000006.1, read as the reverse complement.
CTTTTCCATGCTGATTCAGATATTCATCAGCGTCAATATGTTCTGGCAAAGAAGAAACTTTAGCCTCTATGCCATTCTCTGTCAAAATTTCTAAAGCTTTATGAGTAGCTGTTCTGCCGGCATTATCCGCGTCAAAAAGCAAAGTTACCTCGTCAGAATATCTTGCAATTAATTTCGCATGATTTTGAGTAAACGCCGTACCCAGCGTCGCTACTGCTCCGGCTATGCCAAACTGTTGCGGAATAACAACGTCCATATACCCTTCAAGAACAATCATCTTTCTTTCTTTTCTAAGCTCTGACAAAGTTTGGTACAAACCGTAAAGATTTGACGATTTGGAATAAACAATTGTCTCCGGAGTATTCAAATATTTAGGTTCTTGATTCCCAATAGTTCTGCCGCCAAACGCAACGACTCTTCCCTGCGCATCATAAATCGGGAACACAATGCGTTCCGACATATATTCAAAAAAAGTTCCTCTCTCAGTTCCGGTTATCAAACCCGCTTTTGCAAGTTCGTCGGCAGTATGTCCTTTTTTCAAAGCCAACTGCAAAAGCTGCCCCTTAGGGGCAAAACCAAGATTAAATTTATTTATAGTGTCACTTGTTATACCACGACTTTTTAGATAATCTCTAACCCTGCCTGCACTTGAACTTTCAAGCAGACATCTATGATAAAATATAGCCGAATTTTCCAAAATGTCAAATATTTTAGATTTTTCTGACGCTTTTGTTATATTTTTCTTAGTTTCTTGAATTGTTATTCCTGCTTTTTGAGCCAATTTTCTTACAGCTTCAAGCCAAGATATATTATCCGCAAGCATAACAAACTTAAAAACGTCTCCAGCCGTATTACAGCCGAAACATCTAAAAATGCCTTTCTCAGGACTTACCACAAAAGACGGAGTTTTCTCATTATGAAAAGGGCAGCAGGCTTTCCAATTGCGCCCTGCCTTTTTCAAATCCGGAAGATACTCTCTTACAACAGACTCTATGCTGTTTGAGAGTCTTATTCTTTCTATTATATCTTCAGATATAGCCATTTTATCTTCTGAATCTTCTGAATCCTGAGCATTCTATAAATTCAAGTTTACCCGCTTTGTTTTCAAGTTTATCAAACAAAAGATTAAGACCCAAATTGTCAGACGAAATATGCCCAGCTAAAATAACATTTAAACGATGTTTTTCAGCTTCTTTAGCGGCTTTAGAGCTTAAATGCATTCCAACTATAGTCCCTATTCCTGCTATCGCAAGTTTTTCAAAAGATTCCAACGGTCCCTCAGTACCACCTGTCATATCCACAAAAACCTTTCCGCATCTTGAAAAATCGCTTCCACACAAAATAAAAGGCGCTTGACCTATTTTAGTTGCGTGTTGGTATTCTGGATATCTGTTTAACAGTTCTACGATTTCTTTTAAATAAACAGGTTTTAATGCATCTATCTCTCTCTGTAAAAACGACGCAACGTGGTTATCAGCTACAGAATGGGCAGTCATAAAAGGAATATTTAAAAGTTTTGCGGCATCGTAAATTCTTTCGTTATTTTTAGGGAGAACATTTTTTTGAACTTCTCTAATTCTTTCTGAAACAATTTTTTCTGTAATATTTATAGGTATTCCTTGATTATTTAAAATATCGGACTGCATATTTATAACACTGTGAAATGTTGAGTAAGCGTACCCTTCTGGATGATGCGCTATAACTAAATCTATTTTTCTTCCTGAATTCATAAGATTTTTAGCTAGCAAAAGTTCCTGCGTTTCTATGTCTATGCCAACCAAAACAGCTTTTGCATGAATATCTGGATCGCCGTAAATAATTCTTGAATCATAATATGGGTTACTAAGACTTTCTATATCGTAACTCTCTTTCTTTTTAGACGAAAGAGCGTCATATTCTTCTTTGCGTTTCAACAAATCTGCTTCTACAGCATTTAATCCTCTAGGATCTTCATTGATTCCCTCTTTTATAAATATATCCTGAATATCTTTCAATTTCATTTTTACCGCCTTAAAGTCCATAGACTGTTAAAACAAAAGGAAGTTAAACGTTAGCAGTTAGCCAAACATAACTCCCTTTTTATGCGTTCATTTATCTGGACCATCTGTTATCTTTAAGCATTTTACGACGGATTTTTCTTTTTGTTTCAGCAAGTTTTTCTTTCTTTAAAACGCTTGGAGCTTTGTAGAATTCACGTTTCTTAATTTCTTGTATAATTCCGTTTCTTTCGCATTCTCTTTTGAAGCGCCTAATAGCCTCTTCAATAGATTCTCCTTCGCGAACTTTAATATTTACCATATTTTTAAAAACACCACCTTTCTTAAAAAAGTTTAATTTTTATCATAAATTAACCCGGAGGCCAGCTAAAAACTCTCCCTCCAAGAAGATGATAGTGAATATGAAAAACAGTCTGACCGCCGTCTTCTCCGCAATTATTTATAACACGAAAACCATTCTTCATCTCGAGGAACTGTTTTGCGATTTTTGCAGCTACAACTTGAATACGCCCAAGTATCTGCTCGTCCTTATGAGAAACATTATCCAATCCGTTTATATGCTTTTTTGGTATAATCACTATATGAACAGGAGCTTGAGGATTTATATCCATAAAAGCAAAAATTTCTTCATCTTCATAAACTTTATGCGATGAAATTTTTCCTTCAGCTATTTTGCAAAAAAGACAATCGTCGGACATTAAAACTCCACTTTAACTTATTATAAATTTTACCAAAACTCCAAGAAAATATCAAATTTTCACATTCTTTTGTCAAATTTAAAAAATTTTGAAGATTTTGCTATATCTTTTGAAATCTGCTCCTTTAGAGCTTGCGCATTCTTAAATTTCTTTTCATGTCTTATTTTTTTCAATAATATTACTTTTGTTAAAGTTTTTTCCCACATACCGTCAAAATTTAAAATATGAGTTTCAGGAACAATCTTGCCACCCCTGTTAAAAGTAAGTCGACTTCCTATGCTTGTAACAGACGGATATATTCTGTCTTTTTGCGTTATTATACTTATATACACGCCTTTTGGAATAAGTTTATCACTATTTACTTTTAAATTTACAGTAGGAAACCCTAACTTTTTACCAAAACCTTGATCTTTAAACGGAATGCCTGAAAAAGAGTATGGTCTGCCCAATAGTTTTGTAGCATTTTTTAAATCACCGTTTTCAAGCAATGTTCTTATATAAGACGAAGATATTTGTTTTGAAAAGTTTTTTAAATATCTAACTATATTTACTTTAACATTATTGTTTTTTGCTTTTTTCTTAAGCCAATCTGTATCGCCTTTTCTGTCTTTGCCAAAAGCAAAATTGGAGCCACATACTATTTCTGAAGTATTTAAATCATCAAGTAAAATTTCGTCAAAAAATTTATCTGCAGTATAAGTTAAAATTTCAGAAGGTACATTTATCAGAACAATTTCGTCAACACCTAAAACCTTTATTTCTTCAAGTTTCTCATCACAAGTTGTAAGTAGTCCTTTAACCTTCTTTACAGGTTTTTCAATCGATATTACTATGCTTTTTAACTTATTCTTTCCTGCTAACGACACAGTTTTATCTATAAGGAACCTGTGTCCTTTATGCACTCCATCAAAGGTTCCGATGGTTACAACTGATTTTTTATTCATTTATACATACCGATAAAGAGATTATATTTTCTATTATTTTATTCGCGTCATCGCAATTTTCATATTTTAAAGCGTTTTTGACGTCAAAAGCATCTATCTGTTCTCTTCTTAAAGCTTTAACCGTTGCTCCACATCCTAAGAAATTCCCCAAATCTTGAGCTAAAGTTCTTATGTATGTTCCACTGGAACATGAAACTCTGACGGTTACAATACCGTTGAAATAAGAAATTATTTCAAACTCGCTTATTACAATTTTTTTTGATTTTCTTTCAACTTCTATGCTTTGCCTTGCAAGCTCGTAAAGTTTTTTACCTTTATATTTTAAAGCAGAATACATAGGAGGAATTTGGTAAATTTCTCCTGTAAAATTTTTCGCAGCTTCTTTTATTTTTTTAATATTTATATCCGAAAAATCTTTCTGGTAAATTATGTTTCCGTCTAAATCTCCTGTGTTTGTGACAGTTCCTAAAAGAAAAGAACTGGTGTAAACTTTGTCTTTTTTCATAAACTTATCTTGAAATTTGGTTGCCTTTCCTATCAAAACAATCAAAAGCCCAGTAGCTGCCGGATCCAAAGTTCCACAATGCCCCGTTTTCTTTACTTTTAACACTTTTTTTATTTCATGAACGGCTTTAAATGACGTGATTCCTGATGGTTTGTCTAAAAGTAACATTCCTGATATATCATTGTAAATCTTAACCATATTTAAATTAATTTATTTTTAATTTTTTTCTCAAAACATCCGCAACGATCTTTACCGCTTCTTTAATTCCGGCATTTATAGTGCACCCTGCCGCATTCTTGTGTCCACCACCACCAAATTCACGAACAACTTTCAACAAATCAAAATTTCTTACTGAGCGAAAACTCACTTTAGTTGTTTTTCTGTCGTCTTCTTTAAAAACACAACCAACTATAACCCCATCTATTCTAAGGGTATAATTTACAACGCCTTCGGAATCCTCTTCTGAAGTACCGGTTTTTTTAAATATATCTTTAGTCAAAAGTATATAAGAGACTTTGTTGTTCAAGATTGTTTTTATGCCGTAAAGAGCCAACCCTTGAAGTTTCAATGCGTTTATTGATCCCTTTTCATAAATTTCTTTGTAAACTTTATTTACATCCACTCCGCACTCCATAAGTTTTGCACTGGCAATATGGGAATTAGGCGTTGTATTTACTTGCTGAAAACGTCCTGTGTCTGTAATAATCCCTGTATATAAACACTCAGCTTCATGTTTTAAAAGTTTTATCTTCATATATTCAAAAATATTTAAGACTAATTCTGCCGTTGAAGATGATGAAGGAACAATATAATTTACGTTGCCAAAATCCGTATAAGTCAAATGGTGGTCTATGTTTATTATTTTTTTTGTCTGAGAAGGTGTTATAATACCACCTATTCTTGAGAAATTAACTGACTCTAAAATTATTGCACAGTCAAACTTATCAGTTTTTTTTGCAGCTTTTTTTATTTTATTTGACCCTTTCAAAAATTTTACAAATTTTGGTATTTGGTCAACGCTGTAAACACAGGCTTTTTTGCCTGTTCTATTTAAAACAGACGCAAAAGCTAAAGCAGAACCTATGCTATCTCCGTCAGGTTTTATATGCCCTGCTATGAAAAATGTTTTTGATTGTTTGATTATTTTTGAAATTTTTGAGATTTTAGTGATATTGCTTTTAGAAAGATTCATCATTAATTAAACCTCTGAGATAAAAGAATAAAATTTAAGAATAATATTCCTTATAAACATTATTTTTCTTCTTCTATTTTCTTTAACAGACTAAACACTTTATCAGCGTTCTCATTAGTGTCATCATAGACAAAAACAATTTCGGGAGTTCGTCTTAAGTTTAAACGTGTTGCAATCTGACGTCTGATTTCTTTAGTGTTTCTCTTTAAGGCTATGCCGACTTTTTTCTTATCTTCATTGGATCCAAAAACAGAGTAATAAATTCTACAACTCAGTAAATCGTCACTAAGTTTGACACCCATAATAGTAACTAGCCCAGAATCTAACTCTCTTATTTCTCTAACAATCTCAGAAACTGTTTGTTGTATAAGCTCCCCCACTCTGACGGATCTTTTATACGATAACGGCATATGTTTTCCTTTACTTTGTCCCCACTATTTGAATTTTGTCAATTAGGGAGATAATATAATTAGTTTTCCAACTTTCTGGCAACCTTTTCTGTAATAAAGCTTTCCATAACATCGCCTGGTTTAACATCTGAAAAATTCTCAAGACCTATACCACACTCATAGCTCTTCTCAACTTCTTTAACATCATCTTTAAATCTTTTTAGAGAAGAAATATTTCCTTCAAAAATAATTATATTATCTCTCAAAAGTCTTACTTTAGCGCCTCTTTGAATTTTTCCATCTATTACCGAACAACCAGAAATGGTTCCAAAATTTGAAATTTTAAATACTTGTTTCACTACAGCTTTACCAAGTATTTTTTCTTTCATGTCAGGATCAAGCAACCCTTCCATAGAAGATTTGACATCAGCAATTAAATCGTAAATTATTCTATAGACATTTATGCTTACTTTCTCTGTTTCGGCAAGTCTTTCAACAGCGCTGTCAGGACGCAAGTTAAATCCTAATATTAAAGCGTCTGATGCTACTGCTAAAGCAACATCTGATTCAGTAATAGCTCCAGCACCTCTATGTATTATCTTCAAACTAATCTCAGAAGTAGAAAGCCTCTCCAATGCATCACTTAAAGCTCCTAAAGAGCCTTGAACATCAGCTTTAAGTATTATTCTTAAATCTTTTGCCTTTCCTGCACTGATATCTGCAAGCGACAAATGATGTACAGGCTTCAACGAAGCTTCTTTAACTTTTTCTCTTCTAGACTGAGCAATTTCCCTAGCTTTAGATTCGTGCTCAACTACTACAAACTTATCACCAGCCTGAGGAGGCTCGTTTATGCCTAAAATGCTTACCGGAGTGCTTGGTCCCGCAGAGACAAATCTTTTACCATGTTCGTCAGCTAAAGCTCTGATTTTTCCATACGTTGTTCCAACTACAATATTATCGCCAATTTTTAAAGTTCCAGCTTGAATCAACAAAGTAGCGACTGCCCCCTTCTTAGAGTCAAGCCTTGCTTCTATAACTATACCTTCTGCATTTCTATCAGGATTTGCTTTAAGCTCCATCATTTCAGCTTTTAGCAAAATCATTTCTAACAATGAGTTTATATTCGTTCTCTGCTTGGCAGAAATATCAACCATTATAGTATCGCCACCCCACTCTTCGGGAATAAGTCCATAATTACTTAACTCTTGCCTTATTTTCTGAGGATCAGCAGCAGGCATATCTATTTTGTTTACTGCAACAATTATAGGAACGTTTGCAGCTTTAGCATGGTTTATGGACTCAACAGTCTGAGGCATAACTCCGTCAGTAGCTGAAACGACAAGCACAACTATGTCAGTAACTTGCGATCCCCTTGAACGCATAGCTGTAAAAGCTTCGTGTCCCGGAGTATCTAAAAATGTTATATAACCGCCTCCTGAAACTTGCACTTTGTACGCACCTATATGCTGAGTTATTCCGCCATGCTCGCCGCCTGCAATATTACTGCTTCTTATAGCATCTAAAAGCGACGTTTTGCCGTGGTCCACGTGCCCCATAATTGTAACAATAGGCGAACGAGGTTTTAATTTAGATGGATCTTCATTCTGATCGGCAGCTCCAATTTTCTCTTCCGAATAAATGGATTCCATTTTAACATCATAACCAAATTCATTTGCTAAAAGAGTGGCAGTATCTACATCCAGTCTCTGATTTATTGTGGCAAGACTTCCCATTGACAGAAGTTTCTTTAAAACATCACCCGATCTAAGTCTCATCTTATCGGCAAGTTCTCTTACAGTTATAAGTTCGTTTATTAAAATTACATCTTTATATTCTGTCGCTGCTACCTCAGGCTTAACTTCTTTAGTTTTTACTGGAATAGAAGCTTTCTGTTCATCAGTTTTTTGTTCATATTTATTTGTAGCTTCAACTTTTACATTGTTAACAACAGAATCATTTCTCTTATTCTGCTCATCTGTATCCTGTTTAACTGCCGATTCTTTAATCTTTTCTGATTCTTCTTTTTTCGGAGCATCTTTTATAAGTTCATCTTCTCTTTTTTCAACAATTTTAGCTGCTGTATTTTGTTCAACTTGTTTTTTTTCATGTAAAACTGTTTTTTTTACAGTTTTCTTTTTAGCTGTTGAAGATTTTGTTATTTTTGTTTTAGCAGTTTTACTTTCGGTTTTTGATTCTGTCTTTTTTGCAGAAGTTTTAGCTTTAACTGTCTTTTTAGCTGTTGTTGCGGCAGTTTTCTTTATAGCCTTTTTTGCGGAAGCATCTTTAGTTTTTGACTTCGCAGAAACTGTTTTCTTTTTTATAACTTTCTCTTTCCTATCTTTTTGTTTTATAGGCATAATATGCTCCCATGCTCATTTATTGATCAGACGTTAACTTGTTAATTAAAAGTTTATTTAGCCAAACTTTTCTTTGCTGCTTCTATAATTTTTTCAGCCGTTTTTTCGCCGATACCAGGCAAAGTCGTTAGATCTTCTGTATTCACTGAAGAAAGTTTTTCTATATTTGTAAATCCTGAATTTACAAGCGTTTCTATAGTTTTTTCGCTAAGCCCTTCAAGCTCGGAAAGATTTTCGGTATGTTGTTCTATTTTAGTATCAATTTCTTCCTTTTTCTGTTTTTCAGATTTTACGTCTATATGCCAACCGGTAAGTTTTGCTGCAAGTCTAACATTATGCCCATTTTTGCCTATAGCCAAAGAAAGCATATCATCGCTTACTAAGACTTCGGCTTTCTTTTCATTTTCGGAAATAATGCTTACAGAAATAACTTTTGCCGGCGATAATGATCCTGTTATGTATTTAACAGGTTCGACAGAATAGGGGACTAAATCTATTCTCTCCCCTCTTAATTCATCTATAATTGGTTTTATTCTGGCACCTTTTATGCCAACGCAAGCTCCTACAGGGTCAACTTTATGATTATGCGATAAAACTGCTACTTTAGTTCTCATCCCCGGATCTCTTACAGCATTTACAATCTCAACAACTTTTTCGTAAATTTCCGGGACTTCAAGCTCAAATAATCTTTTTACAAGCTCAACACTTGCACGAGATAAAACAATTCCAGATCCCTTTGAGCTTTTCTCAACTTTTATTATAACAGCTTTTATGTGTTGACCTATGTTAAACTTTTCCTTAAAAACTTGCTCGCTACATGGAAGAATTGCTTCAGTCTTTCCCAAATCAACTATAAAGTTTCTTCCTGCTATGCGATATACAACTCCGCCTACTATTTGCCCTACTTTTTCTTTCATTTCTTCAAACAAAGACCATCTTTCAGATTCTCTAATCTTTTGAACAATAACCTGCTTTGCCGTCTGAGCAGCTATACGAGAAAAATCCTGAGTATCCAACGGGATTCTTACTTCCTCACCTACTTCTATTTCTTTGTTTATTTTTCTTGCATCTTTAAGAGATACTTCCAATAAAGGGTTAGCTACGTCTTTTACGGCAACTTTTACGACGCTTGCTGTCATTTCATCCGTATCGGGGTTTACTTTAGCTTCAACATTTACGTTTTTGCCAACGTGCTTTCTATATGCCGAAACAAGAGCATTTTCTATAACAACCAAAATGTCTTCTTTCTTAATTTTCTTATCCTTCTCAATTTGCTCAAGAGCCATCAAAAGTTCGCCCTTTTCTGACATTTCTCCCTCCTAAAATTCAGTTTCTACATTAGCTTTCTTTATATCTAAAAAATTTATTTCAAAAATTCCATTACTAACATCGTCAATTTTTATTTTTCCATCTTTACAATCCAAAAGATTTCCCAAAAAATTCTTCTGATTGTTAATCGCCTCTATAGTTTGAAGTCTTATTTTTGATCCTATAAAACGTTTAAAACTTTCTTCTTTTTTTAAAACTCTGTTAATTCCGGGAGAAGATATTTCTAAAACATAAGAATCTTTCAATATACTACTCTCGTCTAAAACCGCGCCAAAAAGTATACTCATTTTTTCACAGTCGCTCATTGCTACACCGCTGTCTTTATCAATAAAAATTCTTGCAACCCAATCACCGTTTTCTTTAGCATATTGAACGTCTACTAATTCGTAACCTTCTTTGATTGCGATAGGTTCAAGCAAACTTTCTATTTCTTTGGCTTTAGTCATTTTAAATAATCGTATCCTTAAAAAAGTAAAAGACGGCTATCATAGCCGCCTTTTAGATATCGCAAACTATATTAAAAAGCAACTTTACATCTTTTGCTCAACATAAATTCCAGGTCCCATCGTTGAAGATATAGAAATACTTTTTATGTACTGACCTTTTGAACTTGAAGGCTTGGCTTTTAATACAGCTTCAACTAAAGTTTTTATATTGTCAACAAGTTTTCCTTTCTCAAAAGAAGCTTTTCCTACAGGCACGTGAATTATGCCAAAAGAATCGTTCTTATATTCAACTCTTCCTTTTTTAAGTTCCTTTACAGTTGCTCCTATGTCAAAAGTTACTGTCCCTGACTTAGGATTTGGCATAAGACCTTTAGGTCCCAAAATTTTAGCAACTTTACTTAAATCCTTCATAATATCAGGCGTAGCAACCAAGACATCAAAATCAAGACTACCCTTTGATACGCTTTCAATAAAATCGTCAGAACCTACAATATCAGCCCCTGCATTTTCAGCTTCTTTCTGCTTTTCGCCTTTTGCTAAAACTGCAACTCTTCTAGTCTTTCCTATACCATGAGGTAAAGAGACAGTACCTCTAACTATTTGATCGCTCTGCTTAGGATCTATACCCAATCTGATATGAACTTCAATAGTTTCGTCAAATTTTGCTTTTGCGGCTTCTTTTACGAGAGAAACTGCCTCGTCAAGAATATAAATCTTGCTTTTATCTACCAATTTAGCCGATTCGTTTAATCTTTTTCCCATTTTCTCTCCCTGTGGTTAAATGTCGGAAATCCGACTCCCACAACTTCTAAATTATATTATTTTACTATGTCAATTCCCATGCTTCTTGCAGTTCCCTCAACCATGCGCTTTGCCGCACCAAGATCTCTATTAGCATTCAAATCAGGCATTTTTTGTTTTGCTATTTCTTCAACTTGAGCTGATGTTATTTTACCTACTTTGTTTCTATTAGGCACTCCAGAAGCTTTTGCAACTTTAGCTGCTTTTTTAATCAATGCAGATACTGGAGATACTTTTGTTATAAATGTAAAAGATCTATCTTCAAAAACAGTCATAACAACAGGTATTGCCATGCCTTTTTCCATATTTTTTGTTCTTTCGTTAAACTGTTTACAAAAATCCATAATATTTACACCTTGAGGACCAAGGGCAGTACCTACTGGAGGAGCTGGATTAGCTGATCCGGCAGGAATTTGTAATTTAATCATTGCTTTTACTTTTTTTGGCGCCATTTAGTATTGCTCCTATCTATTTCATTTAGTCTATCATCTATAAAATACTAAAAACAGCATTTCTAAAATACTGTCTAGTATTACAACATTTTTTAAATCTTTTCAACATGCAAGAAGTCAAGCTCAACAGGTGTAGGTCTACCAAATATTGTAACCATAACCCTTAACTTTCCTCTCTCTTGGTTTACTTCTTCAACTATACCGATAAAATGTTTAAACGGTCCTTCAACAATACGCACATTTTCTTCTTTTTCAAAGAATACCGCGGGTCTAGGTTTAGAAGCATCTGGGTTTATGATGGTATTGAGGAGATTATCTACTTCATCTTGTGCCATCGGTGCAGGTTTAACCCCACCCAGAAAACCTGTTACACCAGCTGTATTCCTTATAAGCCAGTAAGTCGTATTATTTACTGTCATTTCAACAAAAACATACCCCGGATAAAACTTTCTTTTCTTTATTCTTTTCTTGTTCTGCTTTACTTCAACAACTTCTTCGGTAGGAACAAGAACTTTGGAAATGACATCTTGCATATTTAAATTATCTACAGCCATCTCCAAGCTTTTTTTAACTTTATCTTCATGACCTGAATATGTATGGACAACGTACCATTGGTTTGCCATTTTCTGCTCCGGGTTATAATATAACGCCTACTATTGTACCTAAAAACATATCAACAATGCTTACGAAAATAGACATGATGATAACAAAAACAACTACCACAATGGTAGTTCCTACAACTTCTTTTTTACCAAGCCATGTTGCCTTAGTAAGCTCATAATAAGCGTCCTTAAAAAATTGTATAGCTGTTTTAATTAAATTCATTTGTTTACCTTCGTATATTTTTCAAAGCGGGGGCAGATGGATTTGAACCACCAAAGTCGGTTTTGGAGACCGACAGTTTACCGTTAGCTTATGCCCCCAATCCGACAATGTTTTAATTATTTTGTTTCCTTATGTTCTGTACGCTTTCCACAGTTCTTACAAAATTTTTTAAGAGCAAGCTTGCCTTCCTGTTTTTTCCCTCTGTCAAAATAATAATTTCTGTTTTTGCACACGCTACATGCCATGGTTATAATGACTCTTTCTGCCATCTAAATTCTCCAATTTCCTTATTCCGATAACAACATGTTTTCTAAAATAGCAGAGTGAAGAAATAAAACACATCTCTCCGCTCTGCTGATTATATCAAAATTATTCCAAGATTTCAGTAACAACGCCTGAACCTACAGTCCTTCCTCCTTCCCTTATTGCAAACCTCAACTGCGGCTCCATCGCCACTGGCATTATCAACTCTATCTCCATCGTAACAT
>JAITDI010000039.1 GCA_031282625.1 Candidatus Endomicrobiellum meruensis | reverse complement strand
TTAGACGAAGAAGAGATAAAGCGATATGTAAAATATCAGGAAAAAGAAGACTTGGGACAAGCGGAGCTTGCATTCTAATTTCAAGCTAACGGGCGTAAGCCCGTAGCAGTTGACTTTATCTCCTCTTTGAATCGTTCTAAATTAAAAAATCTTGGTTCTCTCTTATCAGAAAAATTTTGCGATTTTATTTTTGATTTCATATATTCAAAGTATTTAGGCTCTTTTTCGGTTAAGAAAAATAATCTATTTAGCAATTTAGCAGTTCTCCCAACTGTTCCACTCCCGGCAAAAGGGTCAAATATCAAATCGCCCTTATAAGAATAATATTGAATTACTCTTTTACAAAGCTCTACTGGAAAGACAGCAGAATGGACTTTATCAAAACAAGGGTCTATTTTCCAAACATTAGTTATCTCATATCCATCTGTTACTTTGCTTTTTTTTACGGTTTCATGGTCATAGCTGCGAATATTCCAATCTAACAGTTTTTCTGTTGATTTACGATAGACCATCAAATATTCTGTTACGGAATTTGGCTTATACCCAAGCGGTTTACGATGTTGCATAAAACCGCCTATTCTATTTTTAACGCTTGCTTCAGGTTTTAACCAAACAATATCGTCTATAAATTCCCAGCCGTTTTTAATCAGATGTGGATGTAAATCAAATGGAATTCCATAGCGTTTGCTTGAATGAGCGCGACTAATACGAGGAATAATTATAGGTGAAGTATTAACTATTAAAAATCTCCCCTCTTTTGTTATTCTGTAAGTTTCTTTAAAAACTTTTTCTAAAAATTCTAAATATGCTTGATAACTCGGATAAATGGAATAATCTCTTGCGTTATAATATGGCGGAGAAGTAAAAGTTAAATGAACGCTTTCATTAGGAACAACTCTTAACGCCTCTAAAACGTCAGCATTTACCACAACATTTTTAAGAAAATCATAAGTCTCCGTATGCGGCAAAGAGGTTTGTTTTTTTGCTTCTTTAGAAAAATACTCTTTATATATTATTGTCCTCACCATTTCGTTTGGATGGTTAATAAATTGGCGTAAGTGAGATTCAATTTTTTTATCATTTTCAAAAACAAGCAATCCTCGTATAGCCTGACATACAATTTTTGGATCGTTGTCCTGTAAAAAGCTAATAAGTAAAGATTTATTATTTTGTTTCTTCTGTCTTCCTACGGCAGATACTATTTCTCTACGAACGCTTGTGTCCATCTCGTTTCTATAAAGCTCGAGAAGACTTTCCGTATCACTTTTACCGTTTAATTTACCAATGTTTTTAACGGCATTTAACCTAACTTGAGGATTTTTATGTTTTAGAAGTTGATATAAAAAATCAGGATTAAAGTTTTCAGGTAAATATCCTAAACTTTCAAGAATAAAATTGATACTTTTAACATCTCTCTGAGAGCTAATAAGAGCAGAAATGTCCATATCTCCTCTTTGTTTTAAATATGTTATATGTTGTTTGGTTAGCATAGCTCAATCTTTCCTTTTTAATTGCCAGAAAGCTTATCTGCTCTGTCATATTTTACTTTTAGAATAATTTGAATAATTGCAAGAATAAATATAACTACATTCGTTACGATAATAGCAGGTTTTATAGATATTATGCCGTAAGCTGTCCACAACGAATTGGATACTGCCGACAGAATAAACACTTGAATAGAAACATCCTTAGCAGACTTTGCTTTCAGTGTCTTGTAAATCTGAGGAACAAACATTGACATAGAAAAAACGCCTGCAGTAAAACCTAATAACTCTACAAAATTCATTTCTTAAAAACTCCATTAATTTCTATTTATGTCTAGTATAATCTTTTTTTATTTGTTTTGCCACTTCCTGTAAAACAGCATTTTCAATCTCTATTTCGTCAAATTAATGCTTTTGACAACTTTATTTTGATTTTTTTAACAACTCTTTTTCTTTTCTCTCAATCTCAAGTTCTCTTCTTAAAAGCTCAATCTCTTTTTGCATTTGTTCATAGTCTTTCTGATTAACATTAACAATGGATTTTCCTTTTATACCTGAAATGTTTATTGAATTTGATTTATCGGTAAAAAAATTTATTGGTAAATTTGTCGCACTTGATATTTTTTCTAATGACGATAAAGACGGATTTCTTACACCTTTAAGCCAATTAGTTATAACACTTCTCGGAACACCAATCATGGACGCAAGTTTAGATTGACTCATTCCTGTTTTAGCCAAAAATTCCTTCATCTTTTTTGCACTGTTTGATGTTTTCATTTGTTCAGCTCCATTTAAATTAGACAACGATAAATTGGTACTTGACATTTATTTTTATATGTTGTACAATTGTTATACAGCATTATTGGTCAAACGAATAACTCAAAAGTATTTACCGATTTCAACGATAGCAAATAAGGACACGTCCATATTCTAAAAGTGACGCTCAGTCCTGAAGGAAAAAGCGACTAACAACAAAAGACTTCACGAATAAAAGACCGAAAGAAAAACGGAGTAAAGAAAATGTACTGGCAAATAAACGACAATAAATTAGTTATCACCATCAAAAATAATTGGACATGGTTTTGCGCCTTAGCCAGTACATTCCCATGTCTACTAATAGGAAAGCAGCCAAAGGAAAAGAGACTCTCTGCAAGGAGAATTAATTTCTTGGCTGCTTTTCCTATTGGGGTAATTCTAGCAATAAAGAAAAACTCTTTCAAATATGCATATAAGAGGCAAAACAATGGCTGAAAGGTTTAGTTTTACATCAGAGCAACTGTAATTAGCAATAGAGAGGATTGAGTCAACTGCTACGGGCTTACGCCCGTTAGCTTGAAATTAGAATGCAAGCTCCGCTTGTCCCAAGTCTTCTTTTTCCTGATATTTTACATATCGCTTTATCTCTTCTTCGTCTAAACC
>JAITDI010000002.1 GCA_031282625.1 Candidatus Endomicrobiellum meruensis | reverse complement strand
CTAAGCCCATCAGACAGTCCTTTTGTCATGATTTTTGACCGTATTGGCTTTAAATATGCTGCGTGGACTTTAAATTTTATAGTTCTAACAGCTGCTTTGTCCGTATATAACAGCTGCATTTACAGCAACAGTCGTATGCTTTACGGTCTTGCTCTTCAGAAAAACGCACCTCAAGCTTTGGCAAAAACAAATAAAAGAGGCATCCCCTTTAATGCAATTCTTGTATCAAGCGCAATAACATTTTTAGTTGTGCCCTTAAATTATTTTACTCCAAACTGGTTTGACGCTTTTAAAATAATTTTGAGTTTTGTCGTTGTGTGCATTCTTGTAAACTGGGCGCTTATAACTTTATCCCATATGAAATTTAAACGTAAAAACAAAAAAACTTTATTTCCAGCGCCGTTTTACCCTTATTCAAATTATATTACGCTGGTATTTATAGGGTTTACTTTAGCAGCAATGGCAACGCCTCAACTTGGAATGATTAAACAAGTTATAGCTTTACCTATTTGGATTTTTTCTGTGTACGCTGGATATAAAATTATAAAAAATTACTCACGTGTAGGGAACGACTAAAGTGAATATAACATCCGTCCCGCAAAAAGGCATTCTTAAACGTAAACTAAAAAACAGACATATTCAATTTATTTCTCTTGGAGGAGCTGTAGGCACTGGTCTATTTTTAGGTACTGGCAGCGCTATTTTTACTGCAGGACCTTCCGTGATATTTGGGTATTTAATTGCAGGATTTATAATCTTTTTAATTATGCGCCAAATGGGCGAAATGAACACACAAGACCCTTCCGCAGGATCTTCAAGCTATTTCGCTTACAAATATTGGGGCGATTTTCCGGGGTTTTTGGCTGGTTGGAATTATTGGATATTACAAGTTTTAGTTGGAATAACCGAGCTTACTGCAGTGGCTGCCTACACCCAGTATTGGTTTCCTCATATTGCCACATGGAAAACTGCTCTGTTTTTCTTCATAATTATAAACATTATAAATCTCATAACCGTCAGAGCTTATGGCGAAGTAGAATTTTGGTTTTCTTCAATTAAAATCTTTGCTATTTGCGCTATGATTTTGGCAGGCGGATACATATTATTTTTTGATCCTTCTTTGGTTACTGGAGCAACAATTAAAAATTTGTGGCTTGCTCCAACCATTGGGCAGCATGCTGGAGATAGTACCTTTAGCGGATTTTTCCCTCACGGTCTTATAGGTCTTATAATGGCTTTGCCTATTATTACTTTTGCTTTCGGCGGGCTTGAACTTATCGGCATTGCCGCTTCTGAAACAGCAGATCCAACAAAAACCATTCCAAAAGCTATCAACCAAGTTGTTTATCGCATATTGATTTTTTACATCGGCTCGCTTGTTGTGCTTTTGTCTTTGTATCATTGGAGCAATTTAAACGTTTCAGACAGTCCTTTTGTCATGATTTTTGACCGTATTGGCTTTAAGTATGCTGCGTGGGCTTTAAATTTTATAGTTCTTACAGCTGCTTTGTCTGTATATAACAGCTGCATTTACAGCAACAGCCGCATGCTCTACGCTCTTTCTTTGCAAAACAACGCTCCTCAACTTTTTGCAAAAACAAATAAAGCAGGTATTCCTGTTCTTTCAACTTTAGTCTCTGGAGCATTGACGTTTTTTGTAGTTCCTTTCAATTATTTTATACCTGATTGGTTTAACGCTTTTAAAATAATAATGAGCTTTGTTATAGTATATATTCTTACCAATTGGACAGTTATCACATTATCCCATCTTAAGTTCAAACAAAAAAATAGAAAGACATTGTTCCCAGCACCGTTTTATCCTTATTCCAACTATATTACGCTTGCTTTCATCGCATTTATTCTTACAGCAATGACATTTCCTAAAATCGGAATGGCAAAGCAAGTTATCGCTATTCCCTTCTGGATATTTATAGTTTACATTGTGTATAAAATTGTAAAGAAAACTTAGTTTTTAAATCAGTTCCAGAAGTTATTTTTATCTACGACTTCCACCTTTTTGTAAGGGAAATCTTCCTGCAGCTCATTATTTAGTTATCTTTCGTTTATCAAATGTAGTCCCTGAGTTTATATCTGAAAAACTCAAGAGGATATAAAGTTTCTCGCACTGTCGCATGCTGATTTAGCGGAATGACACGTACTGCATACATAGGTACAAATACTTTCCGCTCTCGCACAAACTGCATCAGCATTAGCCCTAGCTCTATGATGTTCTATTCTTGATTGTCCCATTTCATGGAAAGTCTCCACGCCACTCGTCAGCCCCTGCTTGCCAAGCCTGAAGTTTGGCATTATAGCACTCCCGTCTAGCACTTTGACATTGTCCAGCATAAACATTAACACAACCAAAAACAAAACTCAAAATCAATGCTAAAGTTTTTTGTTTCATTTTTTTCTCTCTTTGTAGTTAATTGCAATCGGTAAACTGCTATTCTTTAACTTATCTTTAACTTATTCGTCTTTAGCTTTTTCTACAGCATCCTGAGCCGCTTCGCTTTCTTCGTCTTTTACAACACTTGCAATAGCCGCAACTTTGTCGCCATCGCCAAGCTTTACTAATCTTACTCCCTGAGTATTTCTTCCTATTACAGAAATGCTGTTTACTCTTAATCTTATAGTTATACCATTTTGGGTCATAATCATAACTTCACCGTCATTTGCTTTTTTAATGCCTACGACGTTCCCGTTTCTGTCTGTAGCCTGCATATTAATGACTCCGTGTCCTGCTCTCTTTTGCAAACGATATTTGCCTACTTCCGTTCTTTTTCCATAGCCATTTTCTGAAACTGATAAGAAAACATCATCTGGAGAAAGAACTTCCATGCCTATAACTTCATCGTCTTTTTCAAGAGAAATTCCATTTACGCCCATTCCATTGCGACCTATTGCGCGCACGTCGCTTTCTTTAAACCTTATCGCTATGCCTTTTTTGGTTGCGATTATAACTTCAGGATTTTTCTCTATGGCTTTTACTTCAGTTAAGATGTCGCCGTCTTCAAGTTTAATAGCTATTATGCCGCCCTTTCTTGGGTTTGTAAACTCGTCCAATGCAATTTTTTTAATCGTGCCATTTCTAGTACACATTAACAAATATTCGTCTTTAATATCTTTAGGATTAAATGACCTTATAGGAATTGCGGCTGTAATTTTTTCCTCTGTGCCTTGCAGCTGCAAGAGGTTTACTATGGCTTTCCCTTTGGATGTTCTTACCCCTTCGGGAATTTCGTAAACTCTTGTCCAGTATAATCTTCCTCTGGTTGTAAAGAAGAGCATATAAGCATGCGAGCTGGTAACGAATAAGTTTTCAACAAAATCTTCTTCTTTCGTGTTCATTGCGGTTATTCCGCGTCCTCCTCTGTGCTGAGCTTTATACGTATCAAGAGGTATGCGCTTAATATACCCTGCATGGGACATTGTCACTGCAACTTCTTCTTGTTGAATTAAATCTTCAATATTAAAATCGGCTTCTGCTACCTGTATTTGAGTCCTTCTTTTGTCACCGTACTTTTTCTTTATTTCAATAGTCTCGTCTTTTATTATTGAAAGAATTTTTTTTGGATCTGCTAAAATAGAACGAAGTTTTTCTATAAGCTTTATAGTTTCCAGATATTCTTCATCTATCTCTTTTCTTTTTAATCCGGTAAGCTGGCGAATCTTCATTTCCAAGATAGCTTCAGATTGAATTTTTGTTAAACGGAACTTACTCATAAGACTTGCACGAGCTATATCCTCATCAGCCGATTCTTTTATAATCTTAACAATAGCGTCTATATTGTCTATGGCTATTTTTAAGCCTTCCAATATGTGTGACCTAGACTCGGACTTTTGCAAGTCAAACTTTGTTCTTCTAGTTATGACAACCTTTCTATGTTCAATATGGTGAACTAAAATTTCTTTTATGTTCATCACTTTAGGTCTATTGTTTACAAGCGCAAGCATTATAACGCCAAAAGATGACTGCATCTGAGTATGCTTATAAAGTTGATTCAAAACAACTTGAGCATTTGCGTCTCTCTTTAGTTCTATAACAATTCTTATGCCATCACGGTCGGATTCATCGCGTAAGTCAGAAATGCCGTCAATCTTTTTATCTTTTACCAAATCGGCTATTGAAGTTATAAGATTTGCCTTGTTTACTTGGTACGGAATTTCGTTTACTATTATAGCTTCTCTCCCACTTTTGGATTCTTCTATTTCAGCTTTGGCTCTTATTTTTACAGAGCCTCTGCCTTTTTCCATATAATCCCGTATTCCACCTTTGCCTAAAATTATAGCTCCTGTAGGAAAATCTGGACCTTTAATATGTTTAGCAAGCTCAGAGACAGGCAAATCTTCATCATCTATTAAAGCGATTAAAGCATCGCTGATTTCGCCTATGTTATGAGTAGGAATATTAGTAGCCATACCTACAGCAATACCTGCAGATCCATTAATCAAAAGGCTAGGAATTTTTGAAGGAAGTATTAAAGGCTCTTTTAAAGAACCGTCGTAATTAGGTATAAAATCAACTGTGTTTTTATCCAAGTCCGCAAGCATCTCTTCGGTAATTGCGTCCATTCTTACTTCGGTATAACGCATAGCTGCGGCAAAGTCACCATCTATGCTTCCAAAGTTTCCTTGTCCGTCAATCATAGGATATCTTAGAGAAAAATCCTGCGCCATTCTTACTACAGCACCATAAACAGCAGAATCACCGTGAGGGTGATACTTACCCAAAACATCTCCAACTACTCTAGCAGATTTTTTGTAAGCTGTATTATGCTTTAATCCCATTTCTTTCATGGCGTAAAGTATTCTTCTATGAACAGGTTTTAAACCGTCGCGAACATCTGGCAACGCCCTTCCCACAATTACGCTCATGGCATAATCTATGTAGGAAGTTCTCATTTCATCTTCAATATTGCGAGGTGCAATGCTTGCCGCCATCATTGCCACTTGCTCTTCTTTTGTTTCTTTTTCTTTTGACATTTCTAGCCTCTTACAAGTTTAATTAAATTCAAATCATATTTTTCAAAGATAATTCCTCATCAACGCCTTTCTTTCTTAAGTTCTCCTTCTTTAAGCCAAAAGTTGTTTGTGAATCCATTGTAATAATAAATTGAAAACACCCGAATCAGACAAAAGCATAGTTAAATTTATAATAGGCTTTTTAAAAAGTGTATCCAAAATATTTATAGCGTAACGCGATTTTGTAGCATCACTAAAATTCTTTTTCATGTCATTATATAGATTTATAATTTTTTCTGCTTTCAACATATTTATAGTTGATTGCTCCGCAACAGCCTTAACTTCTAATTTATAAACTTCACTAAAAGTCGCCTGTGTTCCTTCTATTTTTTAAGAAACAACTGCCTCTTGAGTCGTAATAGGAGCAAGAAGAATTTCAGGATTCAAAAGAGCATCTAGCAAACCACTATACATAGAAAACGAACTGTTTGCTTTCCCTATAAGAAATGACAATCTTTCCCAATTTAAATTTTTAACAGGCAGCTTTTGTGGGACAAATGGATTCATTTTCTCTCTCGTAAACTTTTTCTATTTGTACTACTGTCTTATTCTTGTATTTTAGTGAAATATTATTAAACACAAATAGGCTTATTGTGGAATACTTATAATAAAATTTTTGTGTGTATTGTTTTACAATATATTACACACAAATTATTTAAATATCCAAATTTATTACGTCCAAAGCGTGCATTTGAATAAAAGCTCTTCTTGGTTCTACCTGATCGCCCATCAAAGTTGTAAATATTCTATCTGTTTCTATGACGTCTTCCAGTTTAACTTGGAGAAGTTTCCTATTTTTAACATCCATTGTGGTTTCCCAAAGTTGGTCAGGATTCATTTCTCCAAGACCTTTGTATCTTTGTATAGTTGCGCCCTTGTTTCCAATTTCTCTAATAGTTTCAACAAGCTCTGTTGTAGAGCAAAGATCGTAAATATCTCCTTGCATTTTCTTTTGCGCATCTTGAAGCCTGTAAACAGGCTTTGTGTGCGATTCCCCGTAATGCTCTAAGTGCAATCCTTCTTCTTCAAGCTGTTTTGCAAGTTTATCTATACTAGAAAGCTCCCACAAGTCCTTATATTCTGGCATTACGTCGTCTAATTGAAGGTTTTCTGTTATTTCTGCAAGTTCCCCTTGGGAAGCAAGAAGTTCTCTGCGTTTTACAAGCAGTTGGTTTTTAAACTCTTTCCATTCTTTGTCAGAGTAAATATATTTAACGTTGCCTTCTACAACAGTCCTGTAAAGAGGAAGCTTTCCTTCTTCTTTAAATTTAAGATACTCTTTCCAAACAACTCCTTTCTTGTGTATCTTCTTTAAAAGAGTATCCAACTCGCTTATGTTTGTTACTATTTTACGTAAAGTTCTGTCATCTATTTCTTTTATTTCTTTACCATCCTGTAACAATGATAAAGATAATCCGTCAATTGCTGACGAGAACAAAAATTTATCTAATTCTTCTTCAGAATCTAAATATATTTCTTTCTTACTTTTTTTCACTTTATAAAGCGGAGGTTGGGCAATGTAAATATAGCCCTTTTCCAAAAGTTGCGGCATTTGTCTGTAAAAGAATGTTAGCAACAATGTTCTTATGTGCGCACCGTCAACGTCAGCATCGGTCATGATGATAATTTTATGGTAACGAGCTTTATCTATATTAAAATCCTGATCGTCTTTTCCTACTCCGGCTCCAATTGCTGTAATTAACGTTCTTATCTCTTCATTTGCCAGAACTTTTGTAAGACGAGATTTCTCTACGTTTAGAATTTTACCTCTAAGCGGAAGAATCGCTTGGAAAGATCTATCCCTGCCTTGCTTTGCAGAGCCTCCTGCGGAATCTCCCTCAACTATAAAAAGTTCAGTTTTTTGTGGGTCTTTTTCGGAACAATCGGCAAGTTTACCCGGAAGCGACGTAGAGTCCAACGCTCCTTTCCTTCTTGTAAGTTCTCTTGCTTTTCTTGCGGCTTCTCTGGCTTCAGCGGCATTAATGGCTTTTTCCAAAATTTGATTTGCAATACCTGGATTTTCTTCCAAAAAAGTTGTTAGAGCATCGCCTACTATAGATTGAGTTATGCCTTCAACTTCAGAGTTTCCGAGTTTTGTTTTTGTCTGTCCTTCAAACTGTGGGTTAGGCACTTTTGTTGAAATAACTGCAGTTAACCCTTCGCGGACATCTTCTCCTGAAAGCTTTAAATCTTTCACTTTAGATATTTCATTTTTTTTAATGTATTCGTTTACAGACCTTGTCAAAGCAGAACGGAAACCTGACAAATGCGTTCCACCTTCTATTGTGTTAATGTTATTGACGAAAGTAAAAATCTGCTCATTGTAAGAATCGTTATATTGCATTGCAATTGCTACTTCCACGCTTTCTTTTTCTTTTGCAAAATAAATAGGCTCTTTGTTTATAACATTCTTATTCGTGTTTAAGTACTGTACAAAAGTTTTTATTCCGCCTTCATAGTCAAAGATGTGTTCTTTGTCATTTCTTTCGTCGGTAATTCTAATGTGAGTTCCAGCGTTCAAAAATGCTAATTCTCTAAGTCTATTTGACAAAATATCAAAAGAGTATGTGGTTACAGAAAAAATATCGGCATCAGGGCGGAATGTAACTTTAGTTCCTCTTTGGTCTGTAGTTCCAAATTCTTTAACTGGACCCAAAGGTTTTCCTTTTGAATAACTCTGCTTGTAAACTTTGCCATTGCGATAAACTTCAACTTCCATAGAATCACTCAAAGCGTTTACGCACGATACGCCAACTCCGTGCAAACCTCCCGAAACTTTATAAGAATCCTTATCAAACTTTCCGCCTGCATGTAGTTTTGTAAGCACAATTTCCAATGCAGATACACCTTTATACTTAGGATCTGGATGAGGATCAACAGGAATACCACGTCCATCGTCTAAAACAGTTATTGAGTTATCAACATGTATTGTAACATCAATATTTTTACAAAATCCCGCCAAAGCTTCGTCTATGGAGTTGTCTACCACTTCGTAAACTAAATGATGAAGACCTTGGTTTCCTGTAGAACCAATATACATAGCAGGTCTTTTACGAACTGCCTCTAACCCTTCAAGAATTTGAATATTAGAAGCATCGTAACTGTCTTTTTTAACTTCTTGTTTCACTTCTTCGTTTGCCATGACAGCTCCTCTTTTTAAAATTTTCATTTGTTTGATTGTTTAAAAACGAACAAATATTAAAACAATTATGCTTCTATTTTTACTTTAATATTTTTTATCTTTTGCATACCAATATACTGATTTAAATTTTTTATAATTTCTTTTTTGCGAAAGGTAAGTTCACTTACAGCAACTGAACTTTGGGTTTTTGTAAAAATAGTCCCATTTTTGTAGCCTATTATCTCTACACCTTCTATGCCAACTTCTTTATTCCAAACCCGTTCAACAGTAAAAAACTCTTCCTCTAAACCAAGCCTTTTCCTTAGAAGTTGTATTATTTCGCTTGCTTTAGTCCAAGACATGTTTAGACTCTCATTGGCATTACTACACAAAGATAATTTTTGTCTTTTTCGGGTACTATAGTAGCTGGGTTAAGAGCATTTTTAAACTCAAATATTATTGATTCTTCATCAATATTCTGCAAGACTTCTTTTATGAAATTAGGGTTAAAATTTATTTCTGTTGGTTCAGCTTTATAATCTATTTCCATCTCAACTTCTCCAGATCCTAGACCTGCTGTAGAAGCTGAAATTCTTAAAATATTAGAGTTAAAGTAGAATTTCACTGCAGAAGATCTATCTGATGATATTTTATCTGCAGTTAAAAGAGCCATTTGTTTTACTGCAGACAAAGTATCTTTTACATTTAATTTGACCTTTATCTCAGAACTTTTGGGTATTACTTGTTCGTAGTTTGGGAAAATGCCCTCTATAAGTGTAGAAAGGAAGGTTATATCTTCTATTTCTAAAGCTATTTGATTTCCAGTTATACCTATTTTTATGTCTTCAGCTTTTATATCAGAAGAAAGAAGCCTTAATATGTCTGTTATTGCTTTTGTAGGTACTATTACTTTTATTTTTGTTTGGGATTTAATGCCTTTTACTTCGTTTGCAGTTGCATAAGCAAGTCTTCTGCCGTCAGTAGCTACCATTTTTAAAGTATTCTCTTCTAAAATGAAATAAACGCCATTTAAAACGTATCTTTGAGCATCTTTAGAAACAGCAAAGACGGTTTTTTTAAGAATTGATGCAAAAAGTTCTCTTTTAATAGTGAAGTTATTTTCATTTGGGAAATCTGGTATTACAGGATATTCATTTTTTGATATGCCCATAAGGTTAAACTTAGATTTTCCTGAAGTTATATTTATTTGATTAGTTTCATCTGCCCTTATATTTATTTCATTTTCTGACGGTAATTCTTTTATAATGTCGGAAAATCTTTTAGCTGGTATTGTGATGCCGCCTTCTTCTAAAATTTCTCCTTTAATAAAGCATTTAACGGCTATTTCTAAATCTGTAGAAGAAAGTTTTATTTTTCCTTCTTCAGTTTCAAGTAGAAAATTTGAAAGAACTGGAAGCGTGCTTTTAGACGAAACTATAGGAGATATTATTTGTATTCCCTTACTAAGCTCTTCTTTTCCACAAATTACTCTCATTTACTTCCTCCTAGTTTAATGAAAAATTATATTTAGTTATAATAGCGTTCTGTATATTGTTGATAAGCTGTAAATAATCAAAAAAAATTATAATTACCAATCAAAATTAAACAGACAGTTCAATGATAATTTTGTTGATAAAGTATCATTGTTATCCACACTATTATTAGACAATATAATTATACAATTTTTTGAAAAGGTATGCACACTATTTTGCTTGCTACTAAGAAGTTAATTTTGCATAAAAGTTATTCCTTTTTGCTGGTAAAATATGACTTTATCAGATAGGCAAAATTATATAATTTCTGAAGGTCAAAAAGATGAAAAGAGGGAGCATTTCACTCAAGTGGATTAATCTGAATTACGAATTTTTTTAATTATTTGGTTAAGTTTAGCGTTAAAATAAGGATCTGAATCCATTTTTTCTTTGATTTTGTTACAGGCATGCATAACTGTTGAGTGATCTCTCCCACCAAAAGCTTCGCCAATGGCATTTGTAGAAAACTCATCGCTAAGCGTTCTGGCAAGATACATGGCTATTTGTCTTGGGAAAGCTATGACATCAGTCCTGCGTTTAGATTTCATATCTCTTAAATCAATACTAAATTCGTCAGCGACAACTTTCTGAATGCCTTCTATTGTTATGTGAGCAGATTCATCTGTCTTTATAATATCTCTAAGCATTTTTTGTACAGAATCAACAGTCAAAGGGGTTCCTGTGAACAAAGAAAATGCGGTTATTCTTAAAAGAGATCCTTCTAATTGTCTTATGTTAGACTTAACTTGGGTAGCTATGTGCAGAACAACATCGTCAGGCACATAAATTTTTTCTTCTTCGGCTTTTTTACGCAAGATAGCAATTCTTGTTTCTAAATCAGGTTGTTGAATATCAGCTATAATGCCCCATTCAAATCTTGAAATAAGTCTGTCTTCAACACCTTCAAGCTCTTTTGGAGGGCGGTCGGAAGATATAACAAGCTGCTTTTTTGCGTTGAACAAATTATTAAACATGTGGAAAAATTCTTCCTGAGAACTTTCTTTTCCCATCAAAAACTGAATATCGTCAATCAACAAACAATCTAGGCTTCTATATTTATTTTTAAAAGACGATATCTTATCAAAGCGAATTGACTCAATAAATTCAGTAACAAACTTTTCGCATGTTACATAAAGAACCCTAGAATTTGGCAAAGTTTGCTTAATATGGTTTCCTATAGCGTGAAGTAAGTGTGTTTTGCCTAGTCCTACACCGCTGTAAAGGAAAAGAGGATTAAATTGTTTGCCCGGATTTTTTGCTACCGCTTCAGCGCAACCATGCGCAAATCTATTAGACGCTCCTACAACAAATCCCGGGAATATGTATTTAGGATTTATTTGGTCTTTTTGCAGAGCTGGAATTGAAGCATCTATATGAACAGGGATATTTTCAGTTTTTTCTATTATTGACGATATGTCTTGCTGCGGTTTTAACTGTAAAATCATTTGTTGCCCGCAAGAATCTGACAGAATGGTTTCAATATTTTTTAATTGATTATTTTCTATCCATTGAGAGAAATAAACATTTGGAACTTCCAAAACAAAGGTATTGTTTTCAAAAGATAAAGGCTTAAGTGGAGAAATCCACAAATTATAGGTTTCTGGCGTAACAGACGTTTTAAGGTTATCCACAACTTTTTGCCATAAATCTGAAGCTGAAAAACTCATCTTATCCCCAAGTTATCCACAATTGTGGACAATGTAATTAACAAGCAAAAAACCGGTGTTTTTTGAAATGAAAAAAATCAAAAACTTGCACGACAAATTCTATAATTTTTGATTTCCTTTGTCAATCTTAAGAGATCAAGAATAGACAATTTATCTGGTCTTAAGAGCGCATTTAATCCACAATTCTCTAAAATACTTGAAGCTTTGTCCTTGGGTATGTCGCAAAAAGAACTAATACAATTCAAAATTGTCTTTCTTCGCATGCTAAAAGCATGTTTTACAAACTCAAAAAGAACAGGTTCTGGCACTTCAGCCTTTTTATTTTTAAACTTTATAACAGAAGACGTCACTTTTGGCGGAGGATTAAAACATTTTGGCGAAACGTCAAAAAGTACTTCTACATCAGCATAGTATGAAGCAAATATTGAGATATACCCATAATTTTTATCTCCGGGTTTTGCAGCTAAACGTTCTATAACTTCTTTTTGAAGCATAAATACAGCTGTAGTCCAATTTTGCAAAGGTAGAATCTTTTGAATAATAGCCGTGCCGACATTATAAGGAAGGTTAGAGATAAACTTACGCTTAATGTCAGGAATATCATATTTTAAGAAATCCTGATTTATCAATTCAATATTTGTAATTTTGTTGAAAGAGAAATAACTGTCTAATTGTTGAAATAATATTTTGTCTATCTCAATAACAGTCAGAAAATTAACACTAGAGACTATAAGTTTTGTTAAAATGCCCTTACCGGGACCAATTTCCAAAACATTGTCCATTAAATCCAAATCGGCTGCTTTTACAATTTTAGTTGATATATTATTATCAATTAAAAAGTTTTGTCCATGTTTTTGCCGCAAATTTTTATCCCAGGTGTATATATAATTACATAATGCTTTTATTAGTGAAATTGATCTTCTACGTCTCATTTATCAAGATCAATTTCTAATTGTACTTTGCCAAAATATTTAATTATGTAATTGTAGTTTTATTTTCCTATACAAAATGTGGAAAAAATTACGTCTAAAATATCTTGTTTGACATTTACTCCCAAAATTTCATTGAGAGAGTCTTGCGCATTTGTCGCTTCAAAACAAGCAATTTCGTCAGCATTTCCAGTTTTTAAAACCTCTCTTGTTTTTGTCAAAGCGTCTAAGGCGCTTTTTAATAGTGTATAGTGGCGGGAATTTATCATTAAATAATCGTTTTGTGTTTCACTTGCTCCGGCTGTTTCTGCAATTTTATCTAATAAATTAGAAATCCCATTTTCAGTTTTTGCTGAAACCTTGATGGTATCTGAAAAAATATCCCAATTAGCCTCTTCTGTTAAAGATAAATTAACAGGCAAGTCAGATTTATTTAAGACAGCAATTATTGGTATATGTATTTCTGATTTCCTTAAGAACCCAGCTATTTTTATGTCATTTTTGTCTAATTTGGAGGAAGAATCAAAAATCCAAAGCAAAATGTCTGCTTTGTGCATAGCTTCTTTAGTACGTTCTTGCCCTATAAGTTCTATAGAGGTGTCTGTATGGTCTCTAATGCCTGCAGTGTCTATTATTGTAAGAGGTATCCCTTTACAATCTATAATTTCTTCAATAGTATCTGTAGTTGTGCCTGCAAGCTCTGTAACAATTGCCCTGTTCCTACCGAGGATAGCGTTCAAGAGTGAAGATTTCCCTACGTTAGGTTTCCCTATAATTGCAACGGTTACTCCATTTTGTAAAATTTTACTTGTTTTATAAGAACTTAAAAGATTTCTAATATCTTGTATGTGAGAATCAAACTTTGCGAGTTTTTCTTCTCGGGACAGAAACATAATATCTTCTTCAGGGTGATCTAAATTTACTTCCATAAAAGTTATCAAATTTGTAATATTATCTTTGATGGTTTTAACTTTTGAAGAAAATACTCCAGAAATATTATTTAACGCGGCTTTGGCTGAAGCTGCAGTCTTGCTTGTTATCAAATTGCAGACTGCTTCAGCTTCTGCAAGGTCTTTTTTTCCGTTTAAAAAGGCTCTGTAAGTAAATTCCCCTCCTTCTGCAGGGCGCGCGTCAGCTTTATATAAAAGATTTAAAACTTTGTCTATTATTATAGGATTACCATGTACAGAAATTTCTACCAAATCTTCGCCAGTATAAGTGCGAGGAGCTTTAAAAAAGGTACAAACAACTTCGTCAATTTTTTCGGTTCCATCAATAATATAGCCGTATTTTACCTGTTTATCAATTAAGGACTTAGTTTGAAATACCTTGTTTATAATTTCAAAAGCATTTTCACCAGACAAACGGATAACCGCAATAGCAGACTTGCCCGCTGCGGTTGATAATGCTGTAATAGTATCATTTTTCAGATAATTCATATAAACAAAAATATTGAAACAAGTGTAATAATTATATGAGGAAGTAATCTTAAGGATAAAGTTTTAAGATTTTTTCCTTTAGAAATTTCATATACTACAAGTAAAACTAGCGCTATAGATGAACATAATGAAATAGCCAAAGCTGCAAAATATAGTAAAGTGGACATAACAATAAAATATTTATCTTGATTATGCTTAAGCCCGCTTGCATCGCGCATTGTATAAATAAACACAGAAAGCAGTGTCGCTATTAAAGCTAGAAAAAGAGTCACTGAAAACTTCATTAATAGTCCAAAAATAAGACCCAAAGAAAAAGCCGACAAAAGCTGCAAGGTAGATTTATGCATAATTCCTCCTCCGTTAAAGTTGTTTTTTCCACATTAGAAACAGCTATCTTAACTTAGTGGCAGCAGCCTCCGCGGCATTTATGCTTGTGTTTAGTAGCTGTTGGGCATAAGTCATCACAAGAACATCTTGCCGGAGGCGACATTACCGCAAAGTTTGAAAGCAGTTTTATTACATTTTTATTGCCACATTTGGGGTATTCAATTGCTTCGCCACTAAGAATCAATGTCTCAAAATTCTCTCCACATTCGGCACAAGTAAATTCAAATATCGGCATAGGTGCATCCTATTTTGCTATATTACAAAAAGTTACCCAAACTGTCTTGCATCATAAGTTGTTGCAAGAAAAAGTGATTACTTATCTTCTAAATGTTGTGCGCTTTCTGTAACTAGAACGTCTATCATTTTCAAAATCAGAAGAGTTTCTTGCTTTTGCAAGCTCTACAGAAACTCTTTTACCTTTTATATTACTTAAATGCAAAGCGTTAATTACCGCATCGGCATGTTCGCTTGGCACTTCAACAAAAGAGAAAGCTTCCAAAATCTTAATGTTGCCTACCATATTTCCGCTAATCCCTGTTTCGCCTGCTATAGCACCGACAAAATCTCCAGTTCGTACATTGTCTTTTTTCCCGATATTTATAAAGAGCCTTACCATTCCACGTTCTCTTGCTCCTGTATCTGTGTAACGATCAACAGCGTTCGCAAAAATATCTGCTTGTTGTTCTTGAGTCTTCTTTTCAGAAACAAACATCATTTTCAAAAGTGCTGCTGCAACATCTAAAGAAGTTGTCTCATCAGAGATTAAAGATTCTATCATTTGTGAATATTTTTCTAAATCTTTTTCTTTCAAAACTTCTTTTACTTTATCAAGCATAATTGCTGTTTTTGTATTCTCAACGTCGGTAAGCGAAGGAATTTTTGTCCTCTTAATAGTTGCCTTTGTATATTTTTGAATATCTCTCAATTTGTAAATATCTTTCCCAGAAACAAAGCTGTAAGCTTTTCCTGTTCTACCGGCTCTCCCTGTTCTTCCTATTCTGTGGACATAGTCCTCATCGTCTTTAGGTATGTCAAAGTTAAACACCATATCTACATCGTCAACATCTATTCCTCTTGCGGCAACATCTGTAGCTGTAAGTATTTCTATAGAGCCGCTTCTAAACTTAGACATAACTCTATCTCTTTGAGATTGGTTCATGTCTCCGTGAAGTGCATCTGCGGAATATCCTCTTGCCTGCAAAGAAGAAGTAACTTCGTCAACTTTTCTTTTTGTGTTGCAGAAAACAATAGAAAGTTTTGGATTATACATGTCCAGACATCTTGTAAGAGCCTCAAGCTTTTGATGTTCTCTTAAATCAAAATAATATTGTTCAATTAAAGGAACAGTTAATTTTTCGCTTACAACTTTTATTGTCTCAGGATTTTTCTGATATTTTTTTGTCAAAAATATAAACTCTTTAGGCATAGTAGCTGAGAAAAAGACAGTCTGTCTTTCTTGAGGCATCCTTTTTAATATCAATTCAATGTCATCTCTAAAACCCATATCAAGCATTTCATCTGCTTCGTCCAAAACAGCTATAAACGCTGACTCAAGTTTTAGAGTTTTACGTTCTAAATGGTCTATAACTCTTCCAGGCGTTCCTATAACAATTTGTGATCCTTTAGAAAGAGCCGCCATTTGTCTTTGTATAGGCTGCCCACCGTAAACAGGTACTATGTTAATGCTTTTTTTGTATTTTGAAAAAAGTTTCAATTCTTCTGAGACTTGTATTGCAAGTTCTCTGGTTGGGCATAGTATTATTGCTTGGACATTTTTATTTTTTATGTCAATTTTTTCCAACACAGGAATACCAAAAGCGGCTGTTTTTCCAGTGCCTGTTTGTGCCTGCCCTATTATGTCTAGTCCTGCCATTACTTTAGGAATGGCAAGTCTCTGAATGGGGGTAGCTTCTTCAAAACCTAAATCTGAAACGGCTTTAATTATCTCGTTAGATAAATTTAATTCTGTAAATTTTAATGTTGTCATTTTCTACAATTCCTTTCGGAGCAAAGCTCCATGGTTTAATTCTAAAGTAAATTTTTTGTCTTAAAGTAGTAAGTGTCTATAAATCATTGTATATATATTCATAATAAGAAAACTTTAACATTACAGCAAATAAATTAATTTATGCTGATTTACGGTGTTTTCAGTATCTAAAAATTCACTTTTTTGTTATTTTTATATCTTTGTTAAAAATTTTTAATTATTTATGAAACAGACAAGACGAAAAGGGAGAGTCATGCAGTTATGGTATGGTGCATTCTTTCACAGGTAGTTTAGTTAGTCTGCTTCAATACTCTTTCTATTTCCGCTAAATCTGTATCCGTAGCTGTACAACCGTCTTTCGTAAGAGGCACAAATTGTAAAGCTATATGCGCATCTTTTAACATCTTAAAAGCCTGGTCTCCCTCAAAAAAGCAAGCAATTCCGACAACTGCCTCAGGCTTTTCTTCCTTTACTATTTTTTCTATAGTTCTTCCTCCTTTAGCAATATACAAGGCTTTATAATTCAATTGTTTTACAAGCTTGATTATAGCATTTATTTTACACCCGCCGCATTCCGCACAAATGTAATACCCGCCCTTGTCAACGGCAGCGCATACGGCAACATTTCTCATACAATGAGGAGCAAAGACTATGCGTTTATTAAACGGAACCAATGCAAACTTTTCAGCTTGAAGGTTGTTCTGCTTGTCTGTAAAGGACTTATAGGCATGTTCTTTGCTTTTTGCAGGGAGCTTGCACACTTTCATAACCGCATTTTAGCATAAAGTTAATAGCAATATCAAAAATTAAAAAAATGAAGATGTTGGCAGCTCGCAATTATATATGTGTCAAAGCTATGGATATAACGCCTTTCGTTAGCGGGATTGGAGTGTCTATCAAATATATAACTTCCCTGAATCCTATATTTTTTTTGAAAGATTTAAAAATATTAAAATTTTTTACACCATTCTATTACGGTGTCAGAAGTCTCAATATAATAAGTTTTAGGCTAACTAAAGTAAAGAGATAGGTAGGAATATTTTTTTATTTCTAGACTTTGCAGTTTAAAAAGTACTAGAATACATGCCTTAGCTAATAAGTTCGAAGCATGGTTATTCTGTTTCCCCATGTGTAAAAAATAGTTACCCTTAATTAGAGGTAGTAAATAAGTATGCGTATACCGGTATGTTTTTCATGCGACAATAAATATGTTCCTCATCTTGGAGTTTCCATAACATCAATACTTAAAAATAAGAAAGAAAAGGATAATTTAGTATTTTATGTATTAGATGGAGGTATTTCTGATAGAAATAAAGAGAAGTTGGTATCATTAAAATCAATTGTTGATTTTGAAATAAAATTTGTAAAAGTTGACAATTCAATATTTTCCGAAATTAGAGTATATGGGAAAGACCATATAACAGACGCTTCTTATTATAGATTAATATTGCCTGATGTTTGTAATAGAGAAGACAAAATAATTTATTTAGATTGCGATTTAGTCGTAAGAACAAGTTTGTGTGAAATGATGGCAATAGATTTAAAAAATTATTATATAGGAGCGGTACCTGATACTGATTTCATAGAACAAAAAAAAAGATTAAACTTAAAGCAGTATATTAATTCAGGAATTTTGCTTGTCAATGCATTGGCATGGCGGCGTGATAATATAACTGCAAAGGTTTTTAGTTGGGCAAAGAATAACAAAGAAATGATTTTATATCATGATCAAGATATTCTAAATGGATCTTTGGAAAAAGATATTAAAATAATTAGTAGTGTATGGAATACACAAATACCAAAAATTGAGAACAGAGATACTAATTTTGACAAGACTCTTAGTGACGCTAAGATAATCCACTATGTTGCATATAAGCCATGGAAGGGACCTTTACGATTTATACCTATGGAAGGTCTATACTTTGAGTATTTAGATTTTACGCCATGGAAAAATTTAAAGTATAAATTTAAATTGAAAAATAAGTATGCTAATTTTAGGCTGTTCATAAAATGGCTGGCTAGTGTACGTAACATTAGTAAGAAATATAAGGTAATTCAGATTTTTGGTAAGAGTGTTATAAAACTTAAAAGGAAGATATATAAAGGGTAAAAAGTTGGAAATATCTGTTATAGTTACGGCTCATAAAGAGGGAGAGTTAGTACAAAAAACGCTTGTAAGTGTTTTTCGTGCTATAAAATTTGCAAAGAGAACATTAAAAGTAGAATTACTAATAATTCTTGATAAGGCAGATAATGAAACTAGAAGGTATATATATTCTTATCAAAATGAACTTTTTTGTAGAATCTACGAAGTTGATTTTTGCGATTCAGGTTTAAGTAGGAACTTTGGTGTTTCAAAAGCTAATGGTCGCTACATTGCGATTTTTGACGCAGATGATTTAATGTCGGAAAGTTGGTTAAGGTTAGCTTATAAAAGTTTAGAATCTTTTAATAAGCCAGCTGTTGTGCATGTTGACAAATGTTTTGTTTTTGGTGAAAAAGAAATTTTTTATAAACAGTGTTCTTCTTTGGATAAAAATTTTGATATTTCTAAATTTTTTTAATAACTATTGGAATGTTGTTTGCATGGCGACTAAAACTATTTTTGAGAACTATAAGTATCAATCCTCGAGAATAAAAGAATTTTGTTTTCATGAAGATTGGGATTTTACATTGAAACTTTAGCCAATGGTATAGAGCATATTGTGGCTGATGGAAGTAGTGTTTTTATTAGAAGACGATTAAACTCCAAATCTCAAACAAAGAAAAAATACATGGTTAGAAGTTCCAAATTGTTTTCTAAAGACTCGGTAAAGATTTATAATACAACTAGTAGTAATTTGGAAAAATTTGAATTGAAAAGTATTTTAGTAGATATTAGAGCTTTCTTACGTTATCCTAGTCTTTATATTCAAAATAGAGCAAAAGCTATAGAAAGGTTAAAACGATATGTTATTAATGAATTAAATACAAAGTACATTAGACAATATGTAGATTCAAACTTATTAAAAGAATTTGTAGAAATTAATAAAATAGAATCTTCTTTTCCCGTTACTCTATTTAAACATAAAAAAAAGCTTTTGTGCTAGGAACTTCTTCGGACATAAGACTTTTTTTGTGTTACAAGGAATTAATAACTCAGTATTATACAAATACGAAATGTTTATTGTTTTTGCCGTGTTTTAATAAAGAAAAGGAAGTATTATTTTATTACCTTATCTGGGTTTTAGACCAAACAATTTATTACTAAAAATACGAGTCTTAAACTTATTAAAAAGCTTTATACTAACTTCTTTGTCTGTTTTGTAAATATCAATAATTTGTTTTAATAATAAATTTTTACAAATAATTAGTAAAAAAATTACTTTTTGAATAAAACTTATACCATTTAAAATATCACATATATTATAACGATTTAACTCTTTGTATTCTGTAATAAGATGTTTCATTGAGTAAGCAAAAGATTTGCCAATAAACAAAACACTACAACACTTATATCGTTCTTTCTTATCTGTTATCATTTGATACGAATTGATGTAATTAATGACTAGGTGCCCGCTTTTGTATCTTGGATGAATAAACTTTAAACCCTTTGTATGTTCATGATTAACACGCTGAGTAAGTATTTTATGTTTTGGAATAAGCGCCTTCTTTTTTTCATTTACAAAATACGCAGCTAAAGCCAAGTGAGGAAGTGAATAACAAATATTAAAAGATGCATTTTGCACTACATCATCGTTAATAAGTTCCGTCTTATAAATAGCTGCAGGAAGGAATGCCAATGTATTAATAAGTATATGATAATCGTCTGACTTAAAGTCAATTTTTCTTTCTGTTAAAATTGCATCATATTCTTGTAACAAGCCCTCTTCAATTTCATTCCAATATTTCCAATCATAGCAATCATCATCACATAAAAACCATACATATTTTTTACTAGCCATCTCAAAAGCTTTTACTATATTGGCATTCCCTCCAATATTCTTCTTATTAATAACATGATTAATATTAGGGAATCCTTTTCTATACATTTCAATCAATTCTGTTGTGCCATCAGTAGATTTATTATTAAGGATTGTCATATCAAGATTTTTAATCGGGGAACTATGTTCAAAAATTTGATGAAAGGTCTCTTGTAATTTTTTCTTCCTATTATAAGTAAGCAAAAATATTTCTAATATGTCTTTAAGCATTTTATTATCTATCCTGCAATATTAATTTTGTGACATAAAAAAATTTCTTAGTAATCCTTTTCTACTTTTTTTTGTTGTAAGTTATATCTTTACAGTTTAAAATTATCATCAAGATACTACATAAATAGAGAAGAAAAAATATTTTATATCAGAACATATAACACACATCTGATTCGTGACTATTATAAATCCAACACTTTACAATGGTTAATCCGCCAATACGACCCAATAAATGTTTGCTTTGAAAATATAATAAATCTTTCTGACCTTCCTTGTCAGGTCACTTCGATACTTTTCATTTATAATACTGTTCCTCTGTGTAAAAATCTCTTTCATGTTCTAGTATCCAAAAATGGTGACATATCTTCAAGACTTGGAGAAACCATTGTTCCATCTGGTAGTTTCCTTGATGATAATTTAGGGACAAAATTATATTCTTTTTCTGTAATTACCTCGCATATTATCGGGGCTTTTGATTCCAATGTTTTAACAATTTTTATTTCAAGTTCTTTGGGGCTTTTTATAGTTAAATATTTTACTCCAAATGCTTTAGCTATTTTTGCGAAAGCAGGTATGCCAACACCACTGTTAGTACCTGAACCAGTCATATGTCCGTTGAAAAAGTTTTTCTGCGTCTGCCTTATAGATGAATATCCTGCGTTATTTATTATAAAAATTTTTATAGGGAAATTATTATATTTTATTGTTTCCAATTCTTGTAAATTCATCATTATACTTCCATCACCTGTTAAGCAAATAACATTTCTACCATTACTCTCCAAATATGCACCTAATGCTGCAGGTAAATCATAACCCATTGATGCATCGCCAGAATTTAAAATAAACCGTTGCCCTTTCTTCACTTGCCCAATTTGAAATGAGCATACACATGCCGAGCCATTACCCATAATCATTATATCTTTTTCACTCATTTTTTCAGTTAGTTTACGTACAAAATAGTATGGATTTATTTGCTTTTTCTTCTGTTGATATTCAACAGTATTATAGAAAGAATATTTGTCTTTTCTTTCTTGGCACCACTGTAACCATCTTTTTTTGTTTAGACTTTTTGCATCTTTTAAAAGTTTTGGCAAAAAGTCCTTTAAATCTGCATGGATTTTTAAATTAGGAACAACTGTACGTTTGTCAAGTTCTGCTTTATCTATATCAACAACAATTTTATAAGCATTTTTAGCAAAATTTTCCCAGTTATAACTAATTTGTCTTATATTATTACGTGTTCCAAGGAACAATATGCAATCAGCATTTTGCAAAGCAAAATTACCAGCTCTTTGCCCTACTGTTCCTATTCTCCCTATATAATTTTTATTATTAGTCTCTAGTATATCAAAGCTATTAAACGTTAAACATATGGGTATATTTAACTTCTTTACTAAAGAAGAAAATATTTCTTGTTGTTTTGATAATCTTATACCTTGTCCTGCAACAATCAAAGGACGCTTTGCATCTTGTAATTTATTTATAATATCTTTTACGCTTCTTTCCGTCATCTCTTTTAAAACATTCTTTGCAGGCACAAATTCTCTTAGGTTTTTTTCGTTTATTATCGCACTCTGTACATTCATCGGAATATTAAGCCATACAGGGCCAAAACGCCCAGTTGTAGCTTCATAAATTGCTTTATCTAAATGATACTTTATCTCTAAAGGATCTTTTACTGTAGTAGCATATTTTGTAAGTGTTTTTACAACAGAAATAATATCAACCTCTTGATCTCCAAGTTGTCTTAACGGAATTTTAGGACAAGATTGTATAGTAGTTGAAAATTTTACTTGTCCTGAAATATACAAAACGGGGACACTATCTGTCCATTGCCCAAAAACTCCATTTAAACAATTAAGCCCACCTGGTCCCGTGGTAACATTTACAACCGCAAGTTGTTGATTTACTCTAGCATAACCTTCAGCAGCGATAGAACATGCTTGTTCATGATGATTTGCAGTATATGGTATATAACGACCTAGACTATCATTCAAATACATGGCTCCACCACCAGAAACCATGAAAAAATGTCCCACTTTATAATACTTTTTAAGTCTTTTGGCAATATAGTCTGAAAGTTTTATTTTACACACTCCAATTCCTCTATACTGCTTATAAAGAAATCAGCATTTTCCTTTATAAAGCTCTTTTTTTTCTCGTATCCCCACAAACATCCTACGGTTTTTACTCCAGCATTTTGTCCTGCAATTATATCACTATTACAATCTCCTATCATATATGTATATTCTCTATCTAACTTATACTTTCCAATTATATCTTTTATCATCTCGGTTTTGTTTAAACAAATAGACGACATCCCTATACAATAAATATCATTAAACTTATCATATATGTCCAACTTTTTTACAATTCGTAAAGTTGGAATTATTGGCTTGTTTGTTGCTATAAATAGTAACTTTCCATTCTTTTTAGTTTGTTGCAAAAAATCATATATTCCTGCATAGAGTTGAGTACTATTATGAGCATTGTAATCGTAAATATGTCTGTAATTTTTTATGATTTCGTTAATTACTTTTTCATCTTTTAAGTCTGACGCTACATTTAAAATTATCTGCCTTATCGGAGGTCCAACTATATTAGAAGAAAAAACATTATCATCAATGAAATAGTTCGCAACTTCAAATGCTTTTTTTAGACATCTTATAATTTCTGCTGAAGAGTCAATTAGAGTACCATCCAAGTCAAAAATGTAATTATTCATTTCCTTTTATTTGCTTGCCTGCATCTTCAATAAGTTTTTTATATCTTATTTCAAGCATATCAATCCTGTGAGAATCTTCGATATGTATCATTCCATAAAAATCTCGTTTATTCTTTAACCACATAAGTTCAAAATTAACAGCTTTTAAAATTCCTTTTTCTGCATTTTTATCAATCAAAGCTTTTTGGGCATCAAAAATTACTTTCCTCGTTTCAAACTTATATAATGAACCTATAGGCAATTCTCTAAAAAAAGGCAAAGATTGAGCAGATACACCTCCACCTATAACAAGCTTTTTGCCATATTTTAAAGCTTTTTCAGCTACATTCTTTGCAATATCCAAAACAGCATCTGAATTTATGTCTTCTCTTGTAAGCCCCATTGACCCAGTCATGTCAACGCGCCCCAAGACTATTCCGGTTAAATTTTTAGCTTCAGGCATAGTTAACATTTCATCAATATTTTTATATCCAGTTATAGTCTCGGTATTTATATAAAAACCTATCTCTTCTATCTCATCTTTTGGAAAAGCCATTCTTGTTGACAAAATATATTTTTTTAAGGCGTAAGCAGACTCTATCATCGGTGCAACTATATTTTCAACACCGATTGTTCTTGCATCATACATATCTTTCAGAGCTTCACATCCGCCTATCTTAATTGTTAATTCAAGGTCAGCTTTTGTTACGACTTCCTTAAGTCTTAATGCTTCTTCTAATCTCGTTCCTTCAGATTCAAACTCACACTTTACACCAATAACATTATGGTTTTCTCTTAAATCGTTAAGAATATCTACCATTTTCTTTTCTAATAAGTTCATTATTTTCTCCTTTATTTATCAACCAGAAGCTTACTTTTATCTATTAAGCCTCTATTAGAGGCATAGTATAAATACAAACTTTTTACTGCGTCTTTTAAGTCCGTAAAAACAACGTTTTTGAATTCATTTCTTAATCTTTGGTTGTTTCCACTATATTCTAATCCTATACCTTTTTTAGCAACTTTAATTTCAATATTTTCACCATTAATGTTTCTAACTAATTCTGCCAAATCAAACAAAGAGCATTTCTCATCAGGGACCACATTATAACTTTTATAATGTACTTTGTTTTCTATAAAATATTCCAAAATAGGCATTAAGTCTTCTATCCATATATAGCTGAATTTTCTATTCTGTCTTAATGTTATAGGTAAACCATATAGCACTTTACATATTGCATTTGATATAAATCTAATTTCCCAATCTTCATTCTTGCCGAAAATACCAAAAATATTTAAATCTACAAAGTTATCTAACTTTTCTATTTGCTTTGCAACAGTATATTTACAAAATCCGTGTTCATCTTTAGGAACATTTGAAAAAATATCTTCTTCTTTTGCATTTGATACATCTTTTGACATATCATATATTGCACCCGATCCAAAATTGATAAATTTATCAATTTTGTCTTTATGTCTTTCTAGATTTTCAAATATTCGTACATTTGAATAGAATAGATTAGTTTGTTCTTTTACATTTCTATGTCCGGGATTTACAGCTGCATGTAAAACTACATCAAAATGTTTATTTGCAAAAAACGCATCAACATTAGCTGTATCAAAAAGGTCCAATTCAAAACTTCTTGGTGCAACTATTCTATATTTTTGAGACAAATAACTTTCTTGTATATTTTTGCCTATAAAACCATTGCCACCTGTTAATAAAACTTTTTTCATTTTAAATTTAGTTCCTTTTTCTAGATAATACAGCAATATGGCTCCATCCAGAGTTAGTATCTTTACCAAACTCACTAATATCTACAACTTGAAATCCATTCTTTGTTAAAAGTATTACTAAAGACAAAGGTGTAAAAAAGTTGATATGCTCGTGCATAAAAAATGGACACTCTTTTAGATCTATTTTATTTTTTTCATTCATAGTAATAAGTTTTAATTTGGATTTTATATTAATTTTACTTTTTAATAATTTAAAATAGTAATGTAATGTTCTTTTATGTTCATAAACAACACCACCATCAACTGGAACTTCTATATATAAATACCCCCCCCTACGAGATGAGCCTTACAAGTAAGCACTACAGCTTTAGGGTCTGAGACATGCTCTAAAACATGAGCACACATTATAAAATCAAAAACCATTCCATCCATTTTTTGTAAACTAATTATTCCTTCTTTAGGCTTTATACCTGATATTTCATAAACATATTTTTTACAATTGAACTCATCAGGTATAAATTGTCCTTTATCGCCTCCAAAATCTAAAAGACTTTTTATATCGAGGTTTCTTTTTCTTACAATATTAAGTAAATGTTTTGTTCTTAAGCTAATTTCATATTCACTATTTCCAAGGCTATAATTGAATTCCTTTGTATACCAAGTTTCATATTTTTGCCTTAGCTTTTGATACGATTCTCCCCTGTAATCATCGTATAACTTTCTTTCTTCGTCTTCGTTAAATCTTTTTTTATAGAAAGCAAAACCACAATCTTTACAATGAATAAGACTTGTCTTTATTTCTACTATAGAAGAATCTGTTCCATATATTCTAAATTGTACAAAATCAGCAATGTGAGCATATTTTGATTCAACATTGTTACTTTCACAAATTAAACACTTTCCGTTCACATTAACTGCAAACAACAACAACAAAAGAACAAGTTTTTTCATTAATACCCCTATGATAAAAATCAAATCAGCAAATACAAATCTACACTGATTTTTTAATGGTTTTGTTATTCCAAAACCCAATTATTAAAATCTTTAAATACCCAGCCGTTTTTTAATGTGTTGTATATTATTTCCAACATCTTTCTGGCTGTTGCTATTATCGCTTTCGCTTCCTTTCTTCACTTTTAATCTGTAATAAAAACTTCTTAAATGCTCCTTGTATTTTACCGCTGTCAACGCTACCTGTACTAATGTTGTCCTTACTATCTTGTTTCCCATTAGCGTTATATGTCCGCTGCTTTTCTTGTCTCCTGTATTCCTTACTCTTGACACTATTCCCACATAACTACACAATTTCTTACTGTCTTCAAATTTTTCTATGTCTCCTATTCCGCTCAGTATTATCGCTGAACTTAACTCTCCTATCCCGGTTATACTCGTTAAGTTCTTTTGCCCTTTTAACCCGCTACCTATATCCTTTATCTTTTCTTCTATCTCTTTTATACTCTTGCTTAAACTTCTTATCTGCTCTACTATTATCCTTATCTCAAATTTCACTGTCTCACTTAAGCTCAACCCCTCTAACCTCTCTAACGACTTCTCGCTGCTAAACATCTCTTTCTGACTTACTATCCCGTTATCGTTCAATATGTTGTGGATTTTGTTCTTCAATCCCCTACGCAAATTCACCAATTTATCTCGTGTCTTTATTAAACTCTTTAACTCCCTATTCTCTTTGCTCATCTGTCTCACCTCAGGCAATAATCCGTGTCGCAAATATTTCGCTATCACCTTCGCATCGTTCTCATCTGTTTTCTTTACACTTCCTGCTATTACCTTGAACTGTTTCGGATTTATTACCACTATCTTTCTTACTCTTCCCTTTATCTGCTCCATAAAATATCCGCTGTTTCTCGTCGCTTCTACTGCCTTTTCGTCTTCTTTCTTCAACTTCCTCTTAAACCCCTCTTATCCCTTCTGGCTTACTTCTTACTCTTCTATCTTCTCTTTGTTCCCTTCTTCGCTTAACCAACACACCGTAAACTGCCTCTTGTGTAAATCTACTCCCACATACCTCTTCATTTCCAATCCCTTCGTTTTTCACAGAGTAGATTTATTTTCGGTCAACACCTCTCTCCTATTCAGTCTCTTTGCCCTACGGTGTCTATTCACCTGCAGGGTTTGATTAATATCCTTCTCGAGGTCTTCTCCTCATTTTAAAATCCAACCTACAACCTATCTACTCTAAGTTTTTTCTCATTATATTCCTTCCCTTAGAGCCTGACCTATTGCCTTTTAGTTTTTATTATAACATCTCCTTTGAATTTAATTAAAATAATTCGCATACGTTCATCACTAAGAATTGGAATCTTATATTGTAAGCTCATCACTAAAATTAATAGAAGGAATCTCTGACTTATTTTATTGAAGGAAAAATAAAGGTTTAATGAAAGGATACAAATTAACATAAAAACTTAAATCTATAGATTTTTATTTTTACATATCTTTAGCTATTTACAAGCAAACTTTTGTATTTAATATCTTATTCTACACCACTTTCAGTAAATTCCTTCATTTTGGGATATACAAAGTTATTTTCTATCAATATTTAATTTTTCAATAACACTACTAATATTTTTTTAACATCAGTATACTACTCATG
The DNA here is from genome assembly GCA_031282625.1 of Candidatus Endomicrobiellum meruensis. Taxonomy (GTDB): domain Bacteria; phylum Elusimicrobiota; class Endomicrobiia; order Endomicrobiales; family Endomicrobiaceae; genus Endomicrobiellum; species Endomicrobiellum meruensis. Next base: position 18,830 of record JAITDI010000002.1, on the reverse strand, counting down.
CTCTTATTAAATACTCTTTCATTTTATACATTACAAATTCATGAATCAGAATAGAGATTTTATCTAATTTCATTTTATCAATAGCAGGATAAATCCCCACCCAGAAAGAATTATTCATTATAAAATCTGCATTTGGCAATAATTTATAGTCTTCTTCTGTTAATGCATTGGATTTTTTAATCTCCGAATTTCTTATTCTTAGATTTATATTATTCTCAACAAAACAAGGTTGTCTTAAAATGTTGCCTGCAAAAAGCTGCCTTGTTCCAATCATATTTTTCTCAAGATGTTCAACAAGCTGTTGTTTATTAAATCTATCATTAGGGTTTACAGAAATCAAAAAACCAAACCATGATGGTTCAGAATTTTTAGGCGTTTTTGGCAATATTATATAATCTTGCAAATCCTCTAATTTTTTGTACAAATAATTAAAATTGTCATGACGTTTTTTGATAAGATTTTTTATCTTCTTTAATTGTGCAATGCCAATAGCTGCTTGCCAATCTGTGATTTTTAAATTATATCCCAAATGCGAATAAATATATTTATGGTCATACCCTTGTGGCATATTGCCAAACTTCATAGAAAATCTTTTGCCACAAGTATTGTCTTTACCAGGGTTACACCAACAATCTCTGCCCCAATCTCTAAGGGATATTAATATTTTGTAAAGTTGCGAATCATTTGTGCAAACAGCTCCTCCTTCCCCCATTGTTATATGATGAGCAGGATAAAAGCTAAACGTACCAATATGTCCAACCGTGCCTGTATATTTACCATCAACCCTTGAACCAAGCGCATCACAAGAATCTTCTATAAGCCATAATTTATGTCTATCACATATTTCTTTAACTCTTGCCAAATCAAAAACATTCCCTAGTGTGTGCGCCATAAAAACTGCTTTTGTTTTTGGCGTAATTGCTTCTTCTATTTGATCAACAATCACATTGTATGTCCCTATTTCAACATCAACAAAAACAGGAACTAATCCATTTTGTATTATAGGTGCAATTGTAGTAGGGAATCCGCTTGCAACTGTTATAACTTCATTTCCTTTGCTTAATCTTCTGTTGCCGAGTTTATGTGAAGTCAAAGCTGATATTGCAAGTAAATTGGCTGAAGATCCCGAATTTGTAGTTAATGCATATTTTACATCTAAAAATCTTGCGAATTCTTTTTCAAACTCATCATTAAAACGCCCTGTGGTAAGCCACATATCAAGAGATGCATCTAGCATATTTTTTAGCTCTTCTACACCTAAAACTTTACCAGAGACAGGTATATATCCATCTGTTTTGACATCAGGCATTGCCAATCTATAATAGGTGCCTGCTAATGTTTTAACTGCTTTTCTTAAAAACACTGCTGCTTTCTTTCTCATTTTATACTTTCCTCAAAGAAGCTCTTGTTTATTTGAATATCTTGATATTTGATTCAATGAAAAGTCAGTCATATTCACTCCTTCGTAATATGCTTTATACCATTCCATAGTATTTTTCACAGCTTCGTTTACATTGTAAACCGGGTACCATTTTAATTCTTTTTTAGCTTTACTTATATCCAATTTCAATAATTTAGCCTCGTGAGGGTGTTCACTTATATCCTCTTCATAGCCACCTTTGCCCCAAAATGAAATTGCTTTTTTTATAACTTCTTCTACAGTAACAATAGATTCTTCTTCAGGTCCAAAATTATATGCATCTGCATAATTTGTTTCTAAACTTAATAGCTTTGATCCTAACAACATATATCCACTAAGAGGCTCCAAAACAAATTGCCACGGGCGAATTGCTTTTGTATTTCTTAAAACTATATTCTGATTTTTTTGTACAGCTTTTACAAAATCAGGAATGAGTCTATCTAAAGAGTAGTCTCCTCCTCCTATAACATTACCGGCTCTTGCAGTTGCCACAAGAGTGCTATGCTTCCTACCAAATTTTTTCACGTCGAAAAAAGAATCTCTATAAGAAGACGTTACAAGCTCTGAACATGCCTTTGAATTACTATATGGATCATATCCTCCTAATTCATCAGTCTCTTTATATGCAATATTCATTTCTTTATTTTTATAACATTTATCTGTTGTAACATTAACTAATGCCTTTACTTTTCCATTACGTCTAACTGCTTCTAAAATATTTACTGTTCCTAAAACATTAGTGTAATATGTTTCAAGTGGTTCTTTATAGGATATTCTTACTAAAGGCTGCGCAGCCATATGAAAAACTATGTCAGGTGAAAATTTATTAAGCTCTATACTTAAGTTTTCAAATTTTCTAATATCTCCTTCTATATGTCGCTCTATAATTTTTTCTAAACCCAAAATATTAAATATAGACGGCTCTGTATTTGGGACTAAAGCATAACCACAAACCCTTGCTCCTAATTGAGTAAGCCATAGAGCAAGCCAAGATCCTTTGAATCCTGTATGTCCAGTTATAAACACTTTTTTATTTTTATAAATGTTAATCATACTGTATCCTTTTACCAGTTACCAAATTTTCCAAGGGGCTTTCCCTGAATTCCAAAGTGAATTTAGTTCATTTTTTTCACGCAGACTATCCATAGCTTGCCAGAACCCTTTGTGCTTATATGCGCTTAACTGACCGTCTTTGGCAAGATTTTCCAGCGGAGCCTTTTCAAAAATAATTTTATTATCTTTGGGGACAATATAATCAAAAACTTTACTCTTGCAGACAAAAAACCCACCATTTATCCAATTTTCCTCTCCAAAAGGTTTTTCCATAAAAGACGTTATTATGTTATTACTTATTTTAAGGGCGCCAAAACGCCCCGACATTTGCACAGCAGTCACAGTAGCAACTTTCCCTGAATTTTTATGAAATGTTAAAAGCGCATTAATATCCACATTTGCAACTCCATCTCCATAAGTCAACATAAAAGATTCATTTCCTATATATTCTTGAGCTTTCTTGATTCTACTGCCAGTCATTGTATCCTGTCCGGTATAAAGCATGGTCACTTTCCAAGGTTCTTGCCGCGTCTTATGTATTTTTACAGAATTAGCCACCATATCAACTGTTATGTCACAATATCTTGTATAGTAGTTTATAAAATAGTCCTTTATAATATGAGATTTATATCCTGTCAAAATTATAAAATCGTTAAAGCCATAGTGAGAATAAATTTTCATTATATGCCATAAAATCGGATGTCCTCCGATTTCAACCATTGGCTTAGGTTTCAGCTCAGTCTCTTCAGACAGTCTCGTACCCAAACCTCCAGCTAAAATAATAACTTTCAAAATGTCCTCCCCCATGCTCCTTAAAAAATGTTATCTGACCTTATATAAATATCTCGAATAAATAAATATATCTCCACAAAAGATTAATGTAGGTATTTCTTCTTAAGAATTCTTTGAAATATATTTATTAAAATTCTTGTTTTAGTTTTTTTAAGATAGAATCAATATTATTTGAATGCAATTCCTCATATAGAATATTTTTATTCTTTAAAAAAATTATTTCTTTTGATAGATTTTCGAAATCAAAATTCAATAGCTTCTTTCTAATATCTTCGTTGAAACGATATTTAATAAATCTAGCAGGATTTCCAGCCACTATTGAGTACGGCTCAACATCTTTAATAACCACTGCTCCTGCCGCTATAATTGCCCCTTGTCCTATTGTTACCCCTGATAAAATAATAGCACCTAGTCCTATCCAAACGTCATCATTAACTATTATATCACCTTTTGAAACAGCTTCTTTAATTTCTCCAAAAATTTTTACCTTAAATGGATAAGTTGAAAATCCTTTATATGGATGTTCACTTGATAATATAAATTTTACATTATCAGCAATAGAACAAAATTTACCTATATACAGTTTTTCTAACCCTAAACCATCAGTTAAAACACAAAGCTTTCCATACGTGTAAGCACCAACAATAACTTTGTTATAATCAAAATTATTTACTGGTTCTGTAAAATTATCGATGTTATTTACTCGCCATTTGTAATTTTTTACTTTTTTACAAAATATTGGGATGTTGAATATTTTGTAAACTTTAAGCCCATTTACAACTGTTTTATGGCAAAGCTGTGCCAGATTTCCTTTCAAGGTAAAACTTAATATTTTACTATAATTTTTAATGTAACTCAAATAGAAATACAATTCATTTTTATAATCTGGAAACAACCATTTGAAATATCTTGTTTTACTAAAAAAATCATATTTCTTTTTATGATCGAAATAGTAGTAATTTATATGTCTTGTAAGGAGTAGTTTTTTTTCTCTATTATAAACTTTTTTAGATATATAATTACTTTTAACAAACTCTTTTAAAATGAAGAGATAATTGTGTCCAAACACTTTAGCAATATCATAACATCCTTTTTTAGGAACGAAGTTATTTATAGTAAGTTTTTCATTATATATTACAACTTTACTCCCTAAAGAAATTAACCTACATAAAACATCTGTTTGTACCAAACATAATTCTTTATACCTTGAAAAATTCTTTATACTATCAAAAGTGTCTTTCCAAATTCCAAAACTACCAATCCATGTGTTTAAAAAAGAGACTTCCTTTATAAAAGAATTTAAGTCAAGACAATTAACTATATTATTATCTTTAACACTATTGCTAAAAAATAAGATAGGCTTGTTTTGTATATTAATTTTTATGAATGTCAACATCTTTTCTAAAGAATAGGGTAAATGCTCTAATGTATCATTATTCAATTTCAAAAATTGCCCTTTACCTAAAGATAATACTTTTTCAAAATTTGCATCGCCAATATTAACTTGATTATAAAAATATTTTATTTTAGTTCCAAAATTTTTAATAAATTCTCCAACTATAGCCTTAGTATCATCAGTTGAGCAGTTATCAGAAATAACTACTTCTACATTTTGTGTACCATAAAATTCTTTCTGTCTAACAATACTCTCAAGTGTTTTTTTTAAATAAACACTCCTATTATACGTCGGAATACAGATAGATAATAATGACATTTCCTTTTTGTCTTCTGCCATATAAGCTATAGTCTCCACTATACCATTATTTATCAAGATATTTATAATTCTCTTAAACTATTTTTCAGGAATTAAACATTTAGTATATTAAAAAACCATTCCACAGTTTTTATTATACCAGTATCAAACATTTCTTGTGCTTTCCAGCCAAGCTCTTTTTCTATTTTCGTTGCATCTATCGCGTAACGTCTGTCGTGTCCGGGACGGTCTTTAACAAAGCTTATGAGTTCTTTATAACTTTTATCTTTTAATGGCTTTAATCTATCTAAAATTTTACAAATAATGCTTACTATCTCTAAGTTGTTTCTTTCGTTTCTCCCACCAATATTATAAGTTTCACCGGATTTCCCTTTATGAAAAACTAAATCTATCCCTTTACAATGATCTAAAACATAAAGCCAGTCACGCACATTTTTTCCATCACCATATACTGGTATCGGTTCCTTGTTCAAAGCTTTTCTTATTATGGTTGGTATTAATTTTTCTACATGTTGTTTAGGTCCATAATTATTTGAACAGTTACTTGTAGTAACATTTAAGCCATATGTATGATTATACGCCCTAACAAGAAAATCGCTTGATGCTTTGGATGCGGAATATGGAGAATTTGGAGCATAGGGAGTAGTTTCCTTAAACAATCCTTCTCTTCTTAATGAGCCATATACTTCGTCAGTGGAGATATGATGAAATCTACAATGTTTATATTTTTTCTTATATTTAAAAGATGCTTCAAGCCAATAGGTTTTCGCTACTTCAAGCAAGGTAAAAGTCCCTTCAATATTTGTTTTTATAAACGGTAATGGACCAGAAATTGAATTATCAACATGAGACTCTGCAGCAAAATGTATAACTCCTTGAATATCATATTTTCTAAATATTTTATTTATCAGTTTCGCATCACAAATATCGCCTTTTACAAAAACATAATTAGGATGGGACTTAATTTCTTTTATATTGTTTAAATTTCCTGCATATGTAAGTTTATCTAAATTCACTATTCTGTATTTAGAATATTTTTTTAGAAAATATGGAATAAAGTTACTACCTATAAACCCTGCTCCACCTGTTATCAAGATAGTTTTTTTAAGCATTTCTCTATTCCTTTTATCCAATGGTCTATTTGTAAATTAAATTCTTTTTTTATTTTACTCTTGTCCAATACTGAAAAAAACGGACGCCTTGCTTTAGTAGGATACTCACTTGTTTTGATTGGCAATACATTACAATTTAGATTTCTTTGTCTAACTATTTCATAAGCAAAATCATACCAACTACAAACCCCTTCATTACTGAAATGATATATTTCTTTAGTTCCTTTTTTTAATTTTGAAAGAATTTCAACAATCGCTCTTGCAAGATCAGGAGCATATGTTGGAGTTCCTATTTGGTCTGACACAACTTTTATTTCTTGCCTTTCAGATGCAAGCTTTATAACAGTTTTTAGAAAATTATGCCCATACTCGCTATAAAGCCAAGACGTTCTGATAATAATATAACTTTTTGCATATTTCTTTATTGCATTTTCACCATATAATTTTGTTTTTCCATAAACTCCTAAGGGAGAAACTAGAGCGTCCTCATTTAGAAGAAAACTTGCATACTGTTCTCCAAAAACATAATCCGTGGATATATGTATAATCGGGATATCCCTTTCTTCTGCTGTCTTAGCTAAATTTTCAACACCTACAACATTTACTGCATAAGCTTTTTCTTTTTCGTCTTCAGCTTTGTCCACATTAGTATAAGCTGCACAGTTTATAATTGCCGCGATATTCTTGTCTATAAGACATTTCTGTATTGATTTTATATTTGTAATATTCATTTCATCAGAATCATAAAAATATGCTTGCTTAGGATTTAAAATATCTGCAAAACATCTACCTAATTGTCCTTTTGCCCCTGTTATTAAAAACATACATTCCTTTTATATTCTTCAAACGTTTTATTTAACTTGTCTTTCTCAGATATAATCGTATCTTTTGAATTAATTTTCCAGTCTATGCTCAAATCAACATCATTTAATAAAATTCCGTCTTCTGATTCTTTATTATAAAAATTATCACATTTATAAAAAAATACCGCAGTTTCGCTTAATACTGAGAATCCGTGAGCGAATCCTCGCGGAATAAAAAACATTTTTTGATTTTTATTGGAAAGCTCTATACCAAACCACTTGCCAAAAGTATTGCTGTTTTTACGCAAATCAACAGCAACGTCAAAAACTTTTCCTTGTAAAACACGGACAAGCTTAGATTGGGCATATGGAGGTTTTTGAAAGTGTAACCCTCTAATAGTACCGTATGAAGAAAAAGATTGATTATCTTGGACAAATTCTGTTGTTAGTTCTTCTTGTTCAAACTCTTTTTTGTTATAACTTTCAAAAAAATATCCACGCACATCTCTAAAAATTTTTGGAGTTATAACAACAAGACCTTCTATAAATGGTCTAAAAAAATCCATTTTTGTTTTACCCAATAATACTCATCAAATATTTTCCATAGTCAGTATTTTTCATTTTTTCAGCTTCAGAAATCAACCTTTCTGCATCAATCCAACCATTACTAAAAGATATCTCTTCCAGACAAGCTATTTTAATGCCTTGCCTACTTTCAATAACTTCCACAAAAGTTGATGCTTTGATTAAATCTTCATGCGTACCAGTATCAAGCCACGCATAACCTCGCCCCATAAGATTTACTCTCAAATATCCCTGCTTTAAATAGTGTATATTAACACCTGTAATTTCTAATTCGCCTCTGGAAGAAGGCTTTAAATTTTTGGCTATTTCTACAACATCGTTATCATAGAAATATAGACCGGTAACAGCCCAATTTGATTTTGGATTTTTTGGCTTTTCTTCTATAGATAATGCTTTGTTATTTCTATCTATTTCTACTATACCGTAACTCTGTGGATTTTTAACATGATAGGCAAAAACTTCCGCCCCTTTTTTGAGTTTAGATGCTTTTAGAAGATGTTCCTTTATGGTATTACCGTAGAAAATGTTGTCACCCAAAACAAGACAAACCGAATCCTTTCCTATGAATTCTTTGCCTAAAATAAAAGACTGAGCAATCCCTTCAGGTTTAACTTGCTCTATAAAGCTTAAATTTAATCCAAGGTTAGAGCCATTTCCAAAAAGATGTTTATAAAATGGCAGATCTTTTGGAGTAGAAATAATTAGTATGTCCCTTATGCCAGCTAACATAAGCACAGACATAGGATAGTAAATCATAGGTTTATCATAAATTGGTATTAGTTGCTTTGAGATAGCAAAAGTAGCAGGATACAACCTACTTCCAGTGCCACCTGCAAGAATTATCCCTTTCAAAATTTAACCTCTTTTTTTGTATTTTGTATAATTCTTTGAAGTTATATTATAACTTTTTCGGGAGTTAATGTACACATGTATAAAAATTATATTTCTTTAGTAATACCAGTTTATAACTCTTTGAATTATGTACAAATTCTATTTAATAGTCTTTTAAGAACTTTTGAGTTTTCTTCCGGAGAAATAATAATAATTGATGATTGTTCTGAAGTTCAAACTGCATTGTATTTGGAAAAGTTTGTATTTACACATAAAGGATTTCGCCTTTTTAAAAACACAAAAAATGAGGGTTTTATTAAAACTGCTAACCGAGGATTAAAAGAAGCTAAAGGCGATGTTTGTGTAATTTTAAATAGTGACACGGAAATAGCATCAGGATTTAACAAAAAAATTCTTGATTGTTTTAACTCAGACAATAGTATAGGAGTCGCTTTTGCTATAGGCTCTTCAGCAGAATACTTCTGTATACCTCAAATTAAGAATCGTTCTATACAACAAATGAACGATTTGCTTGACACTGTTCACAAGCCTACATACCCTCTTGTCTTGAGAGCCGAAGGTTTTTGCTTTTGTATAAGAAGAAAAGTTATTGAACAGCAAGGATATCTGGATGAAATTTATGGACATGGGTATTATGAAGAGACAGACTTTACAGTCCGTGCAATTAAAAATGGTTGGAAGAGCGTACTTATAGATAATTTGTATATTGGGCATGCAAGACATGGATCGTTTTTGAGCAAAGACAAGAGAAGTTACTTAGTTGATAAAAATAGTAAGATTTTTAAAACTAGATGGGGAAATTTTGTAGATTCTTATATTGAAGAAAAATTTATTACAAACCCTATTAAAAAAATAAAAAATAAGCTACCCGGAAATATGATAAACCGCGTACTATCTTTTATATTAACAAAAGAAAAAGCTGGCAAAATGAGACGGATTAACCTATTTAATAAGACAATATTATCATTTAGGAAAAAATCCTAAAAATACAAAAATTATTAATTTATTTTGCCTTACTTTTCAAAGAAAGATGTCCTTTTTGAGTTTTTTCAGTCACGAAACTCCTCCGTTTTATCTATCCGAGATGCTCAGGTTCTATAAGCATAAAATTCAGTAATGCAATTTTATAAAAATTAATTTTGTAGTCGCTGTTATATATTTATGATGTGTTAGAATGTTTAAATAGCTATCTTTTTTGGAGAGACATTATCCCGATAAGTTAGGATTGTCTGTAAAGACTTAATATTTATCGGTTCCGCCTTTAAGGCTGTACACTTTTCCTTTGTAGCCCGCTTCTTTTAACAATCGTATAGCGTAAATACTTTTATATCCGTACTTACAAACAAAAATAGTATCGCTATTTGTATTCAATTTGTCCTTTAAAAACACAATATTATTTAAAGCTACAGGCAAAGAGTCAGGGAAAACTAAATCTTGCTTTTCGTTTTCCTCGCATATAGTAATTATTTGTATATTCTTTTTATTTTTAAGTACTATTTTTAATTCATCAGGAGTTATTTCATTTTCAGCAAACTTGTTAATTTGGCAAAATTCGTCGTAATCTTGAAGTTCTTTTATTGACGGATTTGTACCGCATAAAGAACAATTTTTATCTTTTTTAATTTTAAACTCTTTTGTAAGCATATTAAACGCATCAAAATATAATAAACGTCCAATTAAGGGCGTGCCAGTACCTGTTATAATTTTTAGAACTTCACAGGCTTGTATAGACCCGATTATTCCTGTTATAGCGCCAATCACACCACTTTCGCCGCAAGAAGGCACACTTCCATGTTTTGGTGCAACAGGATGAAAACAACGGTAACAAGCTCCTTTTTTTGCGTCAAAAATGCTTACCTGTCCTTCAAACTTATACACTGACGCCCAAACGTCGGGAATACCGCTGAGAGCGCAGGCATCATTTACAAGATAGCGTGTTTGAAAGTTGTCGGCAGCATCTGCAACAACATCGTAATTTCTAAATATATCTAAAGCATTTACATTTGTAAGTTTTTCATTATAAGTGTTGACTTTTATTTCAGAGTTTAATTTTTCTATACGTTCTTTGGCAATTTCAACTTTGCTCTTGCCTACATCGCTATCATTGTAAAGGATTTGTCTTTGCAAGTTTGAAACATCAACATTATCAAAATCAATAATGCCTATATTCCCTACTCCTGCTGCGGCAAGGTATAATGCTAGCGGTGAACCAAGCCCTCCTGCCCCAACAATAAGAACGCTTGAAGATTTTATGCGTTCTTGTCCAGAAATGCCTATCTCTTTAAGCAATATATGACTTTTGTATCTTTCATAAAAGTTTTGCATAAATTACGACCTTAAAATAAAAACATTTTTATATACACGCACATGATGAAAATCTACCCGCCTGCCACAAATCTTAAAACTTCAACACTGTCGCCATTTGAAAGAAAAGTTTTGTCTAGTTTAGTTTGATTTACAACATTCATATTTAAAGCTACGACAACGGTGTCAGGAACAATTTCTTTGTCTTCCAACAACTTAAGAAGGGAAAAATTTTCTTTTACCTTCTCATCTTTTCCATTTAACTTAATTGTTATCATTTATAACCTCTAAAGCTTGCCTGATGGTGTCCTTAATGTTTGGTGAAGCGGTAATTTCAGTTACCATGCAAATACTGTCTGGGTGAAAGTTACAGATTTGCCAAATATTAGAAAGTTTTATACCGCCGATGGCTACTTTATGAATTTTAATATTTTTTACGCAATATTTAAGATACTCAAAACCAACAGTCTCGCAGACATTATCTTTTGTGAAAGTTTTAAATATAGGTCCTACTCCGATATAGTCTGCACCTTGCTCTTGAGCAGTGAGAGCTTGAACAGGCGAATGCGTTGAAATTCCGATAACCATATTATCGCCAACAATTTTTCTTGCGTAGAAAATAGGCAGATCATCTTGCCCCAAATGCAATCCATCGCTTTCAACTGCAAGAGCTATATCTATATCGTCATTTACCACAAAAAATACATTATAATCTAAGGTTAATTTGCGTATTATCTCACACTGTTTAAATTTTTCTAATTTTGTTTTATATTTATCGCGGTATTGCAATGTTTTTATGCCTGCGTCAAGCATTTCTTTAACTACTGCTATATTGTCACGACTGTTTGAAAAAATCTCTGCAGTAATAGCATACAAGCCTTTTGGCATTTGTTTTTTCATTTAGAACATATCCTTCATCACAGGCTGATAGCCTGCTTTGTAAATCATATCTTTAACGCTTGCAACGCTTGCAACGTCGTTTATTGTAAATTGACCTTTTGATAAAAATTCGCCATGGGCAACTCTTTTTACGTATCCGCCTACTTCCGTGCTTGATCCTGCAGACATTTTAGTAATGCCAAGCGGTATGATATTATTTCTTAACTCTGAACTTTCACGAGTAGAAACTGTAATATTTATTCTGTTTATAAAAAGCCTCATAGCGCATATGGCTTGTACCAGCTGCATGTCGGTTACGGTTGTTTTCGGCTGAAATCCTCCTTCTGCCGGACGCAGTCTTGGAAAAGACATTCCAACTTCAGCATGCGGAAATTTCTTTCTTAAATATTGAGCGTGTATCCCGACAAAAAAAACTTCGCTTATAAAATCTTTTAATCCAAGCAATGCCCCAACGTTGAGGTTTCTATAATTTGCTTTTCCAGCTCTCTCGCATGTTTCAATACGGTATTTGTAATCAGTTTTTGCACCTTTTGTGTGCAATACTTTATAAAGATTTTCGTCATAAGTTTCTTGATATATTGTAAGCCCGTCAACTCCTGCGACAAAAAGTTCTTTGTATTCATTCTCTTCAAGAGGATAAACTTCTAAATCAATGGCATCAAAATATTTTTTTAAAACTTTGACAGATTTTTTGAGATATTCCAAAGATGTTTTTACTCTGCTTTCGCCACACACAAGTAGAATATGGCGTATGCCGTAACTGGCAATTATTTTACAGTTTTCTTCTATTTCTTCAAAACTTAATGCTTCTCTTTTAATATTATTGTTAGTGGAAAACCCGCAATACAAACAATTGTTAATGCAAAAATTTGAAACGTACAAAGGAGCGTACAACAATATATTCTTGCCAAAATTATTTACCGCAATTCCATTTGCTTTACGGGCAATTTGTTCAATGTGATTTAATGCTTTCGGAGAAAGCAAAACAAGAAAGTCTTGATCGGATAAACTTCTCTTATTAATAATATTTAATATCTCATTATCTAAAACTTTATCTGTAAAAGCATTAAAATCAAAGTTTTTATATTTTTGTATTTCATCATAAAAACTCATATAAACCTCTTAGTTCCTTAAAAATCCAGTTAATGGCGATGACGCTCTTGCAATAGTTGAAACCGTTCCGTGTTTTGCAAGGTAGGCTTTTCTGCCTGATGTTACTGCGTCTTTAAACGCTTCGGACATTAAAACGGCGTTAGGGCTTGATGATATAGCTGTGTTTACCATTACGGCAGCGCAGCCCATCTCCATACACTTGCAAGCTTCAGATGCCTTGCCAAGTCCTGCGTCAACTATTATGGGTGTGTCTATTTCTTCAATCAAAATACGCACCATTTCTTCTGTTCTAAACCCTCGGTTAGTGCCTATCGGCGCTCCTAAGGGCATTATGGCTTTTGCTCCTGCATTTTGCATATCTCGTGCAGCATATAAATCTGCGTTCATGTATGCAAAAACATTAAAACCTTCTTTTGAAAGCGTTTCGCATGCTTTTGCCGTTTGATAATTGTCGGGCAATAGATATTTGTTGTCGTTTATTATTTCTATTTTTATTAAGTTTGTTTGGCATGCTGCTTTTGCAATTCTTGCAATATTAACAGCTTCTTTAGCATTTCTAGCGCCGGAAGTATTTGGCATTATATAAATGTCTTTAGGAATGAAATTTAAAATATTCTCAAGAGGATTTTCAAAATCAAATCTTCTTACAGCAACGGTTATTATTTGTGCGCTGGAAGCTTTTAAAATGTCTGGAATTAAATTATTATTGGGGAACTTTCCACTGCCTATAAACAATCTGCTTTTAAGACTAATCCCTGCAATGTTTAAAACGTCTTCTTCCATTTTTCCCTCCAATGCTAAAACAGAAAAATCCCTCCAAGAACCTGAAAAATTCTTAAAGGGATTGCATTAGTTTTAAAATCAAATTCCCTACGCCGGCATTACCCGTATCAGGTTCAAGAGGCTATAACCTCCATCGGTTAAGACATTTTAATGCCTTTCTCAGCCTCATAGCATGAAGCACCCGACTTTTGAATTGTATCAATTTTGTTTATGAGTGTCTATTTTTGTTATTTTGAATTTGATATTATTCGTTCATTGTTCGCATGAAACTGACAGGTTCTTTAGGTCGTTAAAAATATTAAATGATAAAATGGAAAGAATGTTAGCCTCAAGTCGGAGCGAAATATCAATCTCAACCTTTTGTTTTGCAGCACCATACTGAGATTAGCCTATGCTAAACTAAATATCTCTTAGCGTAGAGGTCGGGTTATTTTGCTATAATTCCTTATAGTTACGATTGTAAAATAGTTCACTACTAAGCACTTAATTCTTTATCTATTGTTAGATTTTTGAAGTAAACAAATTACAATTTACGGGGTTGTCAATGAGTATAAAGAAAAGCCTCTTTGCAATATTTTTATCTTTTCCTGTTGTAACTTCTTATGCTCAAAATAATGATGGCATTATAAATATTGAGTCTCCAACGCAGACTGTAATCTTTGAGAATTTAGAAGAACAAGAAGAAATTGTAACGTCAAAAATAGCAAATGCCTTGTCCAGGGCAAGATTAGATGAGAAAACAAAAGACAAAATTCTTGCTGCGTCAATGTCCTATAAAAAAGCTGTAATTGCTTTTAAAAAAGGTAACCTTAAAAAATCAAAAAAATATTTTTCTATGTTTATGGATAAGCTTTCAAAAGCAGATATAGAACCCGGCCTTTATGCATTTCTTTTTGAAGATATTGATGAAATACTTTCTAAGTTAAAGAAATTCTACCCTACAAACGATTCTACTCTTCTTCAACAAGAGTATTCTGTGCCTATGACAACCGCAGACGACGCTTTGGTAAAAAAATACATTGCGATATATTCTTCGGGCAAAGCTAAAGAACGTATAAAAACAGCATTAGAAAAAAGTGGCGCTTATAAAGATATGATTTTAAAAATCTTGAGGGAATTTGGACTTCCTGAAGAGTTTTTCTATCTACCTATTGTTGAAAGTTTATATAACTTAAATACAGTTTCCCGAGCTGGAGCTGTAGGCTTGTGGCAAATTATGTCTCACAGAGGTAGAGCGTTAGGATTGCAAATAAATTATTGGATAGACGAAAGGCGTGACCCTGAAAAGTCCACAAAGGCAGCTTGTGTATATTTAAAACAACTTTATCTTATGCTAAATGACTGGCATCTTGTCCTTGCAGCGTACAATAGAGGAGAATATGGTCTTATAAGAGATATGAAGTTTTCCAATGCTTCCGATATTTCTGAAATGGTTTCAAGAAATGCAGTTCCTAAAGAAACACAAAATTACATGCCTCAGTTTATAGCTGCAGCAACAATAGGCAAAGATCTTGAAAAGTATGGCTTTGTCAATTTACAATATAGCAGTCCTCAAAAATATGATATTTATAAAACTGACAAAATTATAGATTTAAAAATTGTTGCTCAATGCGCGAATACTACAGTTGAAGAAATAAAAAAATTAAATCCAGCGTTAAACGCTTGGTGTACGCCTCACGGTTATCCAAATTTTGAACTAAAAATTCCGTACGGAAGCAGAGAAATATTTATAAAAAATATTGAACAAGTAAAAGATTTAAATCCTTCGCCAGGATTTATAAAGCATAGAGTTGTAAAAGGCGAATGGATTGAAAAAATAGCTGTAAAGTATAAAACAACACCCAAAGAAATTTATAAAGATAACCGTAGTTTGTTAAAACAAAAATATTTGCGTCCTGGTCAAATTATAGTAGTCAGACCGGGAAGAAAGTATTTTGCTTAATAAAAAATACGAGCAAAAGTAATGAAATTTAAAAACTTCAATAAAATATTTATTAGGGAATGTAAAAGCATAGTAAAATCAAAAGATATGCTTTTAATATGTATCGCAGCGCCTTTATTTTACAGCCTTTTGTTTTCTTTTCTTTATATAAACAGAAGAGCAACTGATATTAAAGTCGGTGTAGTAAATATGGACAAATCATCAACTTCAAGAAAGCTTGTAAGAGCTTTAAATGCAACTTCTGAGCTTAAAACTGTTAGCGCATATACTTCTTCGAGTGAAGCATTACAAGATATTTTTAAAGACAAAATAAACGCTTTTTATTTTATACCCATCAATTTCAGCAGGACTTTAAAGAAAGGTCAAAGCATTTTAATTTCAGATGTGGTAAATTCAAGCAATTTTCTAGTCGCAAGCAATGTGTTAAAAAAAATTACGCTTACTGCAACACATTTCACAAAAAAACAATTCATCAAGATACTTAGCAATAAGGGGTATTCTTATAAATCTGCGGAAGATGCCTTTTCCCCTATCAAGATAAACACAGTTTATTTGTTTAATGCCCAAATGAATTATTCTGATTTTCTTCTTCCATGTTTGCTGCTTGCCGTTCTTCAGCAAATAATTTTGGTAGCAGTTTGTACAAATTTAGCCTCCGAGAAAGCTAAACTGAATATATACAAAAAGGCAGGGTTAAATTTTAGCAGTATATTTTTTGGCAAAACTATTCCGTATATTTTAATAGGCAGCATTATAAATTTTTTTAATATTTTTATTATCTTACCGATAAACTCAATATACGCCGTATCTTTATTTGGAGTTTTTACAGTATCTACAGCTTTTATAATTGCGATGGTCTTTTTTTCAATACTTGTATCGTCTTTATTCAGATCTCCGGAAATGGCTATGGCAGCACTTATGTTTTATTCTTTACCAACAGTTTTATTGTCGGGTTTTGCTTGGACACACAACGCTATGCCTGTATTTTTAAGGGCAGTTTCTTATTTTTTTCCATCAACATATTCCATGAATTATGTAAGAATGTTTATCCTTGGCGATATTTCAATAAAGTATGCCATAAAACCTACAATAAATTTAATTCTTTTTGCTGCGGCATGTTTTTGGATATCATACCTAATAGAATCTAAAACGCAAAGGATATTTACTTTAAAGTAAATATAGCTTAGTAATAAAGATAGTGTCTCTATATTTACAACTCAACAAAGTAGTCGACAACCCCTGCAGTTAATAAACTCTCAATTAATCTAATTTTTAAATGTTTAAATTAGACAAAAAGTGTTAGATTTCCTATAATGGTGTCCTCTTAAGCAATTCTCTCCCCTGATATGTAAGGGGCCATAGTTAAACGGGAGAATATATCGTTCGCAACGATAAGATGCGGGTTCAATTCCCGCTGGCTCCACCAAGTATTTTTAAACAGCGTCGGGAAATTTGATAATTTTAAATCTTTTCTATAAATATTCTATAACTTAGAAAATTATTACACAAAAATGGCTTGACAAAGTTAGTGCTAAGTATTATATTAGGATTCGTCAAAGAGGCAGTCATGCCACTTATGCAAAAGAAGGCAAGGGTTCTATAAACGATAGCGGTTGGACAGAAGGATGCCAGAGATTACACTGTTTTAGACGTAGGGAAAGTACTCAAATTAACAAGCGAAGAATTAAAGAAGAAGTTAAAAGAATTTTAGCGGTTGACTTTAGAAAACTGTGTTGGTAGAGTTTCAATCGGAAGAAAGATTGTAATGAAAATTCTGAACATGTCTCAGGACGAATCTTTGAAAGAGCTGAAGAAATGAAGAAATACTAAACATTTTATAGCTTGACAAAGCTGTTTTTAAATCATAAAATAATGTATAAATAAAATAAAAAGGAGGAAGATAAAGAGTATGAATTTAAAGAGTCAATCAGAAGTGCTTAGGAGGGGATATGAAGACTAAAGTTATGCTGAAGTGCTTGTGCGTTCTCTGTGCTGTATTTTGTTTTTTTATATCGCAATTGTTTGCTTCTTTTGATGTCGCAAATTGTAAACAAGCAAAAGAGAAATTGGATGGAGGATATGCTGATAACATAAGAAGGTTTAAGGAAGAATATGGTGATAAACTACAAGAAATCATAACAAATCGTAAAGAAAAAGGTCAGCGCCTTTACTGTGAAGATTGCAAAAATGGTTCCATCTGCTGTGAGTTCTCTATAAAAGAGAAAGAAGACCTTGAAGAATTGGAAAGTCTCAGAAAACTATTAGATACTTTTTATAAACAAGAATTGAAAGATATAAATTGGGATTGTAAAAATCATGAATAATCTTGTGAGGTGAAGTTATGATAAGGCTAGTAAGTATATTTCTATTCCTGTTTGGTTTTGTTAGTTTAGGTATATGTGAAAACTATACAGTAGCAACTGGCAGGATAGGTAACCTAACAAATATTTTTAGAGAAAACGTTGAAACTGGCAAATTAAATAAAAATGATCCAAAAGTTGTCGAAATGGAGAAGTGTCTAGAAAAGTCTAGAGAAATAAAGGTTAGTTCATTTGCTGATCGTACAAGTATAGTAACCCTAGATGTTATTCCTGTTGAGAAAATGGGTACCATTACAGATCATCTTTATGGTGGAAAATTAAGGAAGGAAGGGCGTTACAGATATCTTAGTGCTGTATGGGAAGAAAATAAAGATTTGTTTAATGAATCAAACAACGGAACTTGGCCATATACTGTTGGAGGTGAAAACTACGTTAAACATTTGTCTGAAAACTATGAAAATCGTGATTTTTTAATGGAAAAGAAGGGGCTCAGTCCTTATGAAGCTGCTAAGTACTTAAATAAAAAGATACTAGACTCAAGCTCTGCAAATCCAGCTATTAGGAATGATGCCGAACGAGAACTAGATGAATTCCCTCATAGTGCAAAAAGTTTTGGAAAACTAGTGAAAAGCATAAAGAGAAACAGGTATGATGTCACTCGTCCTGTGATTTTAGATGGAGAAGGGGGTACACGAGACGGTTCGCACAGACTTTTTGCAACGCAGTTTTTAGCAGATAAATCGTTGTTTAGAAAGAATAGTTGTTTTATTAGTTTTGTAAAACCATCTAAAGAAGATGTTGAGAATGGTGATGACCTGTACCTGTAAAAGAAAAGTTACCCTGAGCCTCGTTCTTTAAAGCGAGGCTTTATGTTCTTGTGCAATAGTTAATCCAACATTCTTTATATTGTTTAATCAACCCCACAATCTTTTGCTCGTATTTGGCTGAATTCCTAAGCCAGCCAGCTTTGTCACTTATCCCAACAAGAATGCACCCTTGCGTATCTTTTACCGAATTTCCCCTGTGTATCCTTATTGCCGCTCTCTTTGGAACATTTAAAAGTTCTGGCAATTCTCTCTGAAATTTGTTAGACCAAACTAACGCTATTTTGTAAGTTCCAGCAGGTATTATTTTCT